>CAUHNN010000003.1 GCA_959607715.1 uncultured Eggerthella sp. | reverse complement strand
GGATTGTCGCGGATACGGATCAGGTTGTTAAGACGCGGTGGTTTTGACGCTTACGAAACATGGTTGCAACATGACGCTCGTTATAATGGGCGAATACAAGAAGAAAGGATGTGCCATGGCAAGCAGCCCTGATCAGGATTTCGTGCTGAAAACCGTGAAAAGCCGCGATGTCCACTTTGTGCGTTTCTGGTTCTGCGACGTGCTCGGCCGCATGAAGTCCTTCGCCGTTATCCCGAGCGAGCTTGAAAACGCCTTCGAAGAGGGCATGGGCTTCGACGGGAGCTGCGTGCGCGGCTTCGCGCTCGACAGTGAATCGGACATGCTCGCCTATCCCGAGGCCTCGACGTTCCAGATCCTTCCCTGGCGTCCCGAGCATAATGCCGTTGCCCGCATGTTCTGCTCGATAAAGACGCCCGAGGGCGACTACTTCGATGGCGATTCCCGTACGGTGCTCAAGCGCCAGGTGGCCAAGGCTGCGCAGCAGGGCTATACGATGAACGTCGGTCCCGAGCTCGAGTATTTCTACTTCAAGGATTCGAGTTGCACCGAACCGCTCGATCGAGGCGGCTATTTCGATTTGACGTCGCTCGACATGGCCAGCGACTTGAGGCGCGATACCATTCTCACCCTCGAGAAGATGGGCATTCCCGTCGAGTATTCGCACCATGAAAGCGGCCCTTCCCAGCAGGAGATCGATCTGCGCTTCGCCGATGCGCTCACGATGGCGGACAACGTGATGACCTACAAGCTCGCCGTGAAGGAGATCGCGGCGAAGTACGGCGTTTACGCGTCGTTCATGCCCAAGCCCATCAGCGACGCTCCCGGCTCGGGTATGCACATCCACCAGAGCCTCTTCGACGCCGAAGGCAACAACGCCTTCTTCGATGCGGACGATCCGGATGGATTCAACCTCTCGGCCCTTGCGAAGCACTACATCGCGGGCTTGCTGAAATACGCTCCCGAGTACTGCCTGCTCACCAATCCCACGGTGAACTCCTACAAGCGGCTCGTTCCCGGCGGGGAAGCGCCGATCCGCATCACGTGGGCGCGCAACAACCGCACCGCCCTGGTGCGCATCCCCGGTTACAAGCCCCACAAGGAAGAGGCGTGCCGCGTCGAGCTGCGCAATCCCGATCCGTCCGCGAATCCTTACCTTTGCTTCGCGGCGGTTCTTGCCGCCGGCATGAAGGGCATTGAGGAAGAGCTCGAGCTTCCCGCTTCCGTCGCCGACAACGGGGGGCTTGCCTCTCGCAGTGTGCTGAAGGAGCGTGGCATCGCCGTCCTGCCCGAGTCGCTTGGTGAGGCGGTCGAGCTGTTCGCCGAGTCCGATTTGATGCGCGAGGTTCTCGGCGAGCACATCCATTCGTTTTTGGTGAGCGCCAAGCGCGAGGAGTGGGAGCTGTACCAACGCCACGTCTCCGCTTGGGAAATCGATCAATACCTGGGAGTGCTGTAAGTGGATACGGGTTTATTTCAAAGAAGGAAGAACGTCGTCTTCGTGGCGGACAGCCTCGATAACGCCCATAAGTTCCAGGCGGTCCTTTCCGGTTTGGATGTGGACGTGGCAGCAGGTTCTTCCATGCAATTCAAGAAACTCTTGTCGGAAAACCCTTCTTACGATCTGGTCATCTACGAGTTGACCGACGAGCTCCTTCCTTCCCTTGTCGATATCGAGCGTGTGCTTGCCGAAGATGGGCGTATTCCGCTTCTCCTGATCGTGCGGGAGTCCATGCTCGGCGATCTTCGCGTGCCGGTTTCCATCCATTGCGACTTCGTCGTTCACGGCGCGAGCCACGAAGAGTGCTCTTTGCGCATTCGTCAGTTGCTGTGGCCGGGGGCGGAGGGCTCGGCGGACGATTTCGTTTCGGTCGACGGGATGACCATCAACCTCGCGACGTATCAGGTCACCGTCAACGGCGAGCCGGTCGATTTCACTTATCTCGAATACGCGCTGCTCGCTTTCCTCGTGACGCATTCGGGGCGTACGTATTCACGCGATGCTCTCCTGCGGCGCGTGTGGGGCTTCGACTACTTCGGCGGATCCCGCACGGTCGATGTCCATGTCAGGCGCGTTCGCGCCAAGCTCGGTCCTGAGCTATCGCAGCGACTCGAGACGGTTCGCGGCGTCGGCTACCTCTGGAACGCCTAGGTCGCCTTCGTTTTCAGTGCATGAATGAGGCGCCGTCGCCCGGTGGGCGGCGGCGCCATTTCGTTATTCCGGGGAAGGGAAGGGCTGTTCGCTAGGATCGTGCCAGGCCGTCGACGGAAAGGACGACGCCCGAGATGTAGCTGGCCATGTCCGAGGCGAGGAAGACGTAGGCATTGGCGATGTCCTCCGGTTCTCCCATGCGCCCGAGGGGGATGCTGGCGATCAGGGGATCGATCATCTCCTTGGGCAGTGCGTCGACCATGTCGGTGTGCGTGACGCCCGGGGCGACGGCGTTGACGCGGATTTTGTCGACGGCCAATTCGCGGGCGAGCGATTTGGTCAGGCCGTTGACGGCGAATTTCGAAGCGGGGTAGGCGCAACCCGAGGGCTGGCCGTAGATGCTCACCATGGAACTGGTGTTGACGATCGCGCCGCCGCCCTGCTCCTTCATGAAGGGGGCGACTGCCTTGCAGCAGTAGAAGACGGCGTTGACGTTGAGGGCCATGGTCCTGTCGAAGTCCTTCGTGTCGTAGTCGTAGATCGACTCGCGAGCCGAGACGCCGGCGTTGTTCCCGAGGATGTCGATGCGGCCGAAGGCCTCGGCGACCTTGGCGAACTCAGCGGCGATGGAGGCGGGATCGCTCATGTCGGGCCAGATGCCCATCACCTCGTACGAGCCGTCGATCTCCTTGAGCTTCTCGACGGCGCGCATCGCGGTGCTTTCCCTCGATCCGCAGAGCGCGACCTTCGCTCCGTTGTCGAGGAAGGCTTTGACGATGGCGAATCCGATGCCGCGCGTACCGCCGGTGACGATGGCGGTCTTTCCTTTGAGCAGTTCCATGGGGCCTCCTTCTGAGGGAATGGGGTGATGCGTAATTCTTTGACCCGATCGTCGTTCATGCAGGTGAGCCATGGGGGAAAGGGGGCGAATCGCTCCTTGAGCGGCAGGCGTTATCCGCTCGCCGCCGGTGTGCGGCGATTGGGGAGGGGGTGTGCGCAGGGGCCTTCTTCGGAAAGCGGGCAAGGGGCTTGGGTATAATCCAAGGCGATGAGAAACGAGAGGATCGATCCATGACGAAGACCATCGCCGTCATCGACGGCAATTCGCTGATGCACCGCGCCTACCACGCCGTTCCGCC
The DNA here is from genome assembly GCA_959607715.1 of uncultured Eggerthella sp. Lineage (GTDB taxonomy): Bacteria > Actinomycetota > Coriobacteriia > Coriobacteriales > Eggerthellaceae > Anaerotardibacter. The sequence goes on along the minus strand of CAUHNN010000003.1, from coordinate 147,592 downwards.
TACTATGACGGCCCCCGACGGCACGCCCACCAACGCGGCGTTCGGGTTCCTCTCCATGGTCATGAAATTCGTCGAGGACGCCCATCCCGATGCCCTGATCTGCGCTTTCGACAAGGGGCGTCCGGCGTTTCGCATGGAGGCCCTCGAACAGTACAAGGCCCAGCGCCCGCCTATGGACGACGATCTGCGTGTGCAGTTCCCCGTCATCGAGAAGCTTCTCGAATCGATGAACGTCCCGGTCGTGTCCCTGAAGGGCTGGGAAGGGGACGACATCCTCGGCACCATCGCCGCGCGCGATGAGGAGCTTGGCTACAAGACGCTTCTCGTCACGGGGGATAAGGACGCCTATCAGCTGGCGAGCGAGCTTACGAGCATCGTCACGACGAAGCGCGGCATCACCGATGTGGTCGTTTACGGTCCCGAAGAAGTGGAGGAGCGCTACGGCGTGAGGCCGTCGCAGTTCACCGACTTTCTGGGGCTTAAAGGGGACAAGGCCGACAACATCCCCGGTGTTCCCGGCATCGGGGACAAGAAGGCCGCGGCCATGCTTCAGGCGTACGGCGACCTTGAGGGGATCTACGACAACCTCGACAAGTTCAAGGGCAAGCAGCTCGAGAACCTCGTTACGCACAAAGACGACGCCTTCCTTTCGCGTCGGGTCGCCACGATCGTCAGGGATGCCGACATCGACATCGATCTTGAGCGGGTTTCGTTTCCCGATTTCGACCCCCAGACGGTAAGCGGGGCCTTTACCGAGGTGCGTTTCATGGCTCACCTCAACAAAGTCCTCGCCTTTGCGGGCTCGGATGCCGTGAAGAGCGCCTCGAACGAGGCCATCGAGGGCTGGGACGAAATCGTCGAGGGCGATGAGGCTCTGGCCTTGGTCGGTGCGGCACTCGATAAGGGCGAAGAGCTCTTCCTTGCCTGGGACGAGGAGGAGCAGGCCTCGCTGTTCGACGAGGGGATCCGCGTCGCGCTACGCGCGCAGGGCCCGACGGCCTATCTTGACGGCGACGCGGCGCTTGAGGTCATCGCCGCCGTCGTCAAGCGCGCCTCGCGCTTCATCGTCGCCGACGCGAAGGGCCTCATGTCGTGCGCGTTCCCGCCTGATTCCGGCAAGGAGGCGCACATCACCGCGCGAGAGGTGCTTGACGCGCGCTTCTTCGACGTGACGCTCGCCGCGTATGTGGTCGACTCCAACAACGGGGCAGCCGACCTTGCCACCCTCGCCGAGCGCTACGCCGGCATCCTTCTTCCCGAAGTTGATTCCCCCTCTGCGCGCCTTGCGCTCGAGGCGTCGGCGCTTCGGGCGCTTATCGACCCCTTGTCGGCCGCGCTCGATGATCATGAGGTCCGTTCGGTCTACGAGAAGATCGACGCGCCCCTCGTCGGCGTCCTCAACTGCATGGAGCGGACGGGTGCCGCTGTCGACGTCGATCGCCTCGCTGCCCTTTCCCGCACGACCGGCGACGAGATCGATCGCCTTCGCGCCGAGATCTACCGATCGGCGGGGGAGGAGTTCAACGTCGATTCCCCCAAGCAGCTCTCCCATATCCTGTTCGACGTAATCGGCCTGACCCCCTTGAAGAAGACCCAGCGCGGTTTCTCGACCGACGCCCGCGTGCTCAAGGAGCTTTCCTCCGAACACGAGCTCCCGTCTCTCGTGCTCGAGTACCGCGAATTCGCGAAGATCAAGTCGACCTACATCGATGCGCTTCCCCGCATGATCGCCTCGGACGGCTTCATCCATACGTCGTTCAACGAGATGGTCACGACGACAGGGCGTCTCTCCTCTTCCGAGCCGAACCTGCAGAACATCCCCGTCAGAACCGATTTCGGGCGCAGCATCCGCACGTGCTTCACGGCGCTCGAGCCGGGGGAGCTGTTCGTCTCGGCCGACTATTCCCAGATCGAACTGCGCCTCTTGGCCCATCTTTCGGGCGATGTGCATCTGATCGAGGCGTTTCGCTCTGGCGCGGATTTCCATGCGAGCACGGCTTCGCGCGTGTTCGGGATCCCGGTCGACGAGGTGACGCCGGCGCTTCGCAGCCGCGCTAAGGCAGTGAACTTCGGCATCGTCTATGGGCAGCAGGCCTACGGATTGGCGCAATCGCTCGACATCCCGTTCTACGAGGCCAAGGAGATGATCGATCGCTACTTCGAGGTTCATCCCGGCGTGCGCTCCTATCTCGACGAGGTCGTTGCGAAGGCCCATGCGGACGGGTTCGCCGAGACGCTGTTTGGGCGGCGCCGCTACATCCCCGAGCTGAAGAGCCGCAATGCCGCGCAGCGTTCCTTCGGGGAGCGCACGGCGATGAACCACCCGATGCAGGGAACGGCCGCCGATATCATCAAGCTGGCCATGAGGCAGGTCGTCGACGAGATCGAGAGGCGCGGGCTCTCCTCCCGCGTCATGCTCCAGGTCCACGACGAACTCGACCTTTCCGTTCCTGCATCTGAGCTCGAAGAGGTGAGCTGCCTTCTGTCCGAGACCATGCGGTCCGTCGTCGAGCTTTCCGTTCCCCTTCTCGTCGACGTGTCCTCTGGCGCGAACTGGGCGGAGGCGCACTGATCTTCAGCGCAAAAAAAGACGAGGGAATTCCTGGTATCTTCACGTGGTTCTGGTATTATTCAACAGGTTACCCCGAAGAGCGGGTAGCTCAGGAATAAGTGCGATGATACGCGGAGGCTGTGCATTCGTTGCAATGACTCGTTTCATTGACTTGCTACGGCCACGCTGGTAAGCTATCGCCTTGCGTTTATTTCTATTGAGGAGTGTTATGTACGCAATCGTGAAGACGGGCGGCAAGCAGTACAAGGTTGCCCCCGGAGACAAGATCAACATCGAGAAGCTCAACGCCGAGGTCGGCGAGCAGGTCGAGCTGACCGCCATCTGCGTCGTCGATGGCGACAAGGTCGAGGCTGACCCTGCCAAGGCAGCGGCCACCAAGGTCACCGCTACGGTCGTCGAGCAGTTCAAGGGCGAGAAGCAGATCGTCTTCAAGTTCAAGAAGCGCAAGAACTACAAGCGCACGCGTGGTCATCGTCAGAATCTGACCCGCGTCGAGATCAACGCCATCGAAGCGTAAAGGAGGGAATGAAATGGCACACAAGAAAGGTCAAGGTTCCATCCGCAACGGTCGCGATTCCGAATCCAAGCGTCTTGGTTGCAAGCGCTTTGCCGGTGAGCACGTCGGTGCGGGCGTCATCCTCGTTCGTCAGCGTGGTACGCATTTCCACCCCGGTGAAAATGTAGGCCGCGGCAAGGACGATACCCTCTTCGCCCTGTGCGAAGGCACGGTCGAGTACACCCGTGGCGCGCGCCGCAAGGTGCATGTCCGTCCTCTGGCGTAAGCATACCGCTACACCCGAGTTTCAAAGCCCTCTGCGTCGCAGGGGGCTTTTCGTTTAGAATCGAGTCATCATGTTTACCGATAAAGTTCGCATATTCGTCAAAGCGGGGGACGGCGGCGCCGGCTGCATGTCGTTTCGTCGAGAGGCCCATGTGCCCAAGGGAGGGCCCGACGGCGGCGACGGCGGTCGCGGCGGGGACGTCATCGTCCAGGCCGACCTGCGCGTCTCTTCGCTTATCGACTACCGCTTCAAGCATCATTTCAAGGCGACGCGCGGAACTCACGGCAAGGGCTCCAAGATGAACGGAGCGAACGGCGAGGATCTGATTCTCAAGGTTCCCGTCGGCACGCTTGTGCGCGAGTACGATGACGAGGGCAAGAAGGTAGGCGAGGTCATTGCCGACCTCACGCACGACGGGGAAAGCATCGTCGTGGCGCGCGGCGGCGTGGGGGGCCGTGGCAACACCCATTTCGTCACCCCGACGCGTCGAGCCCCTGCCTTCGCCGAACTCGGCGTCCCTGCCGAGGAGTGCTGGATCGAACTCGAGATGAAGCTCATGGCCGATGCTGCCTTGGTCGGCGTGCCTTCAGCGGGCAAATCTTCTCTGATCTCGCGCATCTCCGCGGCGAAGCCCAAGATCGCCGACTATCCCTTCACCACCCTGGTTCCCAATCTCGGCGTTGTCAAAACCGAGGAATACAGCTACGTCGTCGCCGATGTGCCGGGTCTCATCGAAGGGGCTCACGAAGGGAAGGGGCTGGGCCACGAGTTCCTGCGCCATATCGAGCGCAGCGCCATCCTCATCCACGTCGTCGACTTGACGGGCGGCTATGAAGGCAGGGATCCGGTCGAGGATTACCGCATCATCAAGCGCGAGCTCGAGCTGTATGCGCCCGAGCTTGCCGAGCGCCCCTGCGTCGTCGTCGGCAACAAGATCGATGCCCCGGGTGCCGATGAGGCGGCTCGTCGCCTGGCCGAGGAAGTGCGCGCCGATTCGCTGGCGCGCGTCGGCGGCAACGAGTTCGTCGAAAGCCCGCTCGATCCGCGCCTGTATCGCACGAGCGCGGTGACCGGTGCCGGCCTCGATGCGCTCATCAAAACGGTCGGCGCGCGCGTTCAGGAGCTCAGGGAAGCGGCTCGTGAAGCTCAGGAGGGCCAGGAGCACTTCGAGCAGGTGTGGCAGCATCGTCGCGATGAGAAGGACAAGCGCTTCGAGGTCAAGATGCTCTCCGATGGTATTTTCCGCGTCAGCGGCAAGCAGATCGAGCGCATGGTCATCCAGACGGACTGGGAAAACGACGAGGCCATCGCTTTCCTGCAGCATCGTTTCAAGCGCCTTAAGCTCGACCAGGCCCTCGAGCGCGCCGGTGCGCGCGACGGCGATGAGATCCGCATTCTGGGCTACGCGTTCGAATTCGAATCGGCGCTTATGCACGAGGAAGACATCTACGAAGGGTTGGATATTTAACCGATGCGCGGCAAGAAGGTCATAGTCATCAAGATCGGCTCATCCACCCTCGTCACCGACGAGGGGAAGCTCGACCGCGCCTACCTTGCGAGCCTTGCCGGCGATGTCGATGCGCTTCGCAAGGCGGGCTGGAGCCCGGTGATCGTCTCGAGTGCCGCTATCGCATGCGGCCTCGAGGCGCTCGGCATCGCGCAGCGTCCTACCGACATGCCCTCTCTGCAGGCTGCGGCCTCGGTCGGCCAAAACGCCCTGATGTCCGCCTACGATCAGGCCTTCTCCCGCCACGGCATCATGACCTCCATCGTCTTGATCACTCGCCATACCACCGCGCGACGGGATTCTTATCTCCATGCGCGCGATACCCTCGAGCGCCTGATCGAGTTCGACGTCGTTCCCGTCATCAACGAAAACGACACGGTTTCCGTCGAGCAGATCCGCTTCGGCGACAACGACACTCTCGCCGCGCTCGTCGCCTGCCTCGTTCAGGCGGACAAGTGCGTCATCTTCTCCGATATCGACGGGCTCTACACGGCCAATCCCTTCACCGACCCCGATGCTCGCCTGATTTCCGAGGTCACGCGCATCACCCCCGAGATCATCGCCTCTGCCGGAGACGCCACGTCGAAGGTGGGGAGCGGCGGCATGATCACCAAGATCCGCGCCGCCCGCGTTCTCATGGTCGCCGGCATTGAATTGGTGGTGTGCCATGGGCGCAAGCCCGGTGCGCTTGCCGCGATCGTCGGCAACGAGCAGGTGGGAACGCGCTTTTCGGCGAATGCGGCCCCTCATGACATAACGCCGCGCAAGCTCTGGATCGCCCTCGGCGATACGGCGAAGGGGACGCTCTACGTCGATTCCGGTGCGGTTCGGGCGCTTATTCGCGAAGGCTCATCGCTGCTCGCCGTCGGCATCGTCAAGGTGGAGGGGTCCTTCGTGCGCGGCGATATCGTCGACATCTGCGACGGATCCGGTCACCTGATCGCGCGGGGAAAGGTGGAGGCGCCCGTCTCCGAGGTGAGCTTGGCGCGCGGACGCAGTCGTCAGGAACTCGAAGGGAATGAACTGTTGGTCCACCTCGGAAACCGTCCGGTGGTCCATCGAGATGAATTGGTGGTGTTCGAATGAGTGAAGCAAGACAAGCAGCCGAGGCTGCCCGCCTGGCCGCTTCCGAGGTGGCCCTGGCGTCTGTCGAAACGCGAAACGAGGCGCTTTTCGCCATGGCGAACGCCCTGCGGGGCCGAAGCGTGGAGATCTGCGACGCTAACGCGCTCGACTGCGAGGCTGCCCGCCGCGACGGGATGAGCGATTCCCTTCTCGATCGCCTCATGCTCGACGAAGGGCGCATCGAGTCGATGGCGCGTGCGCTCGAGTCGCTTGCCGCGCTCGACGATCCGACGGGTCGCGTGATCGAGGAGCGCACCCTCTACAACGGCCTGCGCCTGCGGCGCGTGAGCGTCCCCCTGGGTGTCGTCGCGATGGTGTACGAGGCGCGGCCGAACGTCACCGCGGACGCGGCGGGCATCGCCCTCAAGTCGGGCAACGCCTGCGTTCTGCGCGGCGGTTCCTCGGCCGTCAACTCCAACGTCGCCATCGTCGATGCCCTTCGATCGGCCGTCGAGTCGGTGGGTCTGCCGGCTGATTCCGTCGTGGCGATCCGCTCGACCGATCGCTCTCAGACAGACGAGCTCTTGCGCTTGCGCGGACTGGTTGATGTGCTGATCCCGCGCGGCGGGGCCGGGCTCATCCGCCATTGCGTTGAGCATGCGACGGTCCCCGTCATAGAGACGGGCGTGGGCAATTGCCACGTCTACGTTCATGAGTCGGCCGATCTCGGCTGGGCTCGCGACATCGTCATGAACGCCAAGACCCAGCGACCGGGCGTGTGCAACGCCGAGGAATCGCTGCTCGTCGACGCCGCGATCGCCGAAGAGCTTCTTTCCCGCCTGCTTCCCGACCTGATGGAAGCGGGCGTGGTCGTCCATGGCGACGAGCGCGCCCGGGCTTGCCTCGATGCTCCCCTCGACCCTGCGCGCTTCGCCGACGCCGTCGAAGAGGACTGGGGCCGCGAGTACCTGGGGCTTGAGATCAGCGTCAAGGTCATCGAGGGGGGAGTGGACGAAGCCATCGCTCACATCAACCGCTATGGCACGGGGCATTCCGAGTGCATCGTCGCCTCCGATCCTTGCGCGATCGCGCGCTTCGAGCGCCTCGTCGACGCCTCGGCGGTGTATTCCAACGCCTCGACGCGCTTCACCGATGGCGGCGAATTCGGCCTGGGGGCGGAGATCGGCATCTCTACCCAGAAGCTGCACGTGCGCGGTCCGTTTGCCCTTGAGGCGCTGACGAGCACGAAGTACCTCATCGACGGAGAAGGTCAGGTACGCGGGTAGGTATGAGCGGAATCGACGTTTTCGAGGCTCTGCGTGCCGCATCGCGAACGGATCGGCGATCCCCGATCGTCTGCGAGCGCTTCGACGACTTGGGGGCCGATGGCGAGCCTTGCCGTTTGGGTATCATGGGCGGCACGTTCGACCCCATCCATAACGGGCATTTGGCATGTGCCGAGCAGGTGCGCGAAGCCTTCGACCTCGACGCCATCGTGTTCATCCCGACGGGTAGCCCCGTGTTCAAGCGCGATCAGCGCATCGCGCCGGCCCGTGAGCGCCTTGCGATGTGCCGTGCCGCCACCGCCGACAATCTCCACTTCGACGTCAGCGACATGGAAATCGCCCGCGGGGGCGACACCTACACCATCGACACGCTTCGAACGCTGCGTTCCCATTACCCCGACAACGTCGAGCTCTTCTTCATCGCCGGATCCGATGCCATCGCATCGGTTTCGAAGTGGAAGGATTCCGACGAGATGGGCTGTCTTGCCCGATTCATCGCCGTCGAAAGGCCCGGCTCCGAGCTGTCGCTCACTCAGCGCGAGGCCATCGTCAAGGGTGCCCCGAACATCGATCTTCTGTTCGTGGCCATCGAGGCCCTCGCCATCTCCTCGAGTGAGCTGAGGGCCCGCCTCGTCGCCGGCAAGTCGATTCGTTATTTGACGCCCCAGGTGGTGGTCGATCACCTGATGGAGCATGGATTCTATCGTGAGGAGGCCGTTTCCCATGACTAAAGGCCCCGTTGGCAAGAGCAAGACGTCCCTGAAGGAGCAGCCCAGCGAACCATCGCGCGAGGAGCTGTCCGAATTCGCCTATCTCCCGAGCGAGTTCGAGGATAATCGCATCGATCCGGATAAGCCGTACTGCTCCGGGAATTATAAGTACATGAAGGGTTTGCTGATGCAGCGCGTGGGTCCGAATCGCTACGTGCATAGCATCTCCGTGGCGAAGACCGCGCGCAAGATCGCCCGCATCTACGGTTACGACGATCGCCAGGCGCGCATGGCGGGGCTTCTCCACGATTGGGACAAGGCGCTGAGCCCTTCGCGTTTGGCGGATCGCGTGAGCGACTGTCAAATCGCCGTTGAGGAGGGCGCTGTCGAACGCATGCCCTGGATCCTCCACGGTCCAACGGCCGCTGCGGTGCTGTCGCGGCAATTCCCGTGGCTCGGGGAGGACGTATGCCGCGCGATCGAGCGCCACACGGTCGGCGCTCCCGGCATGACGCCGCTCGACATGATCATCTTCGTCGCGGACAAAATCGAGCCGACTCACGACGTTGCGGCCTACAAGCGTCTCTACAAGGCGCTTGGGCAGATGAGCCTCGAAGAGCTCTTCTTCGCGGTTTTGAAGGAGGGCATGGCTTATCTTGTGCGGGCCGATCGCCCGATCTCGCATGGATCGCTCGACGTGTGGAACTGGTATAGTGAGGCTTTCAGAAGCCGTGAAATCAAGGAGAACGATAAGTGACTGCTGAAATGAAATCCCCGCGCGAGTGCGCTCTCATCGCCGCGCGTGCCGCCGACGAGAGAAAAGCCACCGATATCATGGTCATCAAGGTCGGCGACATGATCGACGTCACCGACTACTTCGTCATCGCGACCGGCGCGAACACCCCTCAGGTCGAGGCGATCCTCGACTCCGTCGAGGAGGCGCTGCGCAAGGAGGCGGAAATCAAGCCCGTCGCCCGTGAGGAGACGAAAGATCATTCGTGGGAGCTGCTCGACTACGGTTCGTTCGTCGTCGACGTCTTCCAGCCCGAGGCACGCGATTTCTACCGTCTTGAGATGCTGTGGGGCGATGCCCCTATCGTCGATCTGGCCGAAGCCGGCATCGAGCACCCCGAGTATTCGGAGCGCATCGCCAAGCTGGTGGGTGACGTGAAGGAGGCGCGTGGCGAATAGCCGGCGTCGGGAAACGAGGCATATCGACGAAAAGGCTCCGCCGAGATGCACTGCGCATTCTCGGCGGAGCCTTTTTGCTGGAAGAGGAGGGAAGCCCGGATCCTAAAGGGGGGGGATTACCTGCGCTCAAGGATGCTGACCGTCTCCACGTGGTAGGTTTGGGGGAAGAGGTCGACCGGGGTGGCCTTCACGAGCTCGTACCCCGCCTCCGCGAAGCGCTTGACGTCGCGCGCCCAGGTGGCAGGGTCGCAGCTCACGTACGCGACGCGTTTCGCGCGTGTTCGGGCGATGCTCTCGGTCACTCCCTTGGCCAGGCCGGCGCGCGGTGGGTCGACGACGAGCGCATCGAGCTCCCCGAGCAGGGGCAGTTCGCGGGCGCTGTCCCCTCCGATGACCTCGACGTCGTAATCGTGGCCTTCGAGGTTGCGGCGAAGGTCGCGAACCGATGATGCCGCCGACTCGACGGCGTAGACCGCCGCCCCGGTGCGGGCAAGCGGCAGCGTGAACGTCCCGGCTCCGCAGTACAGGTCGGCCACCACCGATTCCTCGTCGACGGCGAGGCCTTCGAGCACGAGCTCGATCATGTTCTCGGCTTGGGCGGTGTTGACCTGGAAGAAGCTCGGGGCGCTGATCCGATAGGGGATGTCGAGCAGCTCCTCGCCCCAGTTGCCGCGGCCGTGGAGCACTTCCACTTTCTTTATTTTCCGGGCTTTGCCGGGGTCTGCCAGTACGCGCACGATGCTCGTGCACTTGAGCGCGCTGGCGATGGTGTCGGTTGCGATCTTGCGGGGAAAAGCGCTCGGCGCCGTCCAGAGGGCGACCTCCGTCTCCTTGGTGCGCACGCTGCGCCGTACCCCGACGCGATAGATGCCGAGGTCGGTCGATCCTTGCACATAGGAAAGCGCTCCGCGCAGCGATCCCGGGGCCTTCTCGATGCCCTTGGCTGCGATCAGGCAGGTCTTGGGGGTGGCGGCGAGCGCTCCGCCGCGTTCGTGGAAACCGAGCTGGAAGCGGCCGGCCGCATCGAAGCCGGCAGCGAGTTCGAGCTTGTTGCGGTAGCCAACCTGGCGCTTCGAACCCAGGCAGGCGCCGACGAGCTCTTCGGCGCGGGCGGCGTCGAAGTGGGCGATGCGGACGAGCTGGGAGACGACGTTGCTGCGTTTCGCCGCGAGCTGGGCTTCGTAAGAAAGGTGCATCCAGGGGCATCCCCCGCAGAGGCCGGCGTAGGGGCAGGCGGGCTGCACGCGCGCCGTGCCCGCTTCGAGGAGGGAGGAAACCCTTCCTTCTCGATAAGAGGAGGTTTCGGAGGTGGTTTCGATCTCGACGACGTCGCCGGGGACACCGCCTTCGACGAAGACGACTTTTCCGTCTTCTCCTCGTCCCAGCGCATTGGCTCCGTAGGTCATCCCGGTGATTTCGATGCGCTCCATTGCGACCATCCTTTGGTTTTCGTGCGGAAATGCAAACGCGACCAATAATAACGTATAATAATGCCTCACATGGGCCCTCTTAGCTCAGGGGATAGAGCGTCTGCCTCCGGAGCAGAAAGCCGCAGGTTCGAATCCTGCAGGGGGCGCCATTTTTTTGAATCATACTGCGAAGCAGATAGGGGAAACCATGGCTTTGTACACGCCTGAATACAAGCCCAACGGCAACGAAGTCGCCATCATCAAGACCTCGAAGGGCGATATCCGCGTCGAGCTCGCGGGCAACGACGCGCCTATCCACGTCGGCAATTTCGTCGAGCTCGCCCAGAAGGGCTTCTACGACAACCTGAAGTTCCATCGTTACGTTCCGAACTTCGTCATTCAGGGCGGTTGCCCCAATACCCGCGACCTCGACTCCGAGCAGGTAAAGGCCGCGGAAGGCAATCCCTTCGCCGGTTTGGGTACGGGCGGCCCGGGATACTCCATCCATGAGGAGTACACCACCAACCCCAACAACAAGCACCTCGACGGCACGCTTGCCATGGCCCGCTCGCAGAATCCCAACTCCGCCGGCTCCCAGTTCTACCTCTGCTTGGGCGCCCAGCCTTTCCTCGATAGCGGATACACCGTGTTCGGCCAGACGGTCGAAGGCCTTGATGTGGTCGGTCAGCTTCGCGTTGGCGACGTTATCGAGACCATCGTCATCGAAAACGCCAACTAGCCTTGCCCGCGCGCGTCGAGGATCCTCGGCGCTTCAGTGGGGGATCGGGCGTGCGCGATGCGCTTCCCGCTCACGGATTCGCGCACGCGTCGCGCAACGCCTGGATCGGAAGAGAGGAATCTGACCTTTATGAACAACGAGATTTTCCAGCAGGCTCGAGGTGCCTACGTCGCCAAGGACTACACTGCGGCGCTGACCAAGTTCACCGAATGCCTGCAGGACACCTCCGTCGAGAAGGCTCCGGGAGAGATCGGTCTTCTGTACCACCAGATCGGCAATTGCCTCGTTAAGCTCAACGACCCCAACGAGGCGATCCATGCCTATTCCCAGGCGAAGGTCGACGAGTCGTACGACGCCATGGGTTCGGTGAGCTACAACCTCGGCATGGTATACGCCTCGCAAGGCGATTTCGAGGATGCATCCGACAACTTCAAGGCTGCGGTCGAGGATTCTCGTTACTCGACTCCGTACAAGGCGTACGTTGCGCTGGGCAATTCCTTGCTTAAGTTGGGCAAATCCGCCGAAGCGGGCGCGGCGTTCCGCTCCGCCGCCCTTGACGAGGCGAACCCCGATCCCACCAAAGCTCTTCTGAACCTCGGCGTATGCTTCATGGCCCTCGATCGCCCGATGGACGCTATCGCTTCCTACGAAAGCGCCCTGCAGTTCGATATGCCGGCGTCGACGCGCAACAAGATCTTCGCCAACATGGGCCAGGCGTACGTTGCGGCGGGCAAGATGAACAAGGCCGTCCGTGCCTTCGAATCTGCGCTTGCCGACAAAAGCTACGTGTTCAACGATGCGGCAAACGTCGACTACCAGCGTGCCGTCGCGGCCATCGCCGCCGGCGCTTCCGACGAAATCGAGCCGGTGAGCGCAGCAGCCGCTCCGGTCGAGCAGCACACCAACGATCTATCCGGCCTCGATGTTCCCGGCGACGGTGTGCCGATCGAGTCCTCTCAGCCCCTTTCCCCTTCGGAGATGGGCACGACTCAGATGTCCGAGACGTCCATCATGAGGGAGATCGCTGCAGCCGAGCAGGCCAACAGCGAGTTCTTCGCCTCGAATGAGATGGATTTCCAGGAATGGGATAAGGCGGTCAAGAAGAAGCACGGTCATCGCGGGCTCAAGATCTTCCTCGTCGTCTTGATCCTCGTCATCATCGCCGCCGGCGCCGGCGCGTTCGCCTATACCCAGGGTTATGGCTACCCTTCGGCCCAAGACCAGGTCTCGTCCTTGTTCTCCGATCCCGAAAACGCCGACGTCTACGTCAATGGCATCGACGACGCCACGAAGGCGCGCATCGCCGATACCGTCGTGGCCGGTTCGACAATCACCGTGAACGGTCAGACGAGCGACTTGAGCACAGCGGAGGTCTACGTTACGGCAACGACCTCTCAAGGAGGGGAGATCCCCTACCAGGTATCCTTGAGCCGCGACGGCATCGGTTGGAAGGTTTCCAACGTGACCTTCTCGTACGCGAGCCAATCCCAGCAATAAATAAGTGATATCGGGCTGCCGAGCGCGTGCCTGATGGATAAAGTCCCTGCATCAATCATTCGAAAGGAACGAAAAGCATGGCAATGGAAAAGACGTACAGCATGATCAAGCCCGACGGCGTTCGCAACGGCCACATCGGCGAGATCGTCAACCGCTTCGAGCGCGCCGGCCTCAAGATCGAGCGCATGGAGATGGGCATGGTCACGCCCGAGCAGGCTGCCGCCAATTACGCCGAGCACGAGGGCAAGCCCTTCTACGATGGCCTGATCTCCTACATCACGTCCGGCCCCGTCGTCAAGATGGTCGTCTCCGGCGAGGGCGCCGTCCTCAAGTGCCGTTCCCTCATGGGCGCAACCAACCCCGCCGAGGCTGCCCCTGGCACCATCCGCGGTGATTTCGGCCTGATCATGGACGAGAACGTTATTCACGGCTCCGACTCCGTCGCTTCCGCTGAGCGCGAAATCGGCATCTTCTTCGCGTAGGACGCTCTTTCAACGTCGGTAAACGAAAGGCCCGGAAATGCGATGTTCCGGGCCTTTTTCGCGGATGAACTCGCCTTCATTTTCCTCATGGGGTCATCGCATTGTGTATTTCGGCGCCTAAAATAGGGCGTATGATATTATTTGTGTTTGCGATTGCACCGAAACACGTAAGGACGCTCAATGGCTTTCCTTGATTTTCTACAGAACATGGGCTCGTCTTCGTCGTACGACATGGCCATCGACCTTGGAACGGCGAATACGCTCGTTGCCATCACGGGGCAGGGTATCGTTATCAACGAGCCTTCCGTCGTCGCCATCGAGCGCAGCACCCATCGCGTTCTCGCGGTTGGTCATGAAGCTAAGAACATGATCAACCACACGCCCGATACCTTTTCGGCCGAGCACCCGCTCCACGACGGCGTGATCGCCGACTACGACGTTACCGAGGCCATGCTTTCCGCCTTCATCAACAAGGCGGCTCCTCGCCGCTATCCCTGGCAGCCGAAGCCGCGCATCGTCGTCTGCATTCCCTGCGGCGCCACGTCGGTCGAGAAGCGCGCCGTCTTCGAGGCCACTATCCAGGCCGGCGCCCGCCAGGCCTATCTGATCGAGGAGCCCATGGCCGCAGCCATGGGCGCCGATCTCCCGGTTACCGAGCCGACCGGCTCGATGGTCGTCGACATCGGCGGCGGCACGACCGAGGTCGCGGTCATCTCCCTCGGCGGCATCGTCACGTCGTCCTCCTTGCGCCTTGCCGGCAACCGTCTCGACGAGGCGATCGCCATGCATTTGCGTGATCTTCTTGGAATAAAGATCGGCGAGCGCACAGCCGAGGTCATCAAGATTAAGATTGGATCCATTCTGCCCTTCGAAGATGGTCGGGAACGCGACATGATCATCTCGGGTCAGGACGTGCTCACCGAGCAGCCCAAAGAGGTCACGATTCAGTCCGAGGACGTTCGCGATGCTCTTCAGGCGCCGATCGATGAAATGGTCGTCCACATCAAGGAGACGTTCAAGAAGACGAATCCCGACTTGGCGTCCGACATCATCTCGAACGGCATCCTGCTCACGGGCGGCGGTGGCTTGCTGTCAGGTCTCGACCGTTATCTGTCGCAGCAGTTGGAGATCCCCGTATGGACAAGCGAAACGGCTTTGACCAACGTGGTTACCGGCTGTCTGCGGGTCCTCGAGACGCCGACGGCCCTCAAGCAGATACTCATGCGATCGAAATAGGAGATCACCCTCTACCATGGCCCTGAAGATGAACGACAAGAAAATACCATTCGGTGGCCACCTGGGAGGGTACGGGCTTCTCATCATCTTGTTGGTGGTTTCGCTCGTCTTGGTGATCGTCTATGCACGTGAAGGGGACGAGGGTCCCCTTCATTCGTTGCAGGATTCGGCATCGGCTCTGGCTTCTCCGCTTTCGTCGGTCGGTACGACGGCTGGATCCCTCGCGGTTTCCGCGACCTCGTCGGTCGAGGATTTGACGGCGAGCGGCCAGACGATGAATCAACTGCAGGAAAACAACGCAAAGCTTGCGCAGATGGTCGTCGAGCTTGAGGAGTATCGCCAGGAAGCTTCACGCCTCGAAGCCCTCATCGGCCTTCATGACGCCTATGGCTTCACTTCCGTCGCCGCGCACGTCACCGGTTACTCGTCCGATTCCTACAATCGTGTCATCACGATCGATGCGGGTTCTGCCTCGGGCATCTCCGCGGGGCTTCCCGTGATGGGGACGACCGGCGTTGTGGGGCAGGTCATCTCGACGAGCACCTACACCTCGCAGGTCCGTTTGCTCAACGACGCGCAAAGCGGCGTGGCCGTGATGCTTCAGTCCTCCCGCGCCGAAGGCATCCTCGCCGGTTCGGTCGAGGGCACCCTCTACCTCAAGGGCGTCGACGAGAACGTCGAGGTCAAAGAAGGCGAGGCCGTCATCACGACCGGCTTAGGCGGCGGCTACTTCCGCGGTCTGGTTATCGGCACGGTCGCCAAGGTCGAGCAGCGTCAAGGCGACGCGGCTCGCACGATCGTCATCACGCCGAACGCTTCGTTCACCAACATCAACGAGGTGCTCGTCGTTCTTGGCATGAGCGGCGACGCGGCTGCCTCCGACGACAAGAACGCGGCCAATGCCGTGGTCAAGGCCGTTGGCCCTGATGCGCTGCTGTCCTCGAGCGACTCTTCCAAGAGCGCCTCGAGCAGCGATTCAAGTGAGGATTCGTCTAAATCCGACTCCGGCTCGGAAGGTGATTCCTCGTTCGATTCTTCTCAGGGAGGAGAGTGATACGTATGCGTGAATGGATGCTTCCCCTTGTCTTCTCTGCCGTCATCGTGGCGGTGCAGATCCTTTTCGCACCGATGCTGACGATATTCTCGGTCGTACCGAGCTTCATCGTTCCGTTCGTCTTCATGCTCTCCGTCATGCGCCGTCCCGACACGACGTACGTCTACGCTTTCGTGCTCGGCCTTCTTTCCGACCTGTTCGCGCAGACCCCCGTCGGCTTGACCTCGCTGCTCCTCCTCGTCGCCTCGTTCGCGCTTTCCCGCTCCTTCGAGGTCCTCGACTCCTCGAGCCCCACCATGCCCGTCGCCGCCGCAGCGGCAAGCGCGCTCGTCTTCGAGGTCGTCTTCATGATCGTGTTGATGGTGCTGGGGTACCAGGGGTCCTTCATCGAGCTTCTCCTGTATCGGGCTTTGCCGCATGCTATCTTCGACACCTTGATCTCCTTGGTGCTTTTCTTCATCATGCGTCGCCTTCCCTTCATGCAGGCCACCAACGACGCCTGGACCGTTGCCGATAACGTTCGCTTCCGCTAGGGGTCGGCGCCTATGCTTTCTGCGATCCTCACCACCATCGCCGCGATCATCGTTCTCGGCGTGATCGCCTTCGTCATCTTCCGCGTCCGCTCCAGCTCCGGTGCGGATAGGATGCGCCAACGCATGAAGGTGAAGTCGGTCACGTCGGTCGGCATCGCCGCGGAAACGCCGAAGACATCTTCCTCGTCGGCGTCGGGTGCTTCGTTCGGGGGCGCGCCGAGCGGCTCGAGCGAGGGTCTGCGCAGTCGCTTCGTCGCCGTCGGCGTGATCGTCGCCGGCGTCTTCGCCGCCCTGACCGCAAAGCTTTTCGGGCTCCAGATCATAGATGGGGCGCGTTACAGCGAAGAATCCGAGGCCAATCTCCACACCACGGTTTCCACTCCTGCGCCGCGTGGCGTGATCTACGATGCGAAGGGGACGGCGCTCGTCGCCAATCGTCAGGTTCAGGCTGTCCTCGCCGACGCCGATGTCGCCAAGGACAGTGATGTCATGCTCCGCCTTTCTTCGTTGCTCGGCATCCCCTACGACGTCGTGCGCGCCCGTATCCTCGACACCTCGTCGGGAGCCCAGAGCCAGCGCGTCGTCGCGAGCGACGTGAAGCTGCGCGACGTGGCCTACATTTCCGAGCATCGTGATGCCTTTCCCGGTGTTACCACCCAGATAAGGACGACGCGCACGTATCCGTACGGGGCGCTTGCCGCTCATGCTCTCGGCTACGTCGGCACCGCATCCGAGGACGACTTGAACAATGCGGCGGAGGGGCGCGATATCCAGTCCGGCGACGCCGTCGGCAAAAGCGGCATCGAGCAGACCTACGATTCCCTGCTCGCCGGCGATCACGGTCAGCGAGTGCTGGTCACCGACGCCTCCGGCGTCGTGCAGCAGGTTCTCGGGGAAACCGAGCCGGCGAAGGGCAACGACGTGTACCTCACCATCGACGCCCGGGTGCAGCATGTGGCCGACCGCGTGCTGGCCGAAGGGGTCACGGGGGGAACGGGCAAGGCCGCTTCGTGCGTGGTCATGGATGTGCAGACCGGCGGCATCGTCGCCCTTTCGAACTATCCCACCTACGAGCCCGAGCATTTCATCGGGGGCATCTCCCAGGACGTGTGGGATGCCTATCAGACCGAGGACTCGCATTACCCGCTCATGAACCGCGCGATCGCCGGCACGTATCCCGCTGCATCTTGCTTCAAGGCGTTCACGGGTCTCGCTGGGCTTACCTACGGCTTCGCCGACACGTCGCGCACCTGGGACTGCACGGGTACGTGGACCGGGTTCGGCGATGCCTATCCGCAGACGTGTTGGGAGCACGCCGGCCACGGTTACCTTGGCTTGAGGGAAGGCATCGTCGTTTCCTGCGACGTCGTCTTCTACGAGATCGCCAAGAGCTTCTACGACGCTCGTTCTTCCATCGGCGATGAGGCCATGCAGGACTTCGTGAAGGAGTTCGGCTATTCGAACGCTACCAAGATCGACCTTTCCGGCGAGGCGGAAGGCCGCATCCCGACGCCGGAGTGGAAGAAGGAATACTTCAAGGACGTCCCCGAGGAGGCTCAGTGGCTTCCTGGAGATATGTCCAACATGGTTATCGGCCAGGGTTACGTGCTGGTCACCCCGATCCAGGTCGCCCGCTCTTATGCGGCGGTGGCGACGGGCAAGCTGCTTCGCCCCCATCTGCTTAAGGAAGTGCGCAATTCGCTGGGAGAGGTCGTTCTTTCCTACGACACGGTCGAGGATCCCGCTCCCGGCGTCACGGAAGCCAACCTTGCGGTCATCCGCGATGCTTTGCGGGGTGTTGCGACGGAGAATTCGGCTGTGGCGGCTCAGTTCAACAAATACAAGTACACGGCAGCGGCCAAGACCGGTACGGCGGAAGTCGCTGGCAAGGAGGACATGGCCTGGTTCTCCTGCTATGCGCCCTACGAGGAGCCCCGCTTCGCGTTGACCGTCTGCGTCGAGGAAGGCGGCAGCGGCGGAGCCGTCGGCGCTCCCATGGCCGCCGAGATCATGAACGCCGCCATCGCGTCGCTTGACGACTCGATCAAGGAGAAGATGACGGTTATCAGCGCGACGGAGGTGTCGTCTAATGCCTCAGATGAATGAGATCAGCTCCATTAAGCCTCAGGACCCGTCGGTGGCCAAGGCCCTTCGCCCGCGCAGGTTCAAGTATGTCAACGTGCCCTTCATCGCCATCGTTGTCCTGTTGGCGTGCTATGGGCTCATCATTCAGTATTCGGCGACCGCGACCGATGCTGATTACAGCTTTTCGCGCCAGATGATCAGCGTCTGCTTCGGTGCGGTTCTCTTTGCCCTCGTCTCCAAGCTCGACTATCGATCGCTGTCGGGCTACACGATGGTTTTTCTCGTGGTCAACGTGGTGCTCCTTCTTTCTCCTCACATCCCCGGCATCGGCGTCGAGGTGAACGGTGGCCAATCGTGGATTCGCTTGGGTGTCCAGTTGCAGCCGGGCGAGTTCGCGAAGGTGACGGTTGTTCTGCTCGCTGCCTCGGTGATGGCGCGTTACGGTGGTCGTCTAGGAGATCTTCGCGAGTACCTCAAGGCGCTCGCCATCATGTCTGTGCCGTTTCTCGCGGTTATGACGCAGCCTGATCTCGGCACGGGATTGGTGTATCTCATGATCGCCGCCTTCGCCCTCATCGTCGGCGGAGCCGACTGGCGGTTCCTTGCCGCGACCGTGGGCATCCTGCTCGGAATCGTCGTGGTGCTGTTCGTCCTTGACGGCATCCTCGACGCCGCGTTCGGTCATGACGTTTTGATCCTCGACTACCAGAAGAACCGCCTTCTGGTCTTCCTCGATCCGACCTACGACACGTCGGGCAACGGCTACAACTTGAGGCAGGCCATGATCGCGATCGGCAGCGGTGGTTTGTTCGGCAAGGGCTACCTGCAGGCGACCCAGTCGGCTCTCGGCTTCCTTCCCGAGGCCCCTACCGATTTCGTCTTCTGCGTTCTCGCCGAGCAGTTCGGCTTCGTTGGCGCATTGGTCCTCCTGGTGCTGTATATCGCCCTTATCGTGATTTCCCTGCGCATCGCGCGAGGCTCGACCGACCTGTTCGGCACCCTGATTGTGTCGTGCATCGTCGGCATGTGGCTGTTCCATATCCTGGAGAACATCGGCATGACGTGCGGTCTCATGCCCATCACCGGCATCCCGCTGCCGTTCATGAGCTACGGCTCGTCGTTCATGATCGTCAATTTCGTCATGCTTGGGCTTATCAACTCCGTCTGGATTCATAATGGGCGGTAACAGAAAGGGGTTCTAATGAAGCTTCCCATCGATATCGCGGACGTGCTCTTGGCGGCATTGGACATCGAGAAGGCGCGTACCGTTCCCGTCTCGGTGAACATCCTCATCGATGAAACGGTGAGCGCCGAATTCCAGGCGTTCGTCCGCGCTGGATTCAACAGCGAAGCGCCGAACTCCCGCGTGATGGTGAGTTATTTCCCCACGCAGAAGCCCGATCCCGCCGTGGCATGCGATTTGGCGATCATCGCAGCAGGGCGAAGCGACGAGGTGCCTGCGCTGGCGGCGGCCTTTGAGCAGGCCGGTACCCCGGTGCTCGTCGTGGCGCAGGACGGGGAGGGGATCCGCGAGCGCGCCGAGCGCGCTGGGCGTGCGTTGTCGGCGGACGCCGTGGTCTGCCCCCAGCCTGGTGAAGCCTTCGGCGACGAGATCAGGGGGCAGCTGGCTGACCGCATCGGGTCTTGGATCGCCGAGAAGTGCCCCGAAAAGCGTCTCGCGTTCTCGGTCGCTTATCCCTTCGTTCGTCGCCCCTTGGCCCTCCATGCGGTGAAGACGACGTCGTGGCAGAACGCCGGCGTGGGCGTTGTGGTGTTCGTCCCCGGTGCCGACATGCCCATCATGACGGCCAACCAGGCGAAGATGGTCCTTCAGATCGCTGCCGCCTATGGGCAGCCCCTCGGACCCGAGCGCGTCAAGGAGCTTGTCTTCGTCCTCCTGAACGGTTTCGTGTGGCGTGGTATCGCCCGACAGGTCGCGGGCGTCGTGCCTGCGCTCGGATGGGCCGTGAAGGGCTCTCTGGGCTTTGCGGGTACGCAGGCGATCGGGCATGCAGCCATAGAGTACTTCGAAGGCGGCGGTGACGTCGCGGGACTCGCCTCCGTGGTGGGGAAGACCACCAAGGCGGTTTCCGAGGCGCGTGAGACGGTGCGCAACGACCCGTCCTTCAGATCGTTCGCCTCCCATGCGGCGCCCCTTGCCAAGAAGCTTGCCGGCACGGCGCTTGAGGCGGCTGCGCCGGTGGCGAAGAGCGCGGCCTCGACGGCGGTGCGCGGCATCAAGCCGGCGCTTAAGCAGCGCGCCCGTAGGCGTTCGGGCAACTAACGATCACGTGAAAGACCGAGGTGCGATGCCTCGGTCTTTTTTTGGTTCCCTTTCGGGAAGATCGTGGGCGGATCCATCGGTGCGATCTTCTGCGCGAAAAGGGACCTCCTTTCGCCGTGATCGGCGATGACGCTCTATAGTCCCAGGTCACAGGCTTATTGTAGTTCGTTTCAAAAAAATGAAAAAAAGTGCTTGTGCGCAAAATCCATTCATGTATAATAACTTTCGCTGCGAAGCACGGGGTGTTAGCTCAGTTGGTTAGAGCGCCGGCCTGTCACGTCGGAGGTCGCGGGTTCGAGTCCCGTACATCCCGCCATTCTGCGAATGCGCAAAGCTCCCGAAAGGGAGCTTTGTTTGTTTTTAAGAACTTCTAACGTCGGCAAGACTCCTTGCCGCTTCGAGGGTGCAGGATGGGTGGTATAGTGGGCCTGCCTGTAGGGCAAGCTTCCGATGCAAGCGTTCAGTCGAGGGGAAAGAGGGGAGAATCAATGGAGCCTACCGCTTCGGGAAAGCCGGTCGAGATCGCGGTTTTCGACTTCGATGGCACGTCCATCGAGGGCAATTCCCCCGTTATCCTCGTTCGCCACCTTCATCGCGAGGGGCTTCTCAAGAAGCGTGTCCTCACCCGTATCCTCCTTTGGGCGATGGCCTACAAGCTTCGCTTGCCCCAGGACGAAAGCTGGGTACGCGGCGCGGTCTTCTCTTCGTTCGAGGGGAAGCCGCAAAGCGAAGTCGATGCGTATCTCGAGCGCTTCTACGATGAGCATATCGACCGCCTGTTCCGCAAGAGCGCCGATGAGGAGATCGCCCGCCATCGCGCCTGTGGGCGCGAAGTGTGGGCCGTGACGGCGACCTTCGAGCCGATCATCCGCCGTTGTGCCCAGACCCATGGGTTCACGCGCCAGTACTCTACGCGCATGCGCACCGACGAAAACGGCTGCTACACCTGCGCGGTGGACGGGTGGCCCGTCGAGGGCATCGAGAAGTACAACATCGTGCGACGTAAGGCCGATGAGCTTTACGGGCCCGGGAATTGGGTGGTGACCCATGCCTACGGCGACCACCATTCCGATGTGCCCGTCCTGACGCTCGCCGAGGAGCCGTGCGCCGTGACGCCGGATCGACCTCTCCGTCGTCGAGCGAAGAACGAAGGTTGGCGTATCGTCAAATGGTAGCGCCGCTTCGCCATTGGCGGGGTTGAGTTGTTTTTCTGCGGGAATGTTACGTTTGTTCCCTTGTCGTTCTTCTCGGTTCGAAAGAAGCTAGAATAAACTGTCATTAAGAGACTATCATTTCCAGGATTCTATCGTTAAGCACTGAGGAGGTGCACGATGATGCAAGATGGCTCCAGCAGCATGGGCAGCGTTCCTTTCCAGGACGGGTGCTCCAATTCTTCCGCCGCGTATCTTCAGCGTGCCGCTTCTGCGGTCGAGGCAGGGGATCGCGTTCTCGGTATCCACCTGTATCTTGCCGCTTACGAACGTGCATTGCAGGAGCAGATGGTTCCAAGCGACGAGGCTATCGAGGGAATGGTCGAGGCGTGGAGGCTCGCCGTCGACACCAAGCAGCGTTCCTTGGCCGAATACATCTTCGAGAAGCTCGAGCCCTTCTGGCAGCCCGATGAAGTGGCTCGCCATGCCGATGAGCTTCAGCGCATGGCCTTCGACAAGCTCGAGGAGTACGGGTTCGATCGCGACACGATCGAAGATGTGGCCGATATGGTCAACAAGGATCTCATGGAAGCCGTTCCCGACGTCTTGTGCCGGTTTGATGAGCAAGCCCAGCCTCCCGCCTCCGCCGAGCCTGCGCAGCCCGCTCAGCCCGCTCAGCCAAGCGAGGGCGCTGCCTCCCTTGCCGATTCGATAGCGCATGCGATCGAATCCCTTCGTTCGGGTGTCGAAGGGCCGCACGTGGTCTCTGCCCCTGCCGCCCAGGCCGCGCCCGCCCCTTCCGAGTCGGCGGCGTTTCGCATGGATTACTCGACGCTCGTCGGCTTCGACGAGGCCATCGCCCGCATGGGGCAGCTCGGGGTGGGGCGCGCTCGCGATCGTCGATTCCTCGATTTCATCGAGATGCTCAACCATCGTCATGGCCTTCCCGGCATTCCCGGTCTCGGAACGCTTCTGTTTCGTTGCCCGGCGCGCGAAGATGCCGACTATTTCATGGTCGCGACGGCCGCCGAGCTCGACATGCCGGCTATCCGCATGCGGCTCGACCGCAACGTGACAGGCCAGGTTGTCCTGTGCGTGATGACGTCGCCTGACTTCAAGGCTCGCCTCTCGGCTGTGGCGAGCAACGGATTCGAGACGCCGACCGTCGTCATCCTTGAGGACCTCGACCTGTGGGATCTCCCCCCGATGGACGCTTCCGGCGATCCTGCGAACATGATCCAGGTGCAGCTTTCCCGCGGAGCGCGCGAGGCTCTCGGTCTCATCCAGGTCGCCCTCAACAGCCCCGACACCACGGTCCTTGTTTCCGCGTCCGAACCGAACGATATCGATCCGTTCTTCTGGGACATGATGGGCCCGCATCGCCTCATCGACATAGAGCTCCCCGATCGCGAGGAGCGCAAGGCCGTGTGGCGCGCTTGCCAATCGCAGCATCCTTCCCTGCGCGGCCTCGACGTGAATCAGTTGGTCGACTTCTCCCGTACGCTTTCGCGCTTCGAGATCTTCGCCTTGGCGAACGAAGCCGTTGAGGAGGCGTATCGCAGAAGCGTTGCCGACAACGAGTTCCATGCTGTCTCGACCGATGACATGCTGACCCGCTTGGCGAGCTTCCAGCCGCTCGATTCCTACGAGTACCGCGCCATGGAGGATATCCTCGTCGACCATATGCGTCGGGAAACGTCGAACTTCGACGATCTTCTGGGTGGGCGGTAATGAGCATCACGCGTCGTTGCGACTACGCCTGTCGCATCATCCGCGCCGCCTACCGCAGCGAGGGGGCCTACATCTCCATCGCCGAGGTCGCCGAGCGGGAGCAGATCCCGTACTCCTTCGCGCGCAGCATCCAGCACGAGCTCGTCAAGGAGGGTTTCCTCGTCACGAACCGCGGTGTGCGCGGAGGGTTGACTTTGGCGTGCGATCCCGCGAAGACGACGGTGCTCGATGTCCTCGATAGCCTTTGCGGCGGCGTTTCGGTTGCCGATTGCGCGATGTGCGAAGACTACCCGTGCATCCACCGGTCCTGCTGCGAGTACAACTCGGTTTGGCGCGGCGCGGATGCTCTTCTTCGCTCGTATTACCAGCGGATCACGCTCAAGGATCTTTTCGAGATGGGCGGCGATCACCCCGTCGTCAAGGAGGCCTTGTCCCTCGGGGGAGCCGAAGCCGATGGCTGACCATCGCACGGTCGAGCCCAACCTCGCCTTGGATGAACGCGCGCTTGTGGAGACCGTTTGGCGTGAGGGCGCAAAGCGCTATCGCGATCTGCCGTGGCGCTACATCGACGATGCGTACGCGGTGCTTGTGTCCGAGATCATGCTTCAGCAGACCCAGGTGGCGCGCGTCGACGGGTACTGGCAGCGGTTCCTTTCGCTTTTCCCCACCGTCGATTCCCTGGCGAGCGCCGAGACGTCGCTCGTGCTCGAGATGTGGCAGGGGCTCGGCTACAATCGCCGTGCCCTCTCCCTCAAGCGCGCGGCCGAGGTATGCGCATCTGACCATGACGGCAAGATACCCCGCACCTACGAGGGGCTTCTGGCGCTTCCCGGCGTCGGGCCGGCGACCGCAGGCGGGGTGATGGCGTTCGCCTACGGGGAGCCGGTGGTGTATCTCGAGACGAACGTGCGCACCGTGTTCCTCCATGAGCTGTATCCCGATCGCGATGAGGTGCCCGATAAGGAGATCGAGCCCCATGTGAGGCGCACGTGCTCCGCCGACGATCCGCGCGGCTGGTACTATGCCCTTCTCGACTACGGCGCCCATTTGAAGGCGACGGTGCCGAATCCTTCTCGGCGTTCGCGTCACCATACGCGCCAATCAGCCTTCGAGGGGTCGCGCCGCCAGAAGCGCGCCGAGCTCGTGCGGCTTCTTCTCTCCGAGCGCGAGGCGACCTTCCCGTCTTGTGTGGCGGAACTTACCCGTTTCGAGCGCTCTCACGGGCGCGAGGCGCCCTCCGAAAAACTCGTTGCCTCTTTGCTGGAGGATCTGGTCGAGGAGGGATTCTTCTCCTGTGAGGGGCAGGGCGCCTCGACGCGCTACTTCGTGGAATAGGCCCGTGGATCGGGCTGGCTTACGATGAAGAAAAGGATGCCCGCGGGCATCCTTTTCTTCATCGGGGCTTCGATGGCGGTTAGTCGATGGGGTAGCTGCCGAGGACCTTCACTTCGCGAAGCTTCAGTCGCAGGCAGTCGAGCGCCGTTTTAATGCGGGGATCCTCGGGGCTTCCCTCGAGCTCGATGAAGAAGAGGTAGTCGCCGAGCCCTTGTTTGGTCGGGCGGGATTGGATCATCGTCAGATTCACCTCGGCGTAGTTCAGCTCGGAGAGGATCATCAGAAGCGCTCCGGGGCGGTCTGCGTTGAGCGACAGGGCAAGGGACGTCTTCATGCGGTCTCCCTGCAGAACCGCTTCATGGCCGCGGCGCGCGATGAGCGCGAAGCGGGTCTGGTTGCCGCAGTGGTCTTCGATGCCCTCCTCGGCGATGGAGCAGGAGAACAGCTGACTTGCGAAGGCGCTTGAGATGCCCGCAACGCTCCGGTCGAGCGAAGCGGCGCGGGCGCCTTCGGCGGTCGAGGCGGCGCTGATGCGCGGCTTGGAGGGGAAGCGCTCGTTCAGGTAGCGACGGCACTGAGCGAGGGCTTGGGGATGGCTGACGATCGTCTCGATGTCGTCGACGGTTGCGTCGGGATGGAGGACGAGGCAGTGGTGGATATCGAGGACGGTCGAGCCCATGATCGACGCGCCGTTCTTGAACGCGAGCGTGTCGAGGGTGGCGGTCACCGCGCCTTCGATCGAGTTTTCGATGGGCATGACGCCGAATTCGCACTTACCGCGCTCCACGGCGTCGTAGACCTCGTTGAACGACGGGCACTCCACGAATCGGGGGTTCTTGCAGCCCATCTTGGCGGCAAAGGTCCGGGCCGCCTCGTCGGAGTAGGTTCCTTCCGGTCCGAGATACGCGATGGTTGCTTCTGTCATGGTCGTTCCTTTCGAATGTGATGATCGCACATGATACCGCACGGTGCCGCCCTGCGTCCGTTCGTTGCCCTCGGGAGCCGTCGCGGCGGCCCTGCGCGCCGCTCCGCCGTCGATCCGAGGAAGAGGAGGGTTCGGACGGGGGTTTTCGGTCGAGTGAACGCACGAAGAGTTGTTCGATCCCTGCTTGATAAAAATTGGACAGATCTACGGATGTATCCCATCAAAGGAGGGATGACTCAAGAGTAGCTTCCCGTAACGGGAAAATCGAAAAAGACAATGGATCGATTTTATTAAACAGATTCAATAAATTGACCAGAGCATTTTAGGGCAATGAGTGGGTGAAAAAGGTGAAATCGGACATAATGTGTTACCTCAAAAATCGTCCATAACATTTTTCGACCGCTGGCGGGAATTGCCCGATATTCGGTGTTTTATTACGAGAAATCTACGAAAATGACAAAGCAATGTTAGGACGAAGACACCCTAAGGAGGTGTGCACATGGTAACAGAGGCAATCAGCTCGGACTTCTTGGGACGTCTGGAGGCGCGTGGCGTTTCCCGTCGTAGCTTCATGAAGCTCTGTGGCTCTCTCGCAGTGGCAGCTGGCCTTTCCGAATTGGCCGCTCCTCGCGTCGCCCGCGCGATCGAGAACTCCGTTATCGGCGCAGAAAAAGGCGCATTGTATCCTGTCATTTGGATCGAGGGCGCTTCTTGCACCGGCTGCACGGAGTCGTTCGCTCAGGCGGATGCCCCTGATCCTGCAACCGTTGTGCTGGATATGATTTCGCTGAACTACTGCGAAACCCTCTCCGCCGCAGCAGGTTGGTCGATGGAGGAGGCCAAGGCACAGACGATCGAGGCCGGTAACTACATCCTCATTTACGAAGGTGCGGTTCTCGAAGGATGGAACGGACAGGCGCTGCGCGTGGCGAACGAGCCCGGCACCGATCACCTGATCCATGCTGCGGAGAAGGCCAACGCGGTCGTTGCCCTCGGATCTTGTGCGGTCAACGGTGGCTGGATGGGCGCTAACCCCAATTCGGCAGGCGCGCTCGGCGTTCAGGCCTATCTCAAGAAGGCCGGTATCTCCACCCCCGTCGTCAACGTTCCCGGTTGCCCGGCGAACCCCGAATGGGTTGAGGCAGTCCTCGTAGACGCCGTCCTCGTCGGCGTGCTTCCCGAGCTCACCAAGGACAACAAGCCCAAGGTCATGTTCAACCAGACCATCCACGATAACTGCGAACGTCGTGGCCACTTCGAGAACGGCGAGTTCGTCTACGCCTTCGGCACGAAGGAAGAGGCCATGGGCTATTGCCTGTATCCCATGGGCTGCCGCGGTCCTCAGACCAAGGCGAACTGCGGCGTGACGCGTTGGAACCATCGTCGTTCCTGGTGCGTCGCGGCAGGCGGCCCCTGCATCGGCTGCTGCACCGCCAACCCGAACGATCCCGGCGAGAACTGGGTCGAGACCAACACGCCCTTCCGCGCACGCTTCCGCGATCTGCGCATCGGCGGCCTGACCGTTCAGCCTGAGGCCATCGCATGGACCGTGACCGGCGTTGTCGCCGCTGCTCTCGTCATCCATGGCTTCGGCATGAAGAAGATGGGTCGCACCAGCGGCGGTGCGGACTTCGAGAAGGTCCGCGCTTGGGACGCTAAGCATCCCGAGCAGTCCATCGGTCAGTACGACGACGACGTCCTGAAGGGAGGCAAGTAAACCATGGCACGTTCCGTTATCGATCCCGTAACCCGCATCGAGGGTCACTTGCGCGTCGAGATGGAGGTTGAGAAGGGCAAGGTTACCGACGCCTGGGTTTCCGGCGGTTGCTTCCGCGGCATGGAGCTCGTCGTCGAGAACCGCACCCCCGAGGATGCTGCTCACATCGTTCAGCGCATCTGCGGCGTTTGCCCCGTTTCCCACGCTCATGCATCGTCTATCGCTGCTGAGAAGGCCTACGGCATCACCATCCCGAACAACGCCCGCATCATCCGCAACCTCGTTGAGGGCGGCCAGTTCCTCCACAGCCACATCCTGTGGTTCTACACCTTGGCTGCGCTTGACTACGTCAACCCCTTGAACGCCCTCAAGGCCAACATCGCCGACGCATACGATCTGGTCGAGGCCGCCGGCACTTCGTGCCAGTCCGACCTCAAGGCGCTCGCTGAGCGACTCACCGCATTCGCCAAGAACGGTCAGCTCTCCATCTTCTCCGGCAACTGGTGGAAGAACGGCTCCAAGGACACCGAGTTCAAGCTTCCTGCCGAGCTCGACCTTATCTGCACCGCGCACTACATCGAGGCGCTTTCCATGCAGGCGAAGGCTTCCGAGATCTGCGCTCTTCTCGGCGGCAAGATGCCCCACATCATGACGCTCGTCCCCGGCGGCACGTCCTTCGTTCCGACCGAGGAAAAGCTCGACGATCTGTGGGCCCTTTGCCACGAGCTGCGCGACTGGGTGAAGGCGACCATGATTCCCGACACCAAGGCGATCGCCCCCTACTACACCGATGCTCTCGAGTTCGGCAAGGGCTGCGGCCGCTACGTTGCGTGGGGCGTTTTCGAGCGTCCGTCCTTCGAGATGGCCGATCGTTACCTGCCTTCCGGCGTCATCGACGAGAAGCTCAACCTCTCCGAGGTCAACGAGGATCTCATCAAGGAATACGTCGGTCACTCCTGGTACGCCGGCGACTCCGACCTCAACCCGCGTGAGGGCGTTACCGACCCGGTCTACACCGAGTACTACAAGGAAGGCACCCTGTTCGAGGAGAACGGTCACGAGTACGGCGAAGTCGCCGAGCGCTATTCCTGGTCCAAGGCACCGAGCTACGACGGCAAGTGCATGGAAGCAGGTCCCTTCTCCCGCGTCCTCGCTGCGTACCTGCGCGGCAACGACTTCGTTAAGCCTCAGCTCGACAAGCTCTGCAAGGATCTTGGCCTCACCATCCCGCAGCTCCAGTCCACGCTTGGCCGCGTCGCTGCGCGTCAGGTCGAGTCCCTCTATGTCGCAGAGCTCATGTGCGAGTGGGTTGACGAGCTCATCGAGGCCATCAAGGGCGGCGACAGCGAGTACTTCCGCGCTCCTGAGACCGTCACCGGCGACGGTACCGGTTTCTGGGAGGCTCCGCGTGGTGCCCTCTACCACACCGAGCACGTCAACAACGGCAAGATCACGGGTTACCAGATCATCATCCCGACGACCTGGAACATCGCTCCTCGCAACGCAGAGGGCGAGCATGGCCCGATGGAGCAGGCCCTTATCGGCACTCCTATCGCCGACGTCGACATGCCCATCAACGCCCTGCGCACGGTCCACAGCTTCGACCCCTGTACCGCTTGCGCGGTTCATGTGACCGAGCCTTCGACCGGCAAGCACTTCGAAACCGTTACCAGCCCTTGGGGGGTGAAGTAAATGGCGCATTTGGCACACTATCGTGAGGCGCATCCCATCCCGATGCGAATCACCCACTGGGTCAACCTCGTCTGCATGGCGCTTCTGATCCTTTCCGGCTTCCTGATCCACTTCCCCTTCTGGGCGGCTCTGACCGGCGTGGCTCGCGGCCTCCATGTGTTCTGCGGCATCGTTCTGCTCGTGAACTGCATCGTCCGCATCGTTTTGGCCTTCCTCTGCACGTCTGCTCCTACGGGCGGCACGCGCAACAAGGTTCGCGATTACAAGACGTGGCTTCCCCAGGACGACAACAAGCATCAGCTTGGTGCCTGGATCAAGTACTATCTCTTCATGAAGAAGGATCATCCGCTGTCTGCTAAGCTCGGCGTTCCTCAGAAGATCTCCTACCTCGCAGTCGCGTTCCTGATCCTCATCATGGCCTACACCGGCTTCTGCCTGTGGATCCCCACTTCCGAGTGGACCTTCTTCGCAGCTGGCACCTCCTTCGTCGGCGGTGCGATGTCCATGCGCATCATTCACTACTTCATGATGTTCGTGTTCATCATCTTCACGATGCTGCATGCCTACCTCGTCTTCATCGAGGGCACGGCCAACGCCAAGCTCATGCTTCTGGGCAAGGAGCACGGCGGCCTTGTCTACGATCCCAACCGTCACGTCATTGTCGGCGAGGATCATTCGGTCGACGAGCACTAAGAACCGGCTAATCGCTGATCTTGGTTAAAGGGCCCCGCATCATGCGGGGCCCTTTTCGTTTGCCGCTTATCGTTTCCTCGGCCTATCGGATGCAGCGCTGTCTATACTTCTAACGTTAGACGTTAGGAAAGGACGAAGGATGGGACATTCCGCTTCACGGGAATCGAGAAAACGCGAGGAGATCACCGACGGCCTTCTCCCGATCAATATCGGGGCGTTGCTCATGCCCCCTATCTGGGGACCTGCCCACGGCATATGGATCACTATCCTTTATTACCCGGCGTGGCTTCTTGCCGACAACCTGTTCTATGGGGTCTACCAAAACCCGACGCCGCTTTCCATCTCGCTGTCGGTTATCGCCTTCGTCGTCCTTGCCGGCGTAACTATCCTCTTCGCTCGCGCATCGCAGGGTTACGCCTGCCAGCGAGCGCTTTCCCAGGGAAAGACGAAAGAGGAGTACCGCAAGCGTCAGAGGGTATGGGCAATCGCGATGGGCGTTCTCGCCTTTGCCATGATCGCATGGGCGACCTACTACAACCTGTTCCTTCGCGCCACGATGGGGGCATGATATGCGTATCGCGGTTTTCTTCGTCGGTAATCGTCTCATGCTCGACGATGGCGTGGGGCCTGCCGTCTACGATGAGATCGTGGGAGCCTACGATCTTCCCGAAAACGTCGATTTGTTCGATGTCGGCTGCATGAGCCTTGACATGATCGAGAAAGTCGACGACTACGACTTCCTGATCACGGTCGATGCCGTCGACGGGACCGATGCCGCGCCCGGCACGGTGTTTCGCTATCTTCCCCACGATATCGCCCGAACGGCAGGGGCTCGTACCTCGCTGCACGACACGAAGCTCGCCGATCTGTTCGATGCCGCCTCTCTTCTGGGGTATCGGGCCGAGGGGCTGTGCTATGGGATGCAGGTGGAGAACATGGAGCCGGTCGAGTTCATCGAGGGGCTTACGCCTCGCGTCGCCGAACGGGTGCCGTTCCTCGCGGAATCGGTCATCGCAGAGCTCGTTCGTCGTGGGTGTGCGATCTCGCGCAAAGACGGCGCGCCTCTTCGGCAGATCGATTGACGATAAGGTCCTCGCCATCGCCACTGACGGCAAGGGTCACGTCACCGCCTTTCGAATAGAACATCCCCCTTCGCTTCGCAATGCGTTGCATGTGAGGTGAAGGGGGATGTCTTTGCTCTGGGATGCTTTTATGCCGCTATCGGCGCAAGCGGCGAAGGGCCGTGCGGCTACGAGCGCAAATGCGCTGGCGGGATGGGATGGTGCTTGGCGTATTCGATGAAGCTTTCCTGTGCGCGGCTCATGGGCTCGTTGTCGCGATAGACGAGGTAGATCTCGTGGAAATTGACGGGAACGCCTTCGAGGGGGATGCATACGACATCGCTGAAGACCTTCGTGAGGAAGGAATAGTCGACGAAGGCGACCGCTTCGGGATCGGCGGAGACGACCGAGCAGATGGTGATCTCGTCTTTGAAGGAGGTCTGGAGGTTCAGGTCGTACGCATCGGCGTACTGCTGGATGCGGTCGTGCGGAGGGCATCCCGGGGCGTAGGAGTAGATGGTCGACGAACGCAGATCGTTGAACGAGATGGATGCTCGTGTGGCCAGGGGATGCAGCTTGTTGACGGCGACGACGAGTTCCTGCGACCAATAGGGTAGATAGACCAGGCCGTCGGGTGCGTCGTCGAGTTTCGTGGCGAAGGTCAAGTCCAATTCACCGATGGCCAGCTGGTGAAGAAGCTCCCCGCTGAAGTCCTGTTTGATGTCGACGCGAAATGCGGCATCGCTCGAAGAGCGGAAGGATCGAAGGACGCGTGCCCAATTCTTGTCCTGCATGGCGCTTAGAACGCCGAGACGCAGAACCTCTTCTTTGTCCTCGATCATCGTTCGCACCTTGCTCGATCCCGTTTCCAGGTTGTGCAAGGCGAGGGATGCGTAGCGGTAGAATTCCTCGCCGTAGGAGGTGAGCTGGAAGTTGCTGCCGTTTTTGACGAACATCGGCGCGCCGAGTTCGTTTTCGAGCTGGGATATGGCCAGCGACAGGGTCGATCGGGCGATGGAGAGTTGCTTGGCGGCGCGCGCGAAATGCCCCTCATCTGCGAGAGTGATGAAGTAATGGAGATGAGAGAGGTTCATTGACGTGCTTCCTTCCCGTTTGGTGCAGCCCCATGATACCCTCTCGCTGCGATTAGGGAAGGACGATGCGCTGATCGGCTCCCTTTTTCGGAGGGGATGCGAAGGTTGCCGCGTTGACGTCCGTCTTGCGTCAAGCACGAGGAAGAATGCTTCGATCAGGCGTTTTTGCCGATCGCGCAGCTTGGGCAGAGATCTGAGATGAAGCAGTCCGCGCAGCGGGGGCGCCGCGCGATGCAGTACTCTCGCCCGAAGAGGACCCACTGATGGTTGACCGGCCCCCAGAGCTCTCGGGGGAGCAGGGAAAGCAGCGCCGCCTCTGTTTTGGCGGGGGTGTCGGCCGACGGGCCGGCGAACTTGAGCAGATGGGCGATGCGGAAGACGTGGGTGTCCACGGCTATCCCCTCGACGATGCCGAAGGCTTCGTTGAGCACGACGTTGGCGGTTTTGCGGCCGACGCCGGGTAGGCGCTGCATCGCCTCCATCGAACGAGGGACTTCGCCCTCGAAGTCGGAAAGGATCATCTGGGCGCATGCGATGCAGTTCTTGGCCTTGGTGCGGAAAAAGCCGATCGATCGGATGATCCTCATGACGTCCTCGACGTCGGCATGGGCCATCAGCTCCGGGGTGCCGTAGCGGGCGAAGAGCTCGGGAGTGACTTTGTTGACGGCTGCGTCGGTCGTTTGGGCGGAGAGGAGGACGGCGATCGTCAGGGTGAAGGGGGTTGTGTAGTCCAAGGCGCATTCGGCGCTCGGGTACTGCTCGCCCATGCGTTTCTCGATTTCCAGGGCGCGGGCGAGTTTGTCTGCTTTTTTCTCGCGGGGCATGATCCCCTCCTTCCGGGCGTGACCTTCGAGTAGACTAACGGAAGTGTTGAAGTGCCGCAAATCGCGGCTTTTCGTGGTTGCGCCCGCACGGGGCGTGGAAGGAGCGACGATGCTCATCGATATGCTGTCTTCAGTTCTCGAGAGGTCGGGCGCCCTCGAGCGGGCCTGGTCGAAGCTCGATCAGGGGCAGGATGCGACCATCGGCGTCGCGTCTTCAGCTCGCCCGTTCCTCGTTGCCGCCAGATTCGCGCGCGATCCTCGGACGACGCTCGTCGTGTGCGCCGGTGAAGAGGGCGCTGACACGTTTGCCCGCACGGTGGGGGCGTATGTGGGGGAGGAGAAGGTCTATCGCCTCCGCGATTACGACGGCAACCCTTTCTCGGTCGACGCTCCCGCCCAGCCGAAGCTCCATGGTGAGAGGCTCGAGGCTCTGTGGGCCCTCCAGACGGCGCGCCCCGTCATCGTCGTCGCGTCGGCCCGATCGCTTCTGCGTCGCATCGCCCCAGCCGCCCTGCGCCTTGCCGAGCCGATCGAGCTTTCCGTTGGGCTTGATCTTTCCGAAGCGGATCATCTGCAGGCCAAGAGCTTCGAGGATTTTGAGTCGCTCCTCGTCTCGATGGGCTACGAGAACACCGGAGAACTCGATGGGCCGGGCACGTTCTGCGTCCAGGGCGGCGCGATCGATGTCTATCCGGGCAATATGTCCTATCCCGTTCGCCTCGATTTCTTCGGCGATGAAGTGGATGAGATCAGGCGTTTCTTGCCCTCGACGGGGCAGACGATCTCGTCGCTTCCCCGTGTGAGCATCTTTCCCGTCAGCTCCCTTCCCCGCGATCGCAAGGCGCGCGCAAGGGCCGTTCGCGCCCTGGGGCGTCGTGCGGAGACGAACAGCGGCATTCGCGCCCTTATGGAGGCGCTCGAAGACGATTCCCGCGCGATCCCGGACGTGATGGAGGCATACCTTCTCGAGAAGAGCGCACAGGTGAGCGACTACCTGCCCGCCGGCGCCCTTACCGTCTTGATCGAGCCGCGCTCGCTTATCGACGATGGTCTCCACGCGATCGACGAGCTCGCCAAAAAGGCCCAAGGGACATCGGTGGCGGTGGAGGATCTCTATTGCTCTGCGTCCGAGCTCGATTTCGGGTCGAATGCGCGCGCGACATACGTGTCGATCATGCGCGTCGGCGTCGAGATCGACAGTGAATTGACGGTGAAGCGCACCGAAGTGGCCGGCGACCCCGAGCGCCTGTACGGGCGTCTCTCGAGTTTGTCCCAGGCGGGGTTCACCGTGGCGTTCTCCGTGCCTCATTTTCGCGTGCGCCAGGAGATGAAGCTCGCGCTTGTCGATAGGGGGATCCCCATCAACGAGCTCCTCGACGTCGTCGACGACGGTAAGGCCAAGCTCAAGCGCGGCCAGGTCAACATCGTCGATGTCGATATCCCTTTGGGAATGATATTCCCGGCCGCCAAGCTCGCCCTCGTTTCGCTTTCCGATACACAGGGTTCGCTTGCCACGCGCAAGCGTTCGCGCATCGACGTGACGGAGGTCACCTTCCCGTACAAGCCCGGCGACTACGTCGTTCATGCTGCCCACGGCGTCGCATTCTTCCGTGACATCGTCCGTCAGGATGTAGGTGGCTCGGAGCGTGATTACCTACTGCTCGAGTACGCCGACGACGACAAGCTCTACGTGCCGGTCGAGCAGCTCGATCGCGTGACGCGCTACGTTGGCCCCGAGGGGTCGTCTCCGCGCTTGACGCGCCTCAACACCTCCGATTGGTCGCGAGCTCTGTCCAGGGCGCGCAAGGCGACGCACAAGCTCGCCTTCGACCTCGTCGATGTCTATACCCGCCGTGCCGCGACGCGCGGCTATCGCTACAGCGAGGACACCCCGTGGCAGCGCGCGATGGAGGAGAGCTTCCCCTACCAGGAAACCGCCGACCAACTCGCTGCGATCAACGACATCAAGGTAGACATGCAGTCTGCTCGCCCGATGGATCGCCTGGTGTGTGGTGATGTGGGCTTCGGAAAGACGGAAGTTGCGCTGCGGGCCGCCTTCAAGGCGACCCAGGACGGCAAGCAGGTCATGGTTCTCTGCCCGACCACCATCCTCGCTCAGCAGCATTACTCGACGTTCTCCGAGCGGTTCACCCCTTTCGACGTGAAGGTGGAGGTCCTCTCTCGATTCCGAAGCCCTGCGCAGCAGAAGCAAGCGCTCAGTGATTTCTCCGAAGGCAAGATCGACGTTCTCGTCGGCACCCATCGCCTCCTTTCGCGCGATGTGAACCCCCATGACCTTGGACTCGTCATCATCGACGAGGAGCAGCGCTTCGGCGTTGCCCATAAAGAGCAGCTGAAGAACATGCGCGAATCGATCGACGTTCTCACGCTGTCGGCGACGCCCATCCCCCGTACGATGCAGATGGGCCTGTCGGGGGTGAGGGACATGAGCCTCATCCTCACGCCTCCCGACGATCGCCGGCCGGTCGAGGTCCATGTAGGCGAATGGGATCCGGATGTGGTAAGCGACGCGATCAGCCGCGAGCTTGCGCGCGGTGGCCAGGTTTACTACGTCAGCAACCGCGTCCGCTCCATCGACGAGGCCGTCAAGCGCGTTCGCGATGCGGCCGGGCAGGCGCGCGTCGGGATCGCTCACGGCAAGATGAGCAAAGAAGAGCTCGAGCGCGTCATGGAGGACTTCTCGGCGGGAGAGCTCGACGTTCTGGTGGCGACGACGATCATCGAATCGGGTATCGACAACCCTCACACGAACACGCTCATCATCGAGGACTCGCATCGCCTCGGCCTTGCTCAGATGTATCAGCTCAAAGGCCGCGTGGGGCGCTCGTCCACCCAGGCTTACGCGTACTTCCTCTTCCCTGACAACATACCCCTCACCGAGGAGGCGACCGCGCGCCTGACGGCCCTCAACGAGCACACGGAGCTCGGAAGCGGCATGCGCGTCGCCATGTGCGATCTCGAGATCCGCGGCGCCGGCAGCCTGCTCGGCGCGGAGCAGAGCGGTAACATGTCGGCGGTCGGCTTCGACCTGTTCGCCCAGATGCTGGCCACGGCGGTCAACGCGGCGCGCGAGGGAGGTTCGACGAACGAAGACTACCTGCCGGCCGCGCTTTCCGACATCGTGGTCAACGTGCCCGACCATACGTATCTTCCCGAGGATTATCTGCCCGATGCAGACGAGCGGGTGCTCTACTACCGCAAGATCGCGAGCGCCGACACCCTTGAAGCGGTGGAGTCGATTTTCGAGGAGCTGAACGCCAAGCATCCCGAGATGCCTGATCCAGCGCTCAACCAGTTCGAGAAGGCGCGCTTGAAAGCCTTCGCCAACGAGCACGGGATCCAGCTCGTGTCGGTGACGGCGGGCAAGCTCGTCGTCGAGCCTTTCGCCCTCAATCGCGAGCAGGCATCGAGCCTGCGCCGCAAGGCGGGGCGTTATCTGGCCGACAAGAAGAAGATGACGGTTCCCTTGCGCATCGTCGTTCCGGGTTACGGGAAGGATCCGTCGGTCGGGGATGCGGGCATGCTAAGCCAGGTTCTGTCCTACCTCGTCTCTCTCGTCGAGGAGCGCGATGGCTCCAAGGCGGGCGCTCGATAGGACCGATTGCCCGGAAGAAGGGCGGTTATGCGCTCAGCGGGGTGAGGGTCATGTTGTAGAGCTCGACGTACGTCCCTTCGGACAGCGTCAACTCGCCGGGCCCGTCGCCTTCGACGTAGAATCCCTGGTCGATATAGCTCGAGTCGAGGTAGCGCAGATCCTTCATGACCGAGTAGGCGCACAGGTCGTCGTTGGGGCCGAGCGAGAGCGCATAGCTGCCGGCCGGGATGTCGACGCCTACGCGATAGACGCCGTTGCCGTAGGGAGGCTCGAACGTTTCCTTCATTTCGTCGATGGGCATGAACAGGCCCTCGTTGTCGACGATGAGGATATCTCCGTCGTCGACGTCCATCAGGTTGTGGCCGTAGTAGGTGTTCGCGTAGGCGACGTTGTATTCGACCGTGCGTTTTTCGTCGGGGTGCAGGATGTAGAAGGCCGACGGCGCGCTGTCGTCGCCGGTGAACCAGTAGCGGCCAGCCGGTATGTCCGTGCCGACGCGGAACACCCCCGGTTCATAGGCGCCGTCTTCGTGTTGTTTGGTTTCGTTTTGGGAGAAGTGCCCCTCGATGATCGAGAGATCGCCTTCGGTTATCGGGCCTGTGCCGGCAAGGCCGAAGGAGTCGCGGAGCGTATCGTTCATCGCCGCCGTTCCCCCGTCGACTGCGCTCGATTCCGACGGCAGCTGGAGGGAGGCGCGATGCTGGTAGTCGTCCGAGACGAGGGCGAGGGCGCTGCATCCGGTGACGAAAGCCGCGATTCCGAGCACGCCGAGGATCGCCACGATCACGACGACGATGCGCGCGGTGGAAGGTCGGCCTTCGGATCGCGGCGCTTCGGGGGGCATCGGCGCTGTGGGGAGGGGGCCGGATGCATCGGGGGTGCGGGGGGGATTGCCCCAGTAGGAGGGATCGGGCGTCGACGCCATGGGCGGCCTCCTTTCCTAGGTCGGGGGAGTGAAAGCGGGCGATACGTCTTTCGTTCGCTGATGGTACCCCCACCCTGGGGATGGGTCCGCTACGGTTACTGATCCGTAATGCTATCGAGATAGGCGCGTGCCGTGATCTCGGCGAAACCGTTGGCTTCGTGTTCGCAGGCTTCGATGCAGGCCCCGCAGGCGATGCACAGCGAAGGGTTCACGATGGCCGTGCCGTCTTCATCGATGCTGCGCGCGCCGGTGGGGCAGGCGTCGATGCACGACCCCGCGCCCGAGCATCGCTGCTTATCCGTCGTCGCGGCGTAGCGGGTCAGCTCGGCTGCCCGCTCGGGCAGCGCGTTCGCGGCTTCGACGATAAGGTCCTGACGGGGTCTTGTCCGGTGGTCGGGCCCAAA
Organism: uncultured Eggerthella sp.; assembly: GCA_959607715.1. Classification (GTDB taxonomy): domain Bacteria; phylum Actinomycetota; class Coriobacteriia; order Coriobacteriales; family Eggerthellaceae; genus Anaerotardibacter. The sequence continues at coordinate 109,992 of CAUHNN010000003.1, read as the reverse complement.
GGAGGGAATGCTTGCGTTGCCGATGCGCGCCTTGGCGCGCAGGCGGGCATTCTTCTCGTGGAAGGATTGGACCGTGCCCGCCTGTTCCTTGCGGTGCTTCCCCGAGGCGATGTCCTTGCCCTCGCCGGCGAGCTTGGAGAAGATGCCGCGTCTGTCTTCCCCGTCGAGTCCGATGCAGAAATCGAGGAGGTTCTCGCGAAGCGGCACGGAGCCGAGAGCGACGGCGGTGCGCCCGGTCCACGACTCGGCGGTGGTGAGGGCGTGCGAGAAGAGCAGCGGCGCGTTCGGACCGCCGATGAAGCAGGAGGAGCAGTAATCCGCCTCTCGGTAGATTCCCACGTTAACGTCGTGGGCGAGCAGCGCGCTCCAGAATTCGGGGGGCACGGCGGCGAGGCAAGGGAGCACGATGACGTTACTGCGCGTCTCGGCGCCGGGGATGAGGAAGTCGTTGCAGGTGAAGCACGCCATGCCGTCCTTGGCGCTCACGCGCTTTGCCGTTTCGACCAGGTCGGAAAGCGTGCTGACCGGCCAGGCGAAGGCGTCGCAGACCCCGGCGCAGATGCCGCAGTCGGTGCAGAGCGCCCGCTCGATCGAGGGGCCGTCCTGGTCGAGCGAGATGGCCCCTTGGGGGCAAGCGCGCTCACAGCGCTCGCAGTGCGCGCCGTTGCGTCGCACGCACCAGGACGCGAGCGCGGAGAAGGGCTCGCGGGGGAACGGATCGAGCGCGGAGGGATACTCGTCGTGGTCCTCCGCGCTCCGATCGGCGCCGCCGAGATGCTCGTCGCTAGCCACCGAACACCTCGGCGAGGGTATGGTCGATGCGGGCGACGACGTCGGCGCGCTCCATCAGCTCGATGCTCTCGAAGAGCGGAGGGGAGACTTGGGATCCCGTGACGGCCACGCGCACGGGCTGGAAGACGAGCTTTGCCTTGAGGTCGAGCTCGTCGGTCAGTGCGCGCACCGCGTCCTGGAGGGGATCGCATTCCCAGGCGATGGATTCGTCGGCCAGGATCTCGCGAACGCGGCGAAGGACCTCCTCGGCGCGGCAGCCCTCCTTGGTCAGGTTCTTCGCGACCGATTTATCGTCGAGCGTGACCTTGGGGCCGTCGAAGATGAACGAGAGCTTTTCAGGCGCTTCGGTCAGGCGCTTCATGCGCTCGGCGACGAGCGGGTAGAGCTTCTCGAACCAGCAGTGGCGCTCCTCGATCTCCTTTGCGCTGGCAAGGCCCGCTTCGATGAGGAAGGGCGCGACCGCGTCGACCCATGCCTTCGCGTCCATCGCCTTGATGTATTCTCCGTTCATCCAGTCGAGCTTCGCCTCGTCGAAGATGGCGTCTTTCTTGGTGATGCGCTCGAGGCTGAACTCGTGTGCAAGGACGTCGCGCGGGATGATGGTGGTCTCGCCGTCGAGCGACCAGCCGAGCAGGGCGAGGAAGTTGACCAGCGCGTCGGGCAGGAATCCCATGGTCTGGTACTGCTCGACCGACGTGGCGTTGCGGCGCTTCGAGAGCTTGCGTCCGTCGGCCCCGAGGATCATCGAGAGGTGGGCGAACGTGGGCACTTCGTAGCCGAGCGCTTCGTAGATGAGGATCTGACGCGGGGTGTTGGACAGGTGGTCGTCGCCGCGGATGACGTGGCTGATCTGCATATTGGCATCGTCGCACACCACCGCGAAGTTGTAAGTGGGCGTTCCGTCGGTGCGAACGAGGATCATGTCGTCCATGACATCGGCGGGGAAGGACATGTGGCCGTAGACGGCATCGTCGAATTCGATGGGGCCGTGGTTCTCGGGGACCTTGAGGCGCCAGACGTGGGGCTCGCCCGCAGCGATGCGCGCCTGAGCTTCCTCGGCGTCGATGTCGCGGCATGTGCGGTCGTAGCCGGCATACCCGCCTTCGGACTGTTCGGCCGCCTGGCGCTTGGCGTCGAGTTCCTCTTTGGTGCAGAAGCACGGGTAGACCGCGCCGTTCGCCTTCAGGCGCTCGAGGGCCTCTGCGTAGGTGTCGAAACGCTGCGTTTGCAGGTAAGGGCCCGCTTCGCCGCCGACCTCGGGTCCTTCATCCCAATCGAGTCCCAGCCAGCGCAGGGCGCGCAGGATCACCTGTTTGTTCTCCTCGGTGGATCGCTCGGGATCGGTGTCCTCGATGCGGAGGATGAACGTTCCCCCTGCGGCACGGGCGAAGGCCCAGTTGTAGATGGCCGTGCGCGCTCCTCCGATGTGGAGCTCGCCGGTGGGGGAGGGGGCGAAGCGTACGCGAACGGGCTTTGCGTTTTCGGTCATGACGATAGTTCCTTTCGGATGTGGGGCAGATAGATCATATCTGAATTTCGTTAGCGCTTCGAGGGCTTCTCGGGGTTGGGGGAAAGGGGAGATTCAGGGAAGGCCCGGCGCGCGAGCGAGCAGATGAGCTCGGCGGTGCGCGAGGGGTCCTGGAGGGACGAGTCGATGCTCAGGTGGAAATCGGCGGCTTGGCCCCAGGCGGTGCCGGTGTAGCGGCGGCAATGCTCGGCGCGTTCGCGGTCGATGGCGTCTATCCTCCCCAGCGCCTCTTCGCGCCCCATGCCGTCGCGCCTCATCACGCGCTCGACGCGCGCTTCGATGGGCGCATGGACGAAGACGTTGAAGACGTTGCCTCGTCGAGAGGTCAGGGCGTTGGCGCAGCGACCGACGATGACGCAGGCCCCTGCATCGACCAGGCGGGTGATGGTGCGCGCCTGCGCGATCCAGAGACGGTCGTGCTGGTCGGGCTCCGACCCGATGGTTTGGTAGTTCTGCAGGTAGAGGTTGTAGAGCACGCCGCGCTTCACCTCTTCCTCATGCTCGCGCACGTAGTCGGGCGTCAAGCCCGATTCCCTGGAGACCAGTTCGATGAGCGATTCGTCGAAGACGGGGATGCCGAGCTTCTTTCCCACGATCTGGCCGATCTCGCGCCCGCCCGAGCCGAATTGGCGGGAGACGGTGATGACGAGCGGACGATCGCTCGCCCCGTTCTTCTCCTCCTCGTCGTCGTGCGCTGCCCTCGCCATGGCGTTGATGACGAAGGTGGGGTGCCCTTCGAGGGGGCAGAAGACGTCGAAGCGCGGCATCATCTTCCCATAGAGGCCGACGATGGCGCCGACGAGGAGGGCGGAGACGATCGTGCCTTCGCGCACGCCGTAGAGTCCTCCCATCGTGGTGATGGACAGGATGGCCGCGATGGCGACCATGGAGGAATCGAAGGCCATCTTGCATTTCGGGAACGGGGCGCGAAGCGCGTGGGCGATCGACAAGACGATGCCCTCGCCGGGAAGGGTGAGCAGGCTCGCCTTGACGGTGAGGAAGACGCCGAGCGCGGTGAGGAAGCAGCCGGCGAGGTTCCAGGCGAAGCAGGCGAAGTAGGTGGGCATGGGGAGCATCTCGCAGTAGGGGACGAAGAAGTCGACGACGAGCGAGAAGATGAGGACCGCCGGGATCTGAAGCAGTTGGATAGGTTGGAACTCGCGCCTGAGGAGCGCGATCTGCACGAGGACGAAGAGAACGTTCAGGATGAAGGTCCAGGTGCCGATGGTGGGCGGGGTCATGTAGGAAAGCGTCGCCGGCACGCAGGAGATGGGCGAGGTCCCCAGGCCCGTCGCGCGAGTGAGGGAGATGGAGGCCGCCATCACGACGACGCCGAGGAACATGACGACGACACGAAGCGCCATGTTCGGCGCCGGCTTATCGAAGAAGCGCTGCCAGGAAGAAGCGAGTGACATGGGGGAGGGCCTTTCTTGCCGCGCTTCAGTATCTCTGGCGCCGTTCGGGGGCGGCGCGAACGAACGATGCGCAGAAGATTATAGACGAGTGCGTATAATGGGTGGGTTAAAGAGGAGGACAAGATGAACTACCAGGAACTGCAAGACGAGATCAAGGCGGCGATGAAGGCGAAGGATGCCGATCGCCGCGATATCCTTCGCCAGGTGCTCGGCGAGGTGAAGAACATCGAGGTGAACGAGAAGCGCGACGTGACCGAGGCCGACGTCGACGCGATGATCAAGCGAACGCTCAAGCAGACGCGCGAGACCCTCGACGGCTCCATCCAGGCGGGCAACGACCAGGCGCGCACCGATAAGCTGACCGCTCAAGTCGCCATGCTCGAGGGCTATCTTCCCAAGCAGGTCGCCGGCGACGAGCTCGAGGCCCTCATCGACGAGGTCATCGCCGAGACCGGCGCCGCGACGAAGCGCGAGATGGGCCGCGTGATGGGAGCCCTTACCCAGAAGACGGGCGGCAACTTCGACAAGGCCGCGGCCGCTCAGAGCCTGCAGTCCCGTTTGGCCTAAGCGAGGCCGGCCGTTCGCGGCCAAGGGGCGTTTCTCCGCGCTCAGATGGTCCCTCTTCATCGTTTCTTGGACGACAAGGCTCGATGAAGGGGGATTTTTCGTTGGCTTAGGCTTTTGTGCGCAGAAGCTTTCCCGCAAGGGCGAGCAGACCGGCGCAGGCGAGGCTCGAGACCACCCACAGCCCCGCCATGGCCGCCCAGAAGGCCTCGGGGAAAAGCCGGATAAGAAGAGAGCTCGAGTCGAACGTCCAGGTTCCCTGGGCGAAGAGGAGCGAGTGCATCCAGGCGAAGATCGAGTCGAAGTCGATGACGGCCCACGCTCCGAGCCCGACGATGACGAGTCCGACGATGGTTCCGCCGGCGATGAGCACCGCCCCTGCGCGCGCTCGACCGGCGATGAGGGCAAGCGCGATGGTCCCGACGATGCCGAAGGCGCCGACGACTCCGGTGGAGATGCGCCCGGTGGTGAAGATGGGCGTGCAGTCCTTGAGGTGGTCGAGCGCGTCTTGGGGCATGGCGTAGCGCTCCTCGAGCGCGGCAAGCCCGCCCGAGATCGCCTCCTGGCCGCCGATCTCCCCGGCTTCGAGCGCCGCCGCCGCTTCGGGTGCCTCCCGCTCGATGACGCTTTCGATCGAGGATTGCAGCTCTTCGAGCGGTGCGCCCTCGACCGAGAAGGCGCGGACCCCTTCGGCGATCGAGGCCATGTCCTGCTCGGGGAACGTCGAGTGCTCCCATCCCGAGAAGGTCGCGCCTACGGCGCTCGTCGCCTGCGGGGTGGTGCAGACGACGAGCCCGGCGCCGAATGCGGCGTAGGCGAGGCAAAGCGACGTCGCTAACGTGAGAAGCGCAAGCAGGAGGCGGCGGGTAAGGGACATGTGCCTAGCCCCTCACGCGGATCGTTGCGGCGGTCATGCCCTTGAGCTCTTTGCTGATGGTGGGAAGTGGTCCGAGGCGCGAGAAGACGCCCTGGAAACGGCCGTTGTAGAGGTAGAGCCCGCTGAGATTGTTGTAGGCGACGCCCTCGGTCGATACTTCTTCGTCGGACAGGGATTCGATGCCTTCGTCGGGAGGCAGGGTGAGCGTCTTGTGCGGGGTCAGATACGTCTGCACGATGAAAGGCGCGCCCGAGGCGCCGTTGGCGAAGCGCTCGACGAGGGCCTCCCACTGTTCCTGGGTCGACGATATGCCCGCGTAGACGTCCTTGGCCCCATAGTTGTCGGTCGGCTTGATGATCCAGGCGTCCTTGTTCGCCTTCACCTCGGCAAGATCGATCTTCTTCTCGTCGAGGAAGAGCGTCTTGGGGACGTGCCGCTCGACGAAGGCGTTTTCCTCATCGCTGAGCAACGCGCGCGTCGAGGGGTGCCTCAGCGCCTCGAATATCTGCTTGTCGTGGACGATGTGGCCGGCGAAGCTACCGATGAGCGCGACCGCCTGGTGCCTCAGCGCTTCGATGAGGTCTTGGGATTCGTCCCAGTTGTTCAGGACGTCGTTGGTGACGCATCGGCGCCAGATGGCGTGGATGGGAAGCCCTTCGGCGTCGCGAAGCACCTCGCCGTCGAAGGAGAGGTCGCGCACGTCGCATACCGCGCAGTCGTATCCATGGCGGGAGAAGTATTCGCTGAAGACCTTGAATTCGTCGACTACGCCGCATTCGAGGTAATCGCAGATAGCGAAGCGCGCGCCTTCGACGAAGTGGCTCGACCGCTCGTAGATGTCGATGAATTCCCGTACCCAGGAATCGAACAGCTCGCATTCCTCGACGGCGTGGGTCTTTGCGAAGCGCTTGAAGGTTGCGGTGTCGGCGATGCTAGCGGTGATTTCGCGGTTCTCGTTCATGCCGGCCGATCCGTCGCCGTTGAATTCGCAGAAGCCGCATTCCATCGTTTCCTCGTCCAAGAAGACGTCGATGCGTGCGAAGGGCAGGACGTCGTCGTAGCCACGAGGCAGGCAAATGAGCTCGACGAGGCGCTCGTCGAAGGAGAAGACGCTGCGGTAGGACGGATCGGCGAGGTAGCGCTCTATCACCTTGCAGAGGATCGCGTGGGTCGTCTCCGCCACGCTGCGCATCGTCTCCCAGCTTTCGTCGTTGAAGAGCCGGGGGATGAACGACGAGGCGACCACCTTGTCGTGGACGATCGCGGTCGATGCTTTCATGTAGGCGTGCGCTTGCCGGCGACCGGCGATGTCGCCGTCGAGTTCTTCGGCGCAGGAGAAGTAGGCTTCGGTGAGGCGCGCGTTGCGTTCCATGGTGCCCCTTTCGATAGAACGTTCTTCCTGGCGAAGTGTAGCAGAGAGACCAGCTTGAGGGCCCTACGGCATGGTATGGCGGGAAAGCATGCCGGTCAGGCCGTTGACGATGCCTTCGCTCAGCAGGTCGACGAGCTCCTCGAACGAGAGGTCGGAGTCGGACTTGAGCCAGGAGGTGTAGGCGTTGAAGATGCCGCCGAGGTAGAAGTCGAGCAGCGCGCCCATGCGGGATTTGGTGGTGGTGCTCCAGGGGAAGCTCTCGAGTTCGCGCGTGATGCGCTCCTTGCCGGCGCTGATCCAGGCGTGGACGAGCTTGTTCTCGGGGAGGTTCTCGAAGATCCGGCGGCGATCCTCCTGGCTCGAGAGCAGCGCGTTGCGGGAGGCCAGGAGAAGGCGCTTGGTGTAGGAGACGGGATCGCTGAGCAGGTCGTGGGGGGAAGCCGAGTCGAACATGTGGTCCATCTGCGCGCGCATTTGGTCCTTCAGCAGCTCGTCGATCGACCCGTAGTGGGTGTAGAAGGTCTTGCGGTCGATGTTCGCCTCGTTGGCAAGCGCGGTGATGGTTATCTTCTCGTAGCGCGTGGTGGTGAGCAAGCGGAAGAACGCTTCCTGGATGGCGGCGCGCGTCCTCACGATGCGTCGGTCGGTCTTACGCCCCTCTTCGGTGCTCATACGGCTTTCACCTCGTGTTTCTTTACGGAAAAGCAACAAGGGGGTAACCCTTGGGCATTGACTCTCGGTATCTCGGTAGTGAGAATATAATCTACAGCTGTTGATAAAGCAACGGCTATTACGTTGAATGGAGGGGCAATGAAGGGAACGGACAAGGTGAAGCGCGCCGCGTACGAGAAGGCGGTCGACTACCTGCTCAAGGATCCGGAACGCAATATCGTCAAGATCATGGACATGCTCGACAAGGTGGCTCCCGCGGAGTTGTTCGGCTCTCAGCGCGCGGCGTTTCGCGGCGCTATCGACAGCGAGAGCAATTGGTACCGTCTCATCATGAAGATCATGGACGACACCAATCCCGAGGTGCGCGACGATCTGGTGAAGACGCTCATCATCGACGGGAACCTGATGGCGTGGCCCGAGCAGGAGGCCAACCGCGAGAAGTACCGCTGCAACATCCCATGGGCGATCCTTCTCGATCCGACGAGCGCGTGCAACCTTCATTGCACGGGATGCTGGGCCGCCGAATACGGCTCACGCGAGAATCTTGCCCTCGACGAGATCGACTCCATCATCAAGCAAGGCAAGGAGCTGGGGACTCACGTCTACATCTACACCGGCGGGGAGCCCCTGGTCAGGAAGAAGGACCTCATCTCGTTGTGCGAGATGCATCCCGATTGCGTCTTCCTGTCGTTCACGAACGGGACGCTGATAGACGAGGCATTCTGCCGCGAGATGCTCCGCGTCAAGAATTTCGTGCCCGCCATCAGCGCGGAGGGTTTCGAGCAGGCCACCGACGCGCGTCGCGGCGAGGGAACCTACGGGAAGGTCGTCGCGGCCATGGATCTTCTGAAGGCTCATGGCCTGCCGTTCGGCGTTTCGTGCTGCTATACCTCCCAGAACGCCGAATCGATCGCTTCGGAGGAGTACTTCGACTGGCTCATCGATAAAGGGGCGCTGTTCGCCTGGATCTTCTCCTACATGCCCGTCGGCGTCGACTCTCCCGCGGATTTGATGGCAAGCCCCGATCAGCGCGAGCACCTCTATCGTTTCGTTCGGGAGATGCGCTCGAGCAAGCCGCTCTTCACGCTCGATTTCCAGAACGACGGCGAGTTCGTCGGCGGGTGCATCGCGGGCGGGCGCCGCTATCTTCACATCAACGCCGCCGGAGACGTCGACCCGTGCGTCTTCGCCCACTACTCGAACGCCAATATCCGTGAAGTGTCGCTGCTCGACGCCCTGCGCTCTCCCATCTTCATGGAGTACTACCGCGAACAGCCCTTCGACGACAATCTATTGCGTCCTTGCCCGATCCTCGAGAACAGCGGGAGACTCACCGAGATGGTGGAACGCTCGGGCGCTCATTCCTCCGATCTCCAGGAGAAGGAGACGCCTGCGGAACTGTGCGCCAAGACTAAGGCGGCGGCCGAGGCGTGGAAGCCCTACGCCGAGCGTCTGTGGGCAGATGAGGGCGATCCGATGTTCGCCAAGCGCCACGATGAGAGCCAGGGCATGGCCCAGACCGACATGGCGAAGTTCGCGCGATTGGGCCGCGAGAGGCATCCCTTCCCCGAGCGCGGATAACGTTTCTGGACTAAGCGTGTGATGATGGGGATCGCGCCGACGATCCTTCCGCGCGATGATAGTCTGTGATGATGCTACGAAGAGCGGACGCCCGCCCTTGTGGGCCGGGCGTCTTTTCGAAAGGAACGAAACCTATGCAAGAACGCAAGCGCTCGTATCTGTTCACGAGCGAATCCGTGACCGAGGGGCACCCCGACAAGATCTGCGATCAGATCTCGGACGCCATCCTCGACGCCATCCTTGCCAAGGAAATAGAGCTGGCTTCGTCGGGCTACGTCGCGCCCGACGGCAATGCGGCCGACCCGACGCTCGTGAGGTGCGCCTGCGAGACGATGGCCACGACGGGCATGATAGTCGTGACCGGCGAGATCAGGACGCAGGCCTACGTCGACGTGCCCGGCATCGTGCGCGACGTGCTTCGCGACATCGGCTACGATCGCGCGAAGTACGGCTTCGATTGCCAGACGTGCGGCGTGATGAACGCCATTCACGATCAGTCTCCCGATATCGCCCAGGGCGTCGACGAATCCTACGAGGCTCAAAGCGGATGCGCCGACGACGAGTACGACCGCGTTGGCGCCGGCGACCAGGGCATGGTGTTCGGTTACGCCTGCAACGAGACGAAGACCCTCATGCCGCTTCCCATCTACCTCGCCCATCGCCTTTCCGAGCGCCTCTCGCGCGTCAGGAAGGACGGCACGATGCCCTATCTGCGCCCCGACGGCAAGACTCAGGTGAGCGTTCGCTACGTTGACGACGTCCCGACCCAGGTGGAGAAGGTCGTCGTTTCGACCCAGCATGCCGAGGAGGTCGACCCTGAGGATCTGCGCTCCCAGCTCATCGAGCACGTTATCGAGCCGGTCTTTCGCGAGGAAGGGGTGCGTGTCGCCGAGAATCTGGAGCTCTACGTCAACCCCACCGGTCGTTTCGTCGTGGGCGGCCCCATGGGCGATGCGGGCCTGACCGGTCGCAAGATCATCGTCGACACCTACGGCGGCATGGGCCGCCATGGCGGCGGGGCCTTCTCGGGAAAGGACTGCACGAAGGTCGACCGCTCCGCGGCGTATGCCGCGCGCTGGGTGGCGAAGAACGTCGTAGCCGCCGGTCTTGCCGCCCGCTGCGAGGTCCAGATCGCCTACGCCATCGGCGTGGCTCGCCCCGTCTCCTTGATGGTCGATGCCTTCGGCACCGCTTCGGTTCCCGAGGGGATCATCGAACAGGCGGTTGCGCGCGTGTTCGACCTGCGCCCCGGCGCCATCATCGACGAGCTCGACCTGCGTCGTCCCATCTACCGCAAGACGGCTGCCTACGGTCATTTCGGTCGCGAGCTCCCCGAATTCACGTGGGAGCGAACCGATAGGGCGGAGGAGCTCAAGCTTGCCGTCGAGGAGCTTTCCCGATAATACGCTTCGCATGCGCTTATCCTCATAGCGCTTCAAGGCCCGCCGTCAAGGCGGGCTTTTTTTATTTTCCCGTAAAACGAAGCGAGAATCGGTTACACGGTTTTTCGCGCATGTTTCCCCGTATTTACGTGGGCGAGGTGCGTGTTAAACCCGTCTAAGAAGTCGATTTTGAACCCGTTTCACTTTCTTTCCCTGCGTAGTATTGCCGTCGAGCGCCGTTGCGGCTGGCGATTCACTCGAGCCCGACGACGTCGCCCCTCGATGAAGAGGGGCTAGAGGTAGAGAAGAGAGAGAAGGAAAGAAAGAATGGAAAGCAAAACCTCTTCGATGAAGCGACTCGTGCTCGTGCTCGGCGTCTGCTTCGCCGCCGTACTCACCCTTTTGTTCGCGACGGGTTGCGCGCAGCAAGCCGAGAACAAGGATCCCATCACCATGGTGTGGCTGCCGGATAACTCCTCGGCTGATATGACGCAGTCGCGTGAGGCGATCGGCGAGGTGATCAAGAACGCCACCGGCCGCGAAGTCGAGCTGATGACCACCACCGACTACAACGTCGCCATCGAAGCGATTTCGTCGGGTAGCGCCCAGATGGCTCTTCTCGGCGCGGAGGGCTACGTTCAGGCCAACGAGAAGAGCTCTGCTGTTCAGGCGGCCTTCACCAACAGCGACGAGAACGGCACCCTCGACGGCGCATGCTACTACAGCCGCATCTGCGTTCCCGCCGACCAGGCCGACGAGTACAAGGACGGCGACGGCTACTCGCTCGACAACATCAAGGGCAAGAAGTTCTCGTTCGTCTCCGCGACGTCCACGTCCGGCTTCAAGGTTCCCTCCTCGGCCATCGTGAGCAACTTCGGCCTCGATTCCTCCGACGAGCTCCTCGAGGACGGCTCCTTCTTCAGCAGCGTCATGTTCGGCGACTCCCACCAGGGCTCTGCGGTGAATCTCCTGTCCGGTCAGGCCGACGCCGCCGCATTCGACGACGTCGACGTCGATATGTACCTCGAGCTGGTTTCCGGCGACGCTAACTCCATCGGCGCCACCTACAAGGTCAAGGACGACGCGGAGGCTCCCTTCGATTCCGTGCGCGGCAAGGAGTTCACCATCATCGGCGTCACCCCCGTCCTGAACGCTCCGTTCTGCTACAACACCGACGAGCTGAGCGAGGATGAGCGCACTAAGATCACCGAGGCCTTCTGCTCGGAGGAAGTCGCTTCCAATCCGTCTATCTTCGCCGATCCCGACGACGAGAACGCCAAGGCGATCTTCGAGAAGGATTCCGACAAGACCTGCTTCGTCCAGGTCGACGACGCATGGTACGACCCGATCCGCAAGCTCGGTGCATAGACGATGGCATCTCAGCAGGAGCTTCTTAAGGTAGTGGGCCTCGGCAAGAGCTACGACGGCAAGCGGGTGGCCCTGGAAGATGTTTCCCTTACTCTCAACCGCGGCGAATTCGTTACCGTCATCGGCGCATCGGGCGCAGGCAAGTCGACGTTTCTGCGTTGCATCAACCGCCTGATCGACCCAACCGAGGGAAGCGTCGTGTTCGACGGCGTAGAGGTCACCGCCCTCAAGAAGCGTGAACTCAAAAACGTGCGCCGTCGCATCAGCATGATCTTCCAGCATTACAACCTGGTGTATCGCGCGACGGCCATCGAGAACGTGCTTCAGGGCCGTTTGGGCTACAAGAACGATTTCGAGGGGCTCTTCGGGCTCTATTCCGAGGAGGAGAAGAAGCGGGCCTTCGAGCTGCTCGATGCCGTCGGCTTGGCCGACTTCGCCTACCATCGCGCCGATCGGCTGTCGGGTGGGCAGAAGCAGCGCGTCGGTATCGCGCGCGCATTGGTTCAGGATCCGCTGCTCATGCTTTGCGATGAACCCATCGCGAGTCTCGATCCCCGGTCGTCGCGCACCACGATGGAGCAGCTTCGCTGGGCGGCCGATGAGTTGGGGGTTGCGCTTCTGGTCAACCTTCACCAGGTCGACTACGCCCTCGAGTTCTCCGATCGCATCATCGCCCTCAAAGCCGGACGCCTCGTCTTCGACGGGACGCCCGACGAACTCGATGCGAAGGCCATCTCTGAGATTTATGGTACGCCGTATGTCCGCGAGCACTCCTACGGCGTCGAGACCCCTGTCGCTCCTGCGCCTGAGTGTGCGTTGGCGGGGGTGGGCCGATGAGAGCCTCGTCTTATCTGCGTGCTCCTGCGCTTGAGGGTCCCGTCGATCCGACGGGACCCCAAGGGGCTCTCTTTTTCCGCAGGCGAACGCTTTTCGTCGCTGCACTCGGCGTCGGTTTCGTCACCATCAACGCTCTTTCCGGAGCCTTCGTCGATTTCGACTTCCTTTCGGCTGGCATCGAGATGCCGATGGCGCTGGGATGGATGGCGGTCAACTTCCTCCCGAGCGTCGAATCGCTCGACAAGCTGCCCCAGATTCTTCCGGCCCTCGGACAGACGGTGCTCGCCTCCATCGCCTCGAGTACCCTGGCGGCCCTCTTCGCCTACCTTTCCGCCGTCGTCGGCTCGCGAACGGTGGGGGCCGGCCCGGTCGCTGCGGCGATCGTGCGCGGGATCGCCTCGCTTTTCCGCAACATCCCCGTGGTCGCGTGGGCCTTCATCCTCCTGTTCTCCTTCCACCAAAGCGAGTTCACGGGGTTCTTGGCCTTGTTCCTGGGTAGCTACGGGTATTTGACGAGATGCTTCCTCGAAAGCGTCGAGGAAGTGAGCGAGGGGGCCATCGAGGCTGTTCGCTCGACGGGCGCAAGCCATGTTCAGCTCATCGCAAACGCCGTTATCCCCTTGTCCATCACGTCGGTCGTCAGCTGGACGCTCTACATGGTGGAGACGAACATCCGCGACGCGACGCTCGTCGGCATCCTGACGGGAACGGGCATCGGTTTCGTGTTCAACCTGTTCTACAAGAGCTTTCGCTACGACGTCGCCGGCTTGGTGATCCTTTTGATCGTCGTGGCGGTCATCGCGTGCGAGGCCCTGTCCAACTACGTGAGGAGGCGCATCATATGAGCTTCATCGAACGGAGCGAACCTGTCGGCGCCGTCGCGGGAGCGCGCTGTGCGCGGTCGGGTCGGATCAAGATCCGCACGCTCGACCGATCGAACGCGATGCTCTATCTCACGCTCACGGCCCTCGTTTCGATAAGCGTCTTCGCGTTCGCGATCATGGACTACGGCGAGGTGTCGCTTTTGCAGGCCGCTTCCGATGCCTGGGGCGATTTCGTGACGATGCTCACGCAGCCGCGGCTTGACGGCCACTTCACCCTGGAGGACGTGGTGATGGGCCTCTTCGAATCGCTCGCGCTCGCCACGCTTACCACGCTGCTCGGCGCCGTCATCGCGTTTTTGCTCGGCCTCGCGGCGGCCGTGAACCTTTCGTCTCGTGCAGCATCCAACGCGATCAAGGCGCTCATGTCGCTGTTCCGCGCCATCCCGACGATTCTCTGGGTCCTCATCTTCACCGTGGCGATCGGGCTCGGCCCCGAGGCGGCCGTCGCCGGGCTTCTGTTCCACAGCATCGCCTATCTGGTGAAGGCGTATTCGGAGAGCTTCGAGGAAGTCGATGCGGGCGTGATCGAAGCGCTTCGCGCTTCCGGCGCATCGTGGTGGCAAGTCGTTTTCTCGGCAGTCGTGCCCGAGAAGATCACCGAGATCCTCTCGTGGACCTTCATCCGATTCGAGATCAACTTCGTCAATGCCGTCGCGGTCGGCGCCGTGGCCGGGGCTGGCGGCATCGGCTATCAGCTCTTCTTGGCGGGGAGCTTCTACTACAACATCCACGAAGTGGGCGTGATCGTCTACTTATGCTTGGCGGTTGCCATCGTGCTCGAGGTGCTCTCCATCCGTTTGCGCCGCCACTACATCGTCCACAGTTAGGAGAACCAATGGAAAGAAGGAAGCGCACCCGTGCGCTTATCGAGGGCGACCGTGCCGTCCTCGAGCGCATCGCGTGCGAGATCCAGCAGGATCATGAGGTTCGCGTCGTGCGCGAACCGGCAGGGGAGCTGGTGATGCTGAAGGTCAGGGAAGGCGCGCGCCGTACCCAGTTCTACCTTGGCGAAGCGCTCGTGACTTCGTGCGCCGTCGCTATCGACGAGACGTACGGTTACGGGATGGTGATGGGCGACGACGAGCAGTGCGCCTATGAGCTCGCCCTCGTCGACGCCGCTTTCTCCCTTGGGGCCGATAGGTGCTCCGAATGGGGCGTCCTTATCCAAGAGCAGGAGAAGCTCGTCGAAGAGCAGCGTCGCCGTCGGCGCTGCGAGACGGCGTTGACGCGTGTCGATTTCTCGACCATGGAAGGGTGACGATGGCTGAGATCACTGAAGAGACGCTTTTGATGCAGCGGGCGTTTCGCTGCGTGATGCGCGCCTGCTCTCGTCCGGGGCTGGTCGGCAGGATCGGTGCCTTCGACGCGCAATCCGCTCTCGATCCGTATTTCGAGACGCTCACGCGCCTCGTCGTCGATCAGGCGGTGTCGTTTTCCTGCGTTGGCGACGAGGCCTGCCGGGTCGCTTCCTATCTGAAGCTGCAGACCCATTCGAGCGAAGCGGCGCCCGATCAGGCGGATTTCGTCCTCGTCCCCGAAACCGAGAGCGCCTGTGCGCAGCGGGCCATCTCCCAAGCGTGCGGGGGCACCCTCGTCGCGCCCGAGCGCGGCGCGAGCGTCATCGTTGCGCTGCGCGCTCTCGGCGGACGGCCCCTTCCCGGCGAAAGCGAGCCGGAGCAAGACGACGAGGCGTGCCACCGCATCGTCGTGAGCGGCCCGGGCGTCGATGGCGAGGAGACGTTCATGGCGAGCGACATCGCCTGGGCGCTCGCCCGCGCCGCTCGTGCTGACGAGTACCCGTGCGGCATCGACGTGTACCTCGTGGATGCGAAGGGTCGCGTCGTGGTCGTTCCGCGCACGACGCGTATCGAATCGATCGATGGGAAGGAGACCGGATCATGGGATATGTAGCCGTGCGCGGCGGTGGCCGCGCCATAGAGGAGAGCCTTCGCCTCCTTGCCCGCGACCGCGTCTCCCAGGCGCCGACGGCCGGCGTTGACGCCATCCTGGCGACGATGCCCTCTCTCGTCGAGCAGGTGATGGGGGAGGCCTCCCTCTACGCCCCGCGCTTGGCTGCGCTTGCCCTGCGTCAAGCGCAGGGCTCTGCCGAGGAGGCGGTGTTCCTTCTCCGTGCCTTCCGCTCTACCCTTGAGCGCCCGTACACGTCGCGCGTGATCGACTGCGCCGAGATGGATGTCGAACGCCGTATCTCGGCCGCCTTCAAGGACGTTCCGGGCGGCCAGCTGCTCGGCGCGACGCGCGATTATTCCCATCGCCTCATCGACTTCTCCCTCGATGGGGAGACGAGCGAGGAGGAATGCGCGCTGCGGGATCGGTTGGTAGAGGAGATTTCCCGGGGGAGCGAAAGGTGCGACGGGGAGGGTCTCGATGCCTGCCCGAAGGTGCTCGACTACCTGCGCCGGGAAGGGCTGCTGTCGTCGTGCGAAGATGACGATGAGCCTCCTGTCGACGTCACGATGGATCCGCTGACGTTTCCCGCGCCCCGTTCTGCGCGCCTTCAAACCCTGGCCCGCGGGATGACGCAGGGCGTCACCACGCTCGGATATGCCGCCATTCGCGGCTTCGGCCCCTCCCATCCCACGGTTGGCGAGCTGCGCTCCGGGGAAGTGGAGGTGCTCGTCGACCATCCTCTCGGCGACGGCACGCAGGAGGATTCCTGCTACGTGGGCTCCCTCGTCCTGACGGAAGTCGAGAGCGTGTTCTCGGTCGACGCGAGCGAGGGCGACGACTCCCATCTCGGTTTCGAGATCGGCTATGGGCTCGTCATGGGCCATCAGGAAACCAAGGCGATAGCCATGAGCGTGCTCGACTTCTGCCTCGAGCAGGGCGACGAGCGCTACCCCACGCAAAACGAGGAATTCGTCCTCTACCACATCGACGGCGTCGAGGCGACGGGCTTCGTCTCTCACTTGAAGCTGCCTCACTACGTCACGTTCCAATCGAAGCTCTCGAGCGTCCGCTCGACCGTGGAAGGAGGGGATCGCCGATGAAGCGCTTGTACAACTTCGCGTTTTTCGACGAGGCCTCGAAGCGCGAGATCCGTCGCGCGGTTCTCAAGGGGATCGCCATTCCCGGCCATCAGATCCCGTTCGCGTCCCGCGAGATGCCCATCGGCCGCGGGTGGGGCACCGGCGGCTTGCAGGTGACCTTGTCGATCATCGGCCCCGACGAAGTGCTCAAGGTGATCGACCAGGGTGCCGACGATTCGGTCAACGCCGTCAACATAAAGAAGCTCATCGTCGAGACGACCGACGTCGAGGTGACCGAGGAAACCGGCGAGGCGACCCTCATCCAGTCCCGTCACCGCATTCCCGAGGAGCCGCTCGATGAGGAGCAGATCCTCGTTCTTCAGGTTCCAACCCCCGAGCCGCTGAGGTACTTCGAGCCGAGCGAGGCGAAGACGCTCGTGCTCCACGCCGAGGCTGACTACACCGGCGCATGGCTTGGCCTGTTCGACCAGATCGTGCGCTACGGGCAGACCACCACGAACGCCGACCACCCCTGCTTGGTCGAGGGCCGTTACGTGATGGCCCCGTCGCCGATTCCCCGCTTCGACACGATGAAGCTCCACCGGAGCCGCAATCTCACGCTTTTCGGCGCCGGGCGAGAGAAGAAGATCTACGCCGTTCCTCCGTTCACGACCGTCGAGCCCCTCGATTTCGAGGACTATCCGTTTGTCGTCGAGGAATTCGAGGGCAAGTCGTGCCGCCTGTGCGGCGCCGAAGGGGTTTACCTCGACGAGCTGGTCGACGAAAAGACCGGCGAGACGTATTACCAGTGCAACGACACCGCCTATTGCCATGCGCGGTTATCCGCAAGGAAGGAGGGACATCGATGAGCATCGCGAAGATGGAGACCGATGCGTGCCTTTCGGTGAAGGGGCTCGTCAAGCGCTTCGGCCGCGGATGCGACTACTGCCTGTCCCCGAACGCTCGTCTTGAGCGCAACGTCTGCCCGAAATGCAAAACGGTCCATGCGGTCCGCGGAGTCGATCTCGACCTGTACCCCGGCGAGATCGTCGGCATCGTCGGCGAGTCGGGAAGCGGCAAGTCGACGTTCATGCAGTGCCTTTACTTCGATCAGGAGGCCAGCGCGGGCATGGTCACGTGCCGCTCCTACGACGGCGGCCGAGAGAACCTCTTGTCGTTGTCGAGCCAGCAGAAACGCCAGATTCGCAACACGGTTCTCGGCATGGTCTACCAAAATCCTTATCTGGGCCTTCGTATGGACTTTTCGTCGCTGTCGAACGTCGCCGAGCAGATGATCGCCTCCGGGCAGCGGCGCGTCGAGACCATGCGCTCACGCGGCGAGGAGCTTTTCGAGAAGGTCAACATCCCGCTGTCCCGCCAGTGCGATGCGCCGCGCTTGTTCTCGGGCGGTATGCAGCAGCGCGTTCAGATAGCCAAGGCCCTCTCGAACAACCCTCCCATTCTCCTGCTCGATGAGGTGACGACGGGGCTCGACCTATCGGTTCAGGCGAGCGTGCTCGATCTCATCCTCAGGATAAAGCGCGACTTCGGCGTCAGCATGCTCGTCGTCAGCCACGATCTCGGCGTCATCCGCATGCTGGCCGATCGCACGCTCGTCATGCTCGATGGGCAGGTCATCGAGACGGGCCTGACTGATCAGATACTCGAGGATCCCCAGCACGCCTATACCCAGCAACTCGTCTATTCCCTTCTGTAAACGAAGCCCATCGCCAGATGGGCCACCAAGGAGCATAACCTTATGGAATCGAATTCCCTTGTCATACGCGGAGGCAACGTCATCGTCGAGGACGCGATCCTTCCCAACCACGATATCGTCATCGAACGCGGCGTCATCACGCGCATCGCCCCCACCTTGGCCAACGCTCGCTCGATCGAGCCGTCCGACGCCCCGTCGGCGGGCGATCCCGGCATGGCGCTCGATTACGCTACCGGTTTCCCCCTCGTGGATGCGCGGGGCGCCTACGTGACGCCTGGCATGGTCGACATCCATTCCGACTACATCGAGTCGGTCGCCTCGCCGCGTCCGAGCGTCGTGATGAACCTTCCGACCTCGCTCTACAAGGTCGATCGCGAGCTCGTCGCCCACGGAGTGACGACCATCTACCACTCCCTCTCGGTTTTCGGGGGAGATGAGTTCGGCCACAAGCCCATTCGCAGCTTCGAGAACGTCTCGCGCCTCGTGGACGTCGTGGCTTCCATGCGCGAGGGAGAAGAGCACGATCACCTCATCCGCCATCGTCTCCATCTTCGCGTCGAGCTCGATGCCGTGGAGCGCTTCGACGAGATCCGCTCGTACATCGAGAGCGGCAAGGTCGATTTGATGTCGTTCATGGACCATACGCCTGGTCAGGGCCAGTACCGCGATCTCGCCATCTACAATGCCACGCTCAAGGGCTATCGCGAGGGCATGACCGACGAAGAGGTCGCCGAAGTGGTCGCGCAGCGCCGGAATGCCCGCAAGCTCGGCTACGATCAGCTCAAGACGCTTTCCGACATCGCCCACGACAAGGGAATCTCCATCGCCTCCCACGACGACGACACCATCGAGAAGCTCGATGCCATGGAAGCCTTCGGCATCGCCATCTCCGAATTCCCGATTGAGCTTCCCGTCGCGCTCGAGGCCAAGAGCCGCGGGCTTCACACCCTTGCGGGGGCGCCGAACGTCATGCTCGGACACAGCCATTCGGGCAATCTATCCGCGCGCGAAGGGGTGCGCGAAGGCGCCATCGACCTTTTGTGCAGCGATTACTATCCCGCTGCGCTGATAGACGCGGTGTTCACGCTCCATCGCGCCGGCATGGACCTCCCTTCCGCCTTCGCCCTCGTGACGGTCAACCCTGCCCGCGCGGTCGGTATCGACGACGTGCTCGGGTCGATCGCGGTCGGCAAGCGCGCCGACATCCTGCTCGTGCGCGAGATCGGCTGCGGTCCCGATGCCGCGATCACGACCCCGGTCATCACCCGCGCCTTCGTCGGCGGCAACTCGGTCTACCGCTCGCATTACCCCGATCAGCCGCGTGGCTATGCCCGCTAGGAGATGAAGCCATGGACGCTCTTCTGAAGATCGAGGATCTCTCCAAATCCTTCACCATGCACCAGGTCGGTCGTCGCATCCTGGGTTGTCAACATATCGACCTCGAGATCAAGCCGGGCGAATTCGTGGGCATCACGGGTCGCAGCGGATCGGGGAAGTCGACCATCTTGCGCTGCATCTACCGCACGAACCTGCCTGAATCGGGGCATATCTGGTACGACTCGGAAAGCTTCGGCCCGGTCGATCTCTGCACGCTCGGCGAGCGCGAGATGATCCACATCCGGTCCTACGAGATGGGATACGTCTCCCAGTTCCTGAACGCCCTTCCTCGTCAAAGCGCCTACGACATCGTCTTGCAAAGCGCCCTCGAGGCCTTCGGGTCGGCCGACGAGCACCGCGCTCATCGCGAGACGGAGAGGATGCTGCGCCATTTCGCCATCGACGAGTCGCTCTGGCCGCTCTATCCCCGCACGTTTTCGGGCGGCGAGAAGCTGAGGCTCAACATCGCCTCGGCCATGATCAAGGAGCCGCGCCTTCTCTTGCTCGACGAGCCGACCGCCTCGCTCGACGCGGCCTCGAAGCTCAAGGTGCGCGAACTGATCGAGCGCCTCAAGGATCAAGGGACGACCATGCTCGGTATCTTCCACGACCTGGAGTTCATGGAGGGTCTCTGCGATCATGAGTTCAACATGCAGGAAGGCAAGGTGGTCAAATGAGCGTCATCGACGAGGAGAGCTTTGCGCAGCGCCAAGCCCCTTTACGCGCCCTTCTCGGCCACCCCGAGCACTTCGTCGCCGATCTCCACACGCATACGACGCTCTCCGATGGGTCGGATGACTTCGAGACCCTTCTCGGCCGAGCGCGCATACGGGGCGTCACCCACATCGCGGTGACCAACCACGATACCGTTTCGGGGCTCGATCGCATGGCGCGCTTGGCCGCCGAGCGGTCCTTTCCCTTCGTCGGCGGCGTCGAGATCAGCGCATGGGACGAGCAGCGTCGCTCGCGTGTCCATATCCTCGGCCTGCGGCTTTCGAGCGCCTCTGCGGCCATCGAGCGCCTCTGCGCCCCTCTTCTCGCCCGCAGGAGCGCCGCGAGCGCGTGGCAGGCTGAGCGCTTGCGTGCGGCGGGCTATCGAATCGATGAGGATAAGCTCGCCCGCTTGGCCTCGGCGTCGACGGGCCTCTACAAGCAGCATCTCATGGCCGCTCTCACCGACGATTCGTTCACGAGCCTGACTTACCAGAGCCTCTACCGCACCCTCTTCAAGGACGGGGGCATCTGCGAGCGCGAGATCGTCTACGTCGACGCGCGCGACGCGGTCGAGGCCGTCGTTTCCGACGGGGGGCTCGCGGTGCTTGCCCATCCGGGCCAGTACGACAACTTCGCCTTCATCGACGCCCTTGTCGAGGCGGGGCTTTCCGGTATCGAGAAGTACCATCCCGACCACGATGGTCGCCATCGTGCTCTGGTCGACGAGGCTGCCGCGCGGCACGGCCTGTTCATCACGGGGGGCTCGGATTACCACGGGGCGTTCGGGAAGGTGGCCCATCCCGGCCAGTGCGCGCTCATCGGCTAAGGTCGTCGGCCTCTCCTACGGCGCAGGGTTATACTGGGGGATCATGAAGATCGCATCGGTTATCCTCGACATCCCCACGAAGGCCCTTGACGGGGCATATACCTATCTCGTCCCCGACGGCGACGTCTGCCTTCGCGCGCAGGGATTCGACCAGGTGTCGCTTTACGACCTGCTCGACGAGGCCGATCCTGCGCCCGAGGAGACCTTCGAGGTGGCCGTCGGGTGCGCCGTCCTCGTTCCCCTCGGCGCGCGCGAGGTCGTCGGTTTCGTCGTCGACGTGAAAGAAGTTTCCTGCGAGCATGAGCTTCCCGCGGGCGTGTCGGCGGGAAAGCTCAAACCGATCATCCGCGCCCTCGGCCACCCGTACTTCACGCCGACCGGAGCGAGGTGCGCCCGGTTCCTCGCCGAACGCTACATCGCGCCGCTGTCGTCGTGCATTCGCCTCTTCCTCCCGCCCGGGGGGACCCCGCGTATGGAGCGCATCGATGGTCGCTGGCAGCTCACCGAGCCCCTTGTCCAGGAGGTCGACGAGCGCTGGATCGTTCGCACCGATGCGGCCGATTCGTTCGTTCCCCGCAAAGGGGCGGTGAAGCAGGCGCTCGTTCTTTCCGCTCTTGAGCAGGGGGATCTACGCGCCGCGGAGCTCACCGCGGAGTTCGGATCGGTTGCCCAAACGCTCAAATCGCTCGAGGCAAAGGGCGTCGTGCGCATCGAACGTAGGCGGCGCATGCGCACCCCCGAGGAGACGAGCGCCGCCTTCGCCTCGCGCGTTCGCCCGCGCCCTCGCCTGACCGAGGGTCAAGCGAGGGCGCTGTGCGCCATCGATCGCGCGCTCGATGCCCGCGAGGGGCGCGTGGTCCTCGTCGACGGCGTGACCGGCTCCGGCAAGACCGAGGTGTACCTTTGCGCCATCGAGCGCGTTCTGTCCGAAGGGCGTGGCGCGGTGGTGCTCGTTCCCGAGATCTCCCTCACGCCCCAGACCATGGCGCGTTTCAGGGGGCGTTTCGGCGACACCGTCGCGGTGCTCCATTCCCGCATGTCGCAAGGGGAGCGCTACGACCAGTGGGACCTTATCCGCACGGGGGCGGCCCGCGTCGTCGTAGGCGCCCGCAGCGCCCTGTTCGCGCCTATGCCCGACATCGGCGTCATCGTCGTGGACGAGGAGCATGAGTCGAGCTACAAGCAGGACCAGGCCCCGCGCTACGTCACGCGCGACGTGGCGGAGTGGATGGCGCGTGATCTCGGCGCCACCGTCGTCCTCGGATCGGCGACGCCGTCGATCGAGGCCCTGCAACGATGCGAGGACGACCCTCGCTGGGAACGCGTCGAGATGCCCCGTCGCGCCAACGGCAAGCCCTTGCCCCGCATCGAGGTGGTCGACATGGCCCGGGAATTCGGCCGCGGCAACCGATCCATGTTCTCGCGTTCGCTCAGGGAGGCGTTGTTCGAGGTCGTCGGCAAGCAGGAGAAGGCGGTCTTGATGCTCAATCAGCGCGGCTTCGCCCAATTCCTCCTGTGCCGCGACTGCGGGTTCGTGCCCGAGTGCCCCTCCTGCTCGACGTCGCTGACCTACCACGAGCGCGCTGGCCGCCTCAAATGCCATCATTGCGGATATGAAAGCCCCGTCCCCGCCGTATGCCCCGAGTGCCGAAGCCCCTACCTCAAGCGCTTCGGCGCCGGAACCCAGCGCGTCGAGGACGAGCTCGTGGCGCTTCTCGCCGATAGGGAATGCCCGGTTATCCGCATGGACGCCGACACCACATCGCGCAAGGGCGATCACCAGCGCCTCCTCGAGCGCTTCGCCGCCCCTGGGGCGGCGGTCCTGCTCGGCACCCAGATGATCGCCAAGGGGCTCGACTTCGATGAGGTGACGCTCGTCGGCGTCATCAACGCCGACACCATGCTGAAGCTTCCCGATTTCCGCAGTGCCGAGCGCACCTTCGATTTGATCGAGCAGGTGGCCGGGCGTTCTGGCCGCGCCGACTTGCCCGGGCGCGTCGTCGTGCAGACCTACAGCGCCCAGGACGTGGCGATCAGGGCCGCGGCTTCCTATGATCGCGAGCGCTTCCTCGCCGAAGAGCTTCGCCTGCGAAAGGGCCTGGGGTACCCGCCCTTCGTTCGCTTGGCCAACGTTTTGCTGTGGGGTCGCGACGAGGAGCGCGTGGCCCATGAGGCGCGCTGCGTGTACCGCGACCTCAGTGCGCTTGCGGCCGAGGCGGAAGGGGAGTGGCTCGTCCTGCCCCCTAACCCCTGCGTGCTCTCGCGCCTCAAGGGGTCATGGCGCTACCACGTGGTGGTGAAGGCGCCGCTCTCGGTCAACCTCGGCGCGCTCCTTTCCCCGCTGTTCCGCGCCCGAGAGCCCCGAAGCGATGTGCGCATCTCCGTCGATGTCGATCCCGTCAATCTTCTGTAGGAGGCGTGCGGGGCTGCGCGCTTCGACGAAGCGCGCGTGTGGAACTCGTCGCTTCCCCTCCTTTTGCGAGGGGGCGCTTCTTCTGGGCGGAAAATATCGGGAAAGCCTTCATTGTAGGGTTATAATGACCTGATGTTTTATAAGTAGGCGTAGTGCGCCCACTTACCCAACGCACCATTCGGTCGAAAGGAATCAACGTGGTAAAAGCCTCACCCGAATCCTCCGAAGACAAAGCCGCCAAGAAGCCCGCTGCCGCCAAGAAGGGTTCTTCTGCCAAGAAGACGACGTCCAAGAAAGCGACGGCAAGCGAGAAGAGCGCTGCAGCTTCGAAGAAGGCTGCCGCCGAGGCGAAGGCGGCGCTGGCGGAGGATCACGTAGAGGAGGAAGAGGATATCCTGGAGTCCGACTCCATTGAACCTTCCCTGCATGATGTCCATGACGATCACGCCGACGATGTCAAGGAAGGCGACCTGACCGACGAGAACCTTCTCGAGGGCATTCCCGCCGAAGAGCTCAAGGCCTCTTCGGAGATCACGGTGCCCAAGGTTTCGTCTAAGGCCAAGCCCAAGCGCCGTACCCGCAAGCAGTCGGGCGATTCGTCGGTTGCGCTCCTCACGGGCGATCCTGTCCGCATGTACCTGAAGGAGATCGGCAAGGTCTCCCTCCTCACCGCCGCCGAGGAAATCGACTTGGCCATGAAGATCGAGGCCGGCGTCGCCGCAACCGAAGAGCTCGAGCGCGCCGAAGACGAGGGTATCGAGCTGGAGCGTCGCGAACGCCGTCGCCTGACGCGCGTCGAGCAGGTGGGTCTCGACGCCAAGCAGCAGCTCATCGAGGCGAACCTTCGTCTCGTCGTCTCCATCGCCAAACGCTACGTCGGACGCGGCATGCTTTTCCTCGACCTCATCCAGGAAGGCAATCTCGGTCTGATCCGCGCGGTCGAGAAGTTCGACTACACCAAGGGCTTCAAGTTCTCCACGTATGCGACGTGGTGGATCCGTCAGGCCATCACGCGCGCCATCGCCGATCAGGCCCGCACCATTCGCATCCCGGTCCATATGGTCGAGACCATCAACAAGCTCGTCCGCATCCAGCGTCAGCTCCTGCAGTCGCTCGGCCGCGAACCCACCCCCGAGGAAATCGCCGAGGAGATGGGGCTCACCCCCGAGCGCGTTCGCGAGATCCAGAAGATCAGCCAGGAGCCGGTTTCGCTCGAGACTCCCATCGGCGAGGAGGAGGATTCCCAGCTCGGCGACTTCATCGAGGACGATGCCGCCGTCGTTCCTCCCGATGCCGCGAGCTTCAGCATGCTTCAAGAGCAGCTCTCGAAGACCCTCGAAGGATTGGCCGAGCGCGAACGCAAGGTCATCTCGCTTCGCTTCGGCCTGGAGGACGGCCACCCGCGCACCCTCGAGGAGGTCGGACGCGAGTTCGGCGTCACGCGTGAGCGCATTCGCCAGATCGAGTCCAAGACGCTTGCCAAGCTACGCCATCCCTCCCGTTCCCAGAAGCTGAAAGACTATCTGGAAGATTAACCGATCGCAATCGATACGCTGATCACGAGAGCCTCGAGATGCCCCTTCGTGGGAACTCGGGGCTCTTTTCGACAAGGAGCCTTCCCATGAACGACCAATTCGAGTTCTTCGCTTCGTGCCCCCAGGGTTTTGAATCGCTGCTCGCCGACGAGCTCAAGCGACTTCGCGCGCAGCGGGTAAGGCCGCTTAAAAGCGGCGTCGCCTTCTTCGGCGACCGCGCGTGCGCCTACCGCGTATGCCTATGGTCGCGCATGGCCTCGCGTGTGACGCGGGTTCTTGCGCGCATCGACGCCTCGAGCGCTGAGGCGCTTTACGAGGGTGCGTACGCCATCGAATGGCAGCTCTACGTGGGGAAGGGGGCGAGCGTGTCGGTATCTGCCCGCGGGACGAACGACGCGTTGCGCAACTCCCAGTTCACCGCCCTCAAAGTCAAGGATGCTCTTTGCGATCGCTTGCGCGAGGAGCAGGGGGAGCGCCCCGACGTCGTTTCCCATCGCCCCGATGTGCCCGTCCGCGTCTCGGTGCGCGGGGGGAAGGCGACGATATCCCTCGATTACGCCGGCGAGCCGCTCGATAGGCGCGGATATCGACCTGCGGGCGATTTGCCGGAGCCTCCCTTGAAGGAGACGCTCGCCGCCGGAATGCTGGTGTGGGGAGGATGGGATAGGGAGGCCTCTCCCGCGCTGAGGCGCGCCCAAGCCGCTCGTGAGGGTCTTGAGGCCATCAAAGAGGCGCCTGCCTTCATCGATCCGGTGTGCGGGTCGGGCACGCTCGTCATCGAAGCGGCGATGATGGCCGCCGACCGTGCGCCGGGCCTCTCCCGCGACTATTGGGGCTTTGAGGGCTGCTTCGACTTCGATGCCGACGCTTTCGACGCGGCGCTCCTCGAGGCGGATGAGCGTTTCGAGGCGGGTCTCGAGGGACTTCCCGTCCTCATCGGTGCCGACAAGGATCCTCGCGCCGTCGAGCTCGCCAACGAATGCGCGCGCCGTCTGGGCATTTCCTCGAGCGTCTCCTTCGTCGTGGCCGATTGCGCCGATGTGGCCGCGACCCTCGCTTCTTGCGGCGTCGACGTGGACGATAGCGGCTTCCTCGCCCTCGATCCCCCGAGCGGCATGCGCCTGCTCGCAGGTGGGCCGGGTGGGTTCTACGGCCGCCTGAAGGAAGGCCTCGAGGCTTTGGGATCGTCATGGCGCATGGTGGCCATCGCCCCCGATGCGTCGATCGACACCGCCTTGGGCTTCGATGCCCAGCGCGTCCTGCCTGTTTTCAAGGGGTCGAGCGAGTCGAGCCTGCGCCTGTACGATCTCGGGGACTCGTTCTTGTCCGAGATTTCCCTCGTGACGCTTTCGGGGGCAGAGCGTTCGGTGGCCGTTTCCTCCGACCATGCCTCTCAATTCGCCGCTCGGCTGCGCAAGGTCGCCAAGGCGCGGCGCAAGTGGGCGAAGAAGAACGACATCCACGCCTACCGCATCTACGACGCCGATCTGCCCGATTACGCCGTATCGGTCGACTGGTTCGATGACGAGCAGGCGGGAGAGCCCCTTCTCCTGGTGAGCGAATACCAGGCGCCGCGCGAGATCGATCCCATCAAAGCGCAGCGGCGATTCAAGGATGCCCGCGCCGTGTCCTCGGTGCTTTTCGAGATACCCGAGGAACGCCTGTTCACGCGCGTGAGGCGGCAAGATAGGGGAGGATCTCAGTACCGTCTCGACGAGCATGCGTCGCATCGTGCCCTGGTGAGGGAATCGGGCCATGTCTTCGAGCTCGATATGGCCGGCTACCTCGATACGGGTTTGTTCCTCGACCACCGCATCACGCGTGCGATGGTGGGGCGGATGGCGCATGATGCGCGCTTCCTCAACCTGTTTGCCTACACGGGCACGGCGAGCGTTTACGCCGCTGCGGGCGGTGCGCGTGAGACGACGACGGTCGACATGAGCCAGACCTACCTCGATTGGGCGCGCCGCAACATGGTGCGGGCCGGCTTCGATGGGCCGGAGCACCGCTTCGTGCGCGCCGATGTGCTCTCGTGGCTCGAAGATGCCGCTCAACGCGGTGAGGAGTCCTACGATGTGGTGTTCGTCGATCCTCCGACGTTCTCCAACTCGAAGACCATGGGTCAGCGCACCTGGGATATCCAACGCGATCACGTGGCGCTTCTGTCGGACGTGAGCTCCCTTCTTGCTCCAGAGGGCAAGATCGTCTTCTCGGGCAATCTTCGTTCGTTCAAGATCGATCAGCAGGGGCTTGCCGAGGCGGGGCTTGCGGCGAGCTGCGTCACCGCCGAGACGATACCCGAGGATTTCGAGCGCAATCCCCGCATCCACTTCTGCTTCGTGATCGAGCGCGCATAGGCGGTTTCGGCTTCAATCGTCTGCTCGCTTCGCCCCGTCTCCCGGTTGCGCGTTCATCCGGGGGCGGGGCGTTTTCGTTTTTCGACCGCTCCGTTCTTGGGAAGGGGAGCGGATGGGAGCGCAGGTTTGCGGGAATAACGAAAAAGGCCCAAGATCAGCGATCTTGGGCCTTTGAGTTTCTGGCTCCCCGGGTAGGATTCGAACCTACAACCCTCCGGTTAACAGCCGGATGCTCTGCCGTTGAGCTACCGAGGAATTCGGTACATCATTTCTGACGCGAGTAATTATTATACGCAAAGGCAAAACCTTTGCAACTCCTTTCCCGAAAGTTTTTTAGGAAAGGAGGGACTCGGCGGTCATGGCCGCCGGGCGATCAAGCCCGATCATCTCGAGAAGGGTCGGCGAGATGTTTGCCAAGGAGCCGCGCTGTTGCTTGAGGGAGAAGCGGTCGCGCGGATCGAAGCAGATGAGCGGCACGGGGTTGGTCGTGTGCGCGGTGAAGGGGCTCCCGTCTTCGGCGATCATGCGATCGGCGTTGCCGTGGTCGGCCGTTATGAGCGCGACCCCGCCCTTTTCCCTCACGGCGTCGATGACCGCACCGACGCCCTCATCGACGGCTTCCACTGCTGCGATGGCCGCCTCGACCACGCCGGTGTGGCCGACCATGTCGCAGTTGGCGAAATTGACCAGATAGACATCCGCCTCGTCGTTGGCGATGGCGGCTGCGAGCGTTTCGGCGACTTCCGGTTCGCTCATCTCGGGCTGCAGGTCGTAGGTCGCCACCTTAGGAGACGGGATGAGGACGCGCTTCTCGTTCATTTTAGGCTCTTCGATGCCGCCGTTCATGAAGAAGGTGACGTGGGCGTACTTCTCCGTTTCGGCGATATGGTATTGGGTGAGGCCCGCCTCGGCGAGCACGTCGGCGAGCACGTCTTCGGGGAATTCTTTGGGGAAGGCGACGGGTGCGGGGATGGTGGGGTCGTATTCGGTGAGGCACACGAAGGAAGGCGCGCTCCATGCGGGGCGCTCGAACTCGGTAAAAGCGGGGTCGCACAGCGCACGGGTGATCTCTCGGGCACGGTCGGGGCGGAAATTGAAGAAGATCACAGCGTCTTTGTCGCTCATTCCGCCTTCAACGAGGGTGCAGGGCACGACGAATTCGTCGGTGACGCCTTCGCTGTAGGAGGCCTTCATGGCTTCGAGCGCATCGACGTCGTACGCATTCGCTCCCTCCCAAAGGGTGCGCCAGGCTTTCTCGACGCGGTCCCATCGGTTGTCGCGGTCCATGGCGTAGTAGCGGCCCGAAAGGCTCGCGATGCGAGCGTCGACGGAATCGGGGAGGGAAGACAGGCGCTCTTCGAGTTCGGCGATGTAGTTGATCCCGGAAGAAGGGGGAACGTCGCGTCCGTCCATGAAGGCATGGACGCGGATGGTCTTCACGCCTCGCGCGGCCGCCATGTCGAGCAGGGCGTAGAGGTGGGCGTTGCTCGAGTGGACGCCGCCATCGGACAGGAGTCCCATCAGATGGAGGGTCGAGCCGTTTTCGATGGCCGTGTCCATGGCGTGTGCTATCACGGCGTTTTCGCGGATCTCGCCGGATGCGCAGGCGTTGTCGATGCGCGTCAGCTCTTGGAACACCGTGCGCCCCGCGCCGATGTTGAGGTGGCCGACTTCGGAGTTGCCCATCTGCCCTTGAGGCAGACCGACGGGATTGCCCGATGCGTCGAGCGTCGTCCATGGGCAGGTTTCGAACAGCTCGTCGAGATGGGGCGTGCTCGCGCGGGAGATGGCGTTGCCCTCGCCCGCGTCGGCAAGGCCGAAGCCGTCCATGATGACGAGGACGGCGGGGAGGTTGAGTTCAGTACGGTCGATCTGCATCGGTTCCTTCTTTCAGGGTAGCGTGATCAGCGTCGGCGCAGCGATGGGCGGCGGCGTCCCATCCGGGAGCGCGAGGCCTTCTTCGTCGGCCTTTTCGCGTTCGGGATGAGGCGGTCCTCGGCGTATTCGAAGCCGGGGACATCGTAGATTTCGAGAAGGTGCTTCGTGTGGTATTCGATTTCGCGGAATTCGAGGAGCTGATCGGGCGAAAGGAAGGTGTAGGCCGCTCCGGTCTCTCCGGCGCGGCCGGTGCGTCCGATACGGTGAATGTAGTCCTCCGGAAGATCGGGCACGGTGTAGTTGACCACGTAGCTCACGTCGGTGACGTCGATGCCGCGGGCGAGCACGTCGGTGGCGACGAGCACGTCGATGGCTCCCTTGCGGAAATCGGCCAAGGCGCGGTCCCGTTTGCCTTGGGGTTTGTCGGCATGGATGCTGTCGGCGCGGATGTCGGCGTCCTTGAGTCGGCGGGCGCAGGAGTCGGCGGCCTGTTTGGTGCGGGTGAAGACGATGACCCGCTCGGCGCCCTTTTCCTTGAGCAGCGCGATGAGCAGCTCCTGCTTTTGGCGCTCGGAGACGGGGAGGACGTACTCGTCGACGGTGTCGGCCGTATCCCCTTTATGGGCGATCTCGATGACTGCCGGATCGTTCTGCACGAGGTGAGCCTTCGCCTGCACGTCGGGCGTGAGCGTCGCGCTGAACAAAAACGTTTGGCGCTCGGCGGGAAGCAGGCGGATGATCGAGTGGACCGAAGGCCAGAAGCCCATGTCCATCATGCGGTCGACCTCGTCGAGCACGAGGTGGCGCACCTTCCCGAGGGAAACGGCGTTTTGGCCGGCCAGGTCGATAAGTCGGCCGGGCGTGGCGATCAGGAGATCGCAGCCTTGCTTGAGCTGCTCGATCTGGGTGGTGTACTTCTTGCCGCCGATGACGAGCTGAACGCGCAGGCCGGTCGCTTCGGCGAGGATCTGAGCTTGATCGGAGATCTGCTGAGCCAGCTCACGCGTGGGGGCGAGGATGAGGGCGAAGGGCCCTTTCTCCTTCTTCTTGCGTCCACGGCGGCGGCGCCTCGAGCGCGAACGCTGTTCTTCGTCGCTTCCGCCGGTCTCTTCGGCCGTGGTCTGGTCGGCCGAGGTTTCCTTGGGCGGCGTCTGCGCGATCTGGTCGACGATGGGAAGAAGATAGGCGAGGGTTTTCCCTGTGCCGGTCTGGGCGGCGGCGAGGACGTCGCGACCGGTGAGGCCGGCGGGGATGGATGCGTTCTGCACCTGGGTGGGCTCGGTGAATCCCTGAGCATGCACGGCTTCGAGAAGCGCAGGGCTGAGTCCCAGTGAAGTGAAAGATAAAGTAGTCATAGTCCCTTAGTGTAATTCACGCGTAGGGGTAAGTCCACGAATGCGCACCTCGTCGCTTTCGATCGATGGGTCATGCCGTCCCCCAACGAACGGGTAATGGGCTAAGATGGATGACTGTGAATCATTTCCCGCGAATCGCGGGATCCTAGGACGTATGACGCGAAGAGAGGACCTATGGGCACTACTTCCAGTTTCGAAGCGAGCCAGAAGCGCAGCGACGAGATCCGCGCTGATTTGGAGAAGAACCCCGATAAGTACCGGATGCTCACCGGCGATCGCCCGACGGGCCGTCTCCATCTGGGGCATTACTTCGGCACTATCAAAGAGCGCGTGGCGCTTCAGAACATGGGCATCTCGACCAACGTCATCATCGCCGATTACCAGGTCATCACCGATCGAGACACCACGGACAACATCCAGGACAACGTCCATAACATCGTCATCGACTACCTTGCGTGCGGCCTCGACCCCGAGAAGACGCTCATTTTCACCCATTCCGCGGTTCCTGCGCTCAATCAGCTGATGCTTCCGTTTCTGTCCCTCGTCTCCGAGGCGGAGCTTCTGCGCAACCCCACGGTCAAGGCCGAGCAGGAGGCTTCCGGCCATGCTCTTACCGGCCTGCTTCTTACGTATCCCGTTCATCAGGCGTGCGACATCCTGTTCTGCAAGGGCAACATCGTTCCTGTCGGAAAGGATCAGCTTCCCCATATCGAGCAGACGCGCTTGATCGCTCGTCGCTTCAACGAGCGCTACGGGCATGTCTTCCCCGAGCCCGAGGGCTTGCTCAACGACGATGTTCCCGAGATCCCCGGCCTTGACGGCCGCAAGATGTCGAAGAGCTACGGTAACGCCATCAGCCTCGCCTTCACTGCCGAGGAAACGGCGAAGGTCATCAAGAAGTCCAAGACCGATTCCGAGCGCTTCATAACCTTCGACAAGGAGAATCGTCCCGGTGTGTCGGCCCTTCTCACCACGGCCGCGCTCTGCACGGGTCGCAGCGAGGTGGAAATCGCCGCGGAGATCGGCAACGACGGCGCAGGTGCGCTCAAACGTTATGTGACGGAAAGCGTCAACGAATACCTCGCTCCCATTCGCGAGCGCCGAGCCGAACTCGAAAGCAAGCCCGACTACATCCGCGAGATCCTTCGCGAGGGAAACGCCCGCGCCAATGCGATCGCGGAAGAGACGCTTGCTGAAGTGCGCGAAGCGATGCACATGGTGTACTGATCGATGCCGCGGGGCATCGAGGGATTGAACCTTCGGTCATGCGACGGAGGCAGTTCAGTGTGAGCTGCCTCCGTTTTTTTTCGGAAAGGGTGTTGGGTGGCGAAGGTCGGCGCTAGGCGTTCGGGTCGGGCACGGGGCCTGGCACCGAGCGCTCTGCGGCTTGCGAGGGAAACGTCGAGGCGCTCGACGGCGGTGCGTCTTTTGCTTCTCGACGGTCAGCGCAGGGTGAGGGGTTCTTCATCCCGAATGCGGTGCGCGCCCCTTTGGCGGCAAGCGCCGCTCCTCCGGCGATGGCCGCAACGCCTGGCCCCGGAAGAATAAGCATCGGAACGCCCGCCGCTGCGATGGCCGCGCCTCCGATCATCTGCGCGACGCCTTTCGCGCTCGTGCCCTCGGTGTTCTTGGACGCGGACGGATCGTCGGACAGTGGAGGAACGGAGCCGATTTTCGGGGTCTGCGTCCTTGGTTCGCCGTCGCCATGCGGGGAAGTGCCGCTCGACGCGCAGGCGCGCTCGCTCGAGACGACATACGCGTTCGCCTCTATGGGGCCGTCGTGTTGCGCCGATTTCGCTTCCTTGGCTTTCTCGATGCCGACTGCGACGACTCCTGCGGCGATTTTACTTGCGTCAGCAGCTGTTTTGCCGACCGCTCCAGCTACCTCCTTGGCGATGGGGGCGGCTTTTCGTGTGCCGTCGACCACGATCGGCGCTGCTTTCTTCGCTTGTTCAGCGATGAGCGGAGCGACGTCACGTGCGGCCTTCGCGACGACGGGTGAGGTTGCTTTCGCGATTCCTGCTGCTTGCTTGGCGGCGTTCGTCACGTTAGCGGCGAGGGATGGTTGGCGGGGTGGGCGAGGCGTGTTCCGTGGCATAGGGTCTCCTTCGCGTTTCATGGTAGCTGCATCATAGTCGATCGCGTTTTGCGTGAAGGTAGGTCGTTGTTCACTCGTCATCAGGCAAAAGAAGACCTCCCCTCCCGCTGACGCCGTTTACCGCGTCGAGGGAAAGGGAGGTCGTAGGATGCTCCGAAAGAGGATTGTTTCGAGCGAACGTTTACTGCTTGACCACCGAGGAAGCGACCTTCGCCTTCTTGAGGGTGGGGCGTTCTTTGATGACCTGGCGCATCGAGAAGGCGATGAAGGCCAGGATGAGAAGCGTGATGAGGGAAAGGGGATCGGGGACGCCGACGAAGACGAGCGAGCCGATCTGATAGGTAAGCGACGCGGCGGCCGTGACGCCCATGATGATGGCGGTCGCGGTCATCGGGCGACGGTCGTAGAACCAGCCGAATCCCTGGATGCTGATCACCGGGCCCATGACGGCGGTGAAGAGACCGAGCAGTGCTTCGTAGCGAAGGAGTAGGGAGGCGGAGTGGCCCATGAATTGGTTGCCGCCGACGGCGACGAGCTCCCAGTCAAGGTACTGCTGCCCCTGCGCATAGGCGGCGATCGTGCAGCCGATGGTGATGACGACGCAGAGGATGCCCCAGGCGAACGCAACATTGAAGGCATGGTGCATCCTCTTGCGGACGGGGGTCATGGTGTAGCCGTCGTCGCCGATGCGCTCGCCGTCTTTGTCGAAGTTGATGACGAGCGGTTTCTTCTCAGGTGCCGGCTCGGGGTTGAGGGCTTTGCTTTGATCTTTGGAGCGAGGGCGAAAGCGCATGGTGGGACTCTTTCATAAGGGGGAGATTCTACTAACTTAATAAGAAAAGAAAGGAGGGTTGCTCGAGGACAGGTTCAACGTTCGAACAGGTTCATAATCTCGAGGGCGAAAACACCCATCATCTTTTCTAATTTGATGAAAACCTTACCAGTTGGAACGTGTTCTGCAAGCGGTTTTATACGACCGATAGGCTCAAACTATAGACTCATAGGTTTCAATCGGGAGTAGCGATTGGAATAAATTTTGAAAGTGTTCAAATATTACTAACGGACATTTTGTGAAGGTCTGGAATCAACCGGAGAACAGATCAACGCAAGCTGTCCTTCCGCCCGATAAGCGCCCGTGCGCGAATCGGGTGAAAAGGGCACCTTCGGGTGCTTTGCCGGGGAAGCGGTTCTCCCTGCTTGTTTTCCCGGTGTATTGTTCCCCGTCTTCTCTTGGGAAGACATGTATGAGAAAGGAAGGCGATAGATATGGCTTCTAACGACGCTATGCAGACCTCGTTCCACGGTATCGCAGCACGTCTTGACCGAATCCCGATCTCTGGCTTTCACAAGAAGATCATGTGGCTGCTCGCCGGCATCACGTTCTGCGACTCCGTCGACATGGCAGTCGGTGGCCCCATTGGTATGGTCCTTCAGGACCAGGGCTTCATGACCCTCGAACAGTTCGCATTCTTCAACTCCATCACGATGGTTGGTTACCTCATCGGTGGCCTTCTTGCAGGTATCATCTCCGACGGCATCGGCCGCCGCAAGGCAGTTCTGATCTGCGGTTCTGTCTTCACCGCATTCTGCTTCGTTGCAGCTGCTGCTCCCGACGCAACCTTCCTGACCGCTTGCCGCTTCTTCATGGGCCTCGGTCTGGGCGCTGCGTTCCCTGCCGGTTACTCCGCTCTCACCGAGTTCACCCCGCCGACGAAGCGCGGTAAGTACCAGTCCTATGTTGGCCTGATCGCTAACTGCGGTACGCTCTTCGCTTCCGTCCTCAATCTGGTCATCCTCCCGATCGCCGGTTGGCGCGAGGTCTTCGTCTTCTGCGGCGTTCTCGGCCTCGCCGTTATGGTTCTCTGCTTCTTCTTCCTCGAAGAGTCTCCTCGTTGGCTGGCCATGATGGGCCGCGGCGAAGAGGCCGACAAGATCCTTACCCGCATCGAGGGTAAGATCGAGGCCAAGGGCACCAAGGTCGAGCCCGTTCCCGTTGAGGAGATTCAGCGCCGCGAGCAGGCTGAGACCGTTGAGCAGCTGCCCATCTCCTTCCTCTTCAAGAAGAAGATGATCACCCGTACGCTCACCGCTATGTTCCTCTGCTTCGTCATGAACGTCCTGGTCTACACGGTCATCTCCTGGACCCCGACCATCCTGAAGGCAAACGGCTTCGACACCAGCCTCTCCACCCTCATGACCGTTGTCATGCAGCTCGGTATCCCGGTCGGCGTCGGCCTGCTCACCTTCTACGTCGAGAAGGTCAACCGCAAGACCATCCTCATCGTGACCTACATCCTGATCGCTGTTCTTGGTCCTGTCTGGTCCATGCTTCCGACCGATCAGCCCTGGCTGGTCATGGGCTTCGGCTTCCTGGTCTGCGTCTTCACGTTCACCAACTCCGTCACCACGGCTGCTATCTACCTGTCCGAGCCCTTCCCGACCGCTTGCCGTATCCGCGGTGCTGGTGTTGCTAACGCCTTCGGTCGCCTCGGTGGTATCTTCAGCCCCATGTGGATCGCGTTCTTCGTTGCGAGCCCGCTCGGCACCACCGGTGCTTACCTGATCAACTCCGCCCTCGCCATCTTCATGGCGATCTGGCTGGCGATCTTCGCTGTCGAGACTCGTGGCAAGACGCTCGAGGAGATCACCAAGGGCCTGCTCGACTAGAGCAATCCTTTCGACCTCGTCGAACGATAGAGGAGCCCCTAGGGAGGGGGCTCCTCTTTTTTTTGCGGGATCGTGCATCAGCACGATCCCCGACGGATAATCGGCTTTACGGGGATCCTGGGACTCGCTTTGCGACGTTCGCGGGACGGTCTTGTCGTTGAAAAAAGAAACCCCCGAAGCGTGCGATGCGACGCTTCGGGGGTTCGTTCGTTTTGTGGTGGGCCCACCCGGACTCGAACCGAGAACCAAAGGATTATGAGTCCCCTGCTCCACCATTGAGCTATAGGCCCGTCAGAACTCTCATTTTACTCCATAGGCAAGTTCGCGTCGAGGTTGATTCTCGCTGTTAGAGAATCATGAGAATGCCCGTATGGCAATGAGGGGCGCGGGAAAAGCTCTTTGCGTACAGGGAGGGGATGCGTCCGTATGCCCCAGGAGCATTCAGGGCGAATTATGCAAAAAAATTATACGAGGGGTCTGAAACAGAGTGGAAATACGATCTTTATTGACAATACGTAATGAGCGATTAAGAATACCTATAGACGCAGTTCACATTGTATAAATGCGTTTAAATGTTGTTTCGTGAGCCCAGATTGGCTTGCGAACTAGTCCAAGGCATGAAGAAATCGTATTCAAGACCTCGTACTCCTCTTGTGATGCAGGGGGGTGCGTGTTTTGTGCGCTCCATGCCATGAAGAGAGAGGTGGATTGATGGCGTCGGATGCTCTGCAAAGCTCATATCACGGCATTGCTGCTCGCATGGACCGTCTTCCGATCTCGGGCTTCCATAAGAAGATCTTGTGGCTCCTGGGCGGTGTGACGTTCTGCGACTCGGTGGATATGGCGGTAGGTGGCCCTATCGGTATGATCCTGCAGGATCAGGGATGGATGAGCCTGGAGCAATTTGCTCTGTTCAATTCAATCACGATGATCGGTTACCTGGTCGGTGGTCTTATGGCGGGCGCTATTTCCGATAGCATCGGCCGTAAGAAAGCGGTTTTGATCTGTTCGACTATTTTCACGGTGTTCTGTTTCGTCGCCGCTGCGGCGCCTGACGCCAATTTCTTGACGGGATGTCGCTTCTTCATGGGCTTGGGCCTGGGCGCGGCATTCCCCGCAGGTTACAGCTCCCTCACCGAGTTCACCCCGCCGTCGAAGCGCGGTAAGTACCAATCCTACGTCGGCCTGATCGGCAACGTCGGTACGCTCGCCGCTTCCGTTCTTAACCTTATCGTTCTGCCCATTGCGGGTTGGCGTCCGGTTTTCGCGATCTGCGGCATCATCGGCGCATGCGTCGTTTTGCTGTGCGTCTTCTTCCTGAACGAGTCTCCTCGTTGGCTCGCTATGATGGGTCGCACGGATGAGGCTGACCGCATTGTTTCGTCCTTCGAGGAAAAGGCAGCTGCGGGTGGAGCTTCGATCGAGCCTGTTTCCGATGATGAGATCAAGAGGCGTGAAGAGGCGGAATCCGTCGATCAGCTTCCGTGGTCGTTCCTGTTCTCGCGCAAGATGATCACCCGTACGCTCACCGCCATGTTCCTGTGCTTCGTCATGAACGTCCTGGTCTACACGGTCATCACCTGGACCCCGACCATCCTTAAGCAGAACGGTTTCGATGTTCAGCTTTCCACGTTGATGACGGTCATCATGCAGCTGGGTATCCCCGTTGGCGTTGGTGCTCTGACGTTCTACGTCGAGAAGGTCAACCGCAAGACCATCTTGATCGCGACATACGTCCTGATCGCTATCCTTGGTCCCGTGTGGGCTCTCATGCCGACCGATCAACCCGTCTTAGTCATGATCGTCGGATTCTTTGTCTGCGTCTGCACCTTCACGAATTCGGTTACCACGGCCTCGGTTTACCTGTCCGAGCCTTTCCCGACCGCCTGCCGTATCCGCGGCGCGGGCGTGGCCAATGCATTCGGCCGTCTGGGCGGGATTCTTGGTCCTATCTGGATCGCAGCTCTTATTGCGAGCCCGATCGGCACGATGGGCGTTTATCTGATCAATGGCGCTATTGCTATCTGCATGGCGATCTGGCTTGCTGTGTTCGGCGTTGAGACGCGTGGCCGTACGCTCGAAGACATCACTCAGGGCCTGCTCGACGACTAACGAGAGGCGCTCAATCGATCACGTTCACCTTGCAGGTGAAGGCCGGCAACCTCTTTCGGTTGCCGGCCTTTTTTGCGTATTCGCGAAGGTGAAAAGCGATCGAGTATCATGCGCATGCGCTGATCGCTACTGTGTTTTTGATCGATCGGCATTGGGCGATCTGCGATGCAGATGCGATCAGCAGGGGAGCTTCTGGTACGTCATGACGTCCTAAGGGCGTAGTGGATGGTTAAGGCTGCTGTGGCAACATTGCCTTATGGGGATGAGGTGCCGTATGAGGTCCCATGAAGGCCCCAGAAGGCTGATTTCATGCGTATCTAGTCTTTGGTGCATTTGGCACGTGGGGATGAGCGTAGCGGCTTCTGAGGGATTACATGCCCGCACAGGTGATATGCATCAAGCCTTTTTGTTGAGCGCATTTTATCGTGCAGAAGGTTACGTTGGTTGCGCCGAGGGAGAGCACCGGCTCTCTTGGGAGCTATTGCGGGAACGTCGATCGATGCGAACGCTGTTGATGGGCGCCTGTACTCTCGTTTTGCTGTAGAAGGGGGTCAGGTGGATTTTAGGGGTGAGGTATTTGTTTCACAGGGGGTCTGCTCAATAGAACCGCGCGTGCCCGTGAGTTGTGGTGCCCTTAGGCGACGTGTTTGAGGGGGAGTGGTGCCGATGGTTGCACGAGGTTCGTTTCGGCGGGGGAGTGGGCAAAGTAAAAGGGAGGAAGCTTTCGCTTCCTCCCTTTCCGGAATCATGCCAAGTGAACTTGAACTCTGAGCGAGAACTAGTCGAGCTTGGAGCCTGCGAACCAGGTCTGGTACTCGAGGGTACCGTCGTGATCCTCGATGCCCTTTGCAATGGTGATGCGCTGAACGGTGGGAGCACCCTCCTCGAGCCACATAGCGCGGCAGTCGCGGTAGAGACGCTCGGTAGGACCGTAGGGAGAATCCTCGAAGTAGCCGTCGCCACCGAAGATCTCGAGCATCTCGTCGGAGACGAGGCGAACGGTGTCGATGGAGAACAGCTTGCACATTGCAGCCTTCTCGGAGACGTACTCACCGTTGTTGTCGAGATCGAAGTCATCGCAGAAGTCGATGATCATGCAGCGAAGAGCATGGATCATCATCTGCATGTTAGCGAGCTTCACGCGGATAGCCTGACGCTTGATGATCGGCTTACCGAAGGTGACGCGGTCGCGAGCACGAGCGATGGACATCTCGAACATGCGCTGAGAAATACCGAGGTTGGAGGTAGCGATGTGAACGCGGGAAACAGCGAGGGAGTGCATAGCAACCTTCATGCCCTCACCGCGCTTGCCGAGCATGAACTTGGGCTCAATCTCGACGTTGGTGAACTTAAGACCGGTGTGACCGGAGCCACGGCAGCCCATCATGTGAGGCATGGGGATGAGCTCGAAGCCGGGGAGGCTCATGTCAACGAAGAAAGCGGAAAGACGCTCGTCGCCAACCTTATCGGGGTCGGTAACGCAGATGACGTAGGACCACTGGGAGCAGTCGGTGTGGGAAATGAGCCACTTCTCGCCGTTGAGGATCCACTTGCCCTTTTCCTCGTCCCAGACAGCGGTGGAGTGCAGGTCAGCACCGGTGCCGCCGGTCTTCTCGGTCAGAGCGAAGTTGGTGAAGATGGTCTTGTCCTGGAACTTGGGCATGTACTCAGCCTTGACTTCCTCGGTACCGAAGTCGTTGAGGATGCGCCAGTTGAGGTCGGAAGCGTAGTGCATGTGCATACGCATGCCCGAAGGACCACGGGAGAACTCTTCCTGGACCTGGAGGATTTCCTTCTCGGAAAGGCCCCAGCCGCCGAACTCGACGGGGAGAGAGTAACGATAGATATCGTTGTCGATGTTGGACTGGTAGAACTTCTCGGGGAACGTGTTGGTTACCTCGATCTCCTTCTGCCATTCAGTGTAAGGACCTTCGACCATGTCGCGGACCTTCTTGAGGTACGCCTTGAACTGCTCGTCGGTGATGGTTGCATTCGGATTCATAAACCCTCCTAATCGGTTTGTGATGGAGCCATAACGGCTCCTGCTTAACCCTTATGCGGCAGATTCCGGATATTCCGCTAGGAGAAAGTTTATCATTCACGGCTGAAACCCTGTCCAATAGGATATGTTCGCTCTATGCCTACCCTTCTATAGGTGGGTTCTATCGTTGTTGCGACTTGATTATTATCCGTGGTCGTGCGCTCCCCCTAGGGGTCAGCGGTCGATGCCGCAAAGCGAGCGGCGTCTTTGCCGCCACTGCGATGCTCTTCGAGCGTTTTCAGCTCTCATCTGGGTAAATGATTCTGTGTAATTATTAATTAGTTAGCATATCGACCATTAATAGAGGAGTCCTATAAAACACTCGTTCTTGTATCGGCATTTACCTATTGGACGTAGCGATAGTTCAGTCTCAAACTTGACCCATCAGAAAGTCCGGTTTCTGGCGTTTTCTCATGCCAGGAAGAGTTCGTCCGCTCGAGGGTGGGCGAGGAGAAGGAGAAGATTATGGATTATGGTCTTACCGACGAGCAGGAGCTTCTTGTCGAGTCCCTCAAGGAGTACGCTGATCGCTACTTTGATGACGAATCCGTAAGGCAGATGTACGAGAACCATCAGGTTACCGCTGAGGCTCAGGACGCATACCGCGACGCTGGCTTCCCCTTCATGGGTCTTCCTGAAG
Organism: uncultured Eggerthella sp.; assembly: GCA_959607715.1. GTDB lineage: Bacteria > Actinomycetota > Coriobacteriia > Coriobacteriales > Eggerthellaceae > Anaerotardibacter. Next base: position 70,000 of record CAUHNN010000003.1, on the reverse strand, counting down.
AGGTTGGCGGCATCCCCACGGATCACGTCACCTTGGGCCTCATGACCGAGAAGCTCTATGAGTTCACCGGTGCCATGACTCCCTTCATGACTGGCATGCTCGCTTGCGCCGACCTCGCTGAGTTCGGTACCCCCGAGCAGTCTTCCGTCATCATGGAAGAGTACGAAAAGTCCGGTCAGTCCGTTGCGGCTCTCTGCCTTTCCGAGCCCGCTGCAGGCTCTGACAACATGGGTATGACCATGACCTCCAAGAAGCAGGCTGACGGCACGTACGTCCTCAATGGCCAGAAGACTTGGGTCACCAACGGCGCCGACGTTCCTTACTACATCGTCATCTGCAAGGACGAGGATCCCGCTCGCGAGAACAACAAGATGTCCCTGTGGCTCGTCAAGCGCGAGACCGAGGGCGTTTCCACCGCTCATCTCTCCAAGCTCGGTCAGCACACCGTTCCCTTCGTTGACGTCTTCTTCGATAACGTCGTCGTCGAGGAATCCGCTCGCATCGGTGAGGCTGGCGCTGGCTGGCTTCTCCTCATGAAGAACTTCGAGTTCGAGCGCTGCCTCGTCGTCGCTCAGGGCCTTGGTCTTGCTCAGGCCGCTCAGAACGATGCCGTTGCATATGCCAAGGAGCGCATCGCCTTCAACAAGCCGATCGTCACCAACCCCCGCGTTCAGGCCCTCATCGAGCAGAACGAGATCATCCTTCAGCAGACCCGTCATTGGCTCTACTACTGCCTCTGGAAGCTCGACCAGGGCGAGTCGATCAACGCTGACATCGCCATGCTGAAGTCCTGGGGCACGCGCGCTCATCTTCAGGTCGCTGACAACGCTATCGAGATCTATGGCGGCCTTGGTTATACCGATGAGGTTCGCGTTGGTCGCATTTGGCGCGATCTTCGTGGTAATATGCTCGCTGGCGGTACTTGTGAAGTCATGGACTATATCGCCGGTCGTGCTGTTCCGAAGTGGTATAAGTAATTACGCGCTTTGACAGCACGGACAACTCCCATTTGTAGGTAATACAAGGAGAATAGGAGCAAGAAAGTATGAAAATCGTTGTCGCAGTCAAGGTAGTTGCGGACGACCAGGACATCTTCGTCTCTGGTGACCGTTCGCTCGACTACTCCAAGGCACACCAGGTCATCAGCTCTTACGACAAGAACGCAATCGAGGCCGCTGCTCAGCTCGCAGCTGCCAACGATGGCTCTGTTGTCGTCATCAGCGCTGCTACCACCAAGGCAACCGACGCTAAGCTGAAGAAGGACATCCTGTCCCGCGGCGTCGACGAGCTCTTCATGGTCGCAGACGATGCTCTGGAGACCGCCGACTCCTTCGCAACCGCTCAGGTTCTGAAGGGCATCATCGATGAGAAGGCTTCCGATTACGACCTGATCATCACCGGTGACGGCTCTGCTGACTTCTACGCAGGCCAGGTCAACGTCCAGCTCGCTGCAGCTCTCGGCGTTCCCACCATCAACGAGGTTACCTCCATCGCTGCCGAAGGCGACAAGGTCGTCGTCGAGCGCACCCTCGAGGAAGAAGTCGAGGAGATCGAGGTTCCCCTTCCTGCCGTTATCGCCGTCTCTCCCTCCATCGGTGAGCCCCGTATCCCCGGTATGCGTGAGATTCTCGCAGCAGGCAAGAAGCCTTCCAGCGTCGACGAACTCGCCGGCGGTGTTGATGCCAAGATCGAGATCGAGGAGATCAAGGCTCCTGAGCTCGCACCCCGTAAGCAGCAGATCTTCGAAGAAGGCGACATTGACGCATTCGCGGCAGCTGTTGCCGAGGCACTCAAGTAAACAGAAGGCGGTACTGAAACATGAAAGCATTTGTTCTTGCAGAATCCACCGACGCTCAGCGTAGCCTCTGCGCTGGTGCTCGTACCATCGCTGACGAAGTCGTTCTCGCCGTCGTTAAGGGTGCTCCCCTGACCGGCGTTGCCGACAAGGCCTATGACGTTGAGCTTCCCGCTGGCGAGCCCGTCGAGAACGCCGCTGCCGGTGTCCAGGCTGCCTATGACGCCGCTCAGCCCGACGTTGTTCTCGTTGAGCCCACTCCCCGCAACAAGATCCTCGCTGGTCTTCTCGCTGCCAAGCTTGGCACCGCGGTTGTTTCCGACGTTGCTGCTTTCGATGGCGATGTCGTGACCAACATGTACTTCGGCGGTCTCGCCGCAACCAAGCAGAAGGCAACTGGCGCAAAGGTCTACACCGTTGCTGCTACCGCTTTCGCCGAGGCTGAGGCAACCGGTTCCGACGACGTCGAGACCATCGCCTATGCTGCTCCTGCTAAGCCGCTCGTTCTTCGTGGCACCAAGGAAGTTCCCCGTGAGGGCGCTGACCTTACCAAGTGCGACGTTGTCATCGGCGCAGGTCGTGGCTTCGCTGAGGAAGCTGATCTTCAGATGGCTCGCGATCTCGGCGCTAAGGTCGGCGGCGAGCTCGGCTGCTCTCGTCCTCTCGCTGAGAACGTCGATTGGCTGCCCCGCAACCTCTACATCGGCGTTTCCGGTCTTCAGCTTGCTCCGAAGGCCTACATCGCCCTCGGCATTTCTGGCCAGATGCAGCACATGGTTGGCGTTCAGGGTGCTGACACCATCATCGCTGTGAACAAGGATCAGAACGCTCCGATCTTCAAGCAGTGCGACTACGGTATCGTTGGCGATATCTACAAGGTTCTTCCTGCCTTGATCGAAAAGCTGTAAACGCTTATGATGCAGGGCGCAGGTAACTGCGCCCTGTTTTTTATGTTCACTCTCTGAAAGGAAAAGCATGTCCGATTTTGACGCGATCGTCGTCGGTGCAGGCTGCGCTGGTTCTGTCGCTGCCTATACCCTGGCGTCCGCCGGCAAGTCGGTTCTCGTCGTCGAGCGTGGTAACTACGCTGGCGCGAAGAACATGACGGGCGGCCGTATCTACACGCATTCGCTCGCCAAGGTCTTCCCGAATTATCAGGAAGCTCCCTTGCAGCGCAAGATCACGCATGAGCGCATCTCCCTCATGTCCCCCGACTCCAACTTCACCGTCGACTACTCCGCTCGTGAGCTCGAGGAAGCCGGCAAGGAGTCCTACTCCGTTCTGCGCGGTCCCTTCGACCAGTGGCTTGCCGAGCAGGCTGAGAACGCCGGTGCCGAGTTCATTTACGGCATCGCCGTCGAAGACCTCATCGTTGAAGACGGTAAGGTCAAGGGCATCAACGCTTTCGGTGACGAGATCACCTCCGACGTGGTCATCCTCGCTGATGGCGTCAACTCCCTCCTGACCTCCAAGGTCGGACTGTCGAAGAAGGCTCCTGCTATCCATCAGGTCGCTGTCGGCGCCAAGGAGACCATCGAGCTTCCCGCCGAGACCATCGAGAGCCGCTTCCTCTGCAACCCCGGTGAAGGCGCTTCCTGGCTTTTCGCGGGTGATTGCTCCAACGGCATCATCGGTGGCGCATTCGTTTACGCTAACCAGGAGTCCGTTTCCGTCGGCATCGTTGCCACGATGAGCGAAGTCCTCAAGCAGGACATCCCGGTTTACCAGATGCTCGAGAACTTCAAGAACCGTCCCGAGATCAAACCTTTGATCGCAGGCGGCAAGACCGTTGAGTACTCCGGTCACGTCGTTCCCGAGGGTGGCCTCAAGATGATGCCCGAGATCGTCGGCGACGGCGTTCTGGTTGCTGGCGATGCCGCCATGCTCTGCATGAACCTTGGCTACACCGTTCGCGGTATGGATCTGGCTGTTGCTTCTGGTGAGATCGCTGCTAAGGCTGCCATCAAGGCTCTCGATGCTGGCGATACTTCTAAGGCTGGTCTGTCTGAGTACAAGACCATGCTCGACAACTCCTTCGTCATGCGCGACATGAAGATGTACGCTGACGCTCCCGAGTTCCTCGAGAACTGCCCCGGCATGTTCCGCGGCTATCCGGAGATGATCCGCGACATCATGACCCCGCTCTTCATGGTTGACGGCGAAGCCCGTAAGCATGTCATGAAGATCGCTCTTCCCGAAGTCAAGAAGCAGGGTCTCTTCAAGCTTGGCAAGGTCGCAATGAAGGGAGTGAAGGCTCTATGATCGATATCACGGTCAACGTCGACGAAAAGCTCTCTCTCAACAAGTTCAATGTTGACGAGGAGAACGCCCATATCAAGATCAAGGAAGGCGTTAAGGCTTCCGATCCTGAGTTCCAGAAGCTCGTCATGTGCTGCCCTGCAGCTCTCTACAAGATGCCCGCTGAGGGCGACGATCCCATCTTCGACTATGCTGGTTGCCTCGAGTGCGGTACGTGCCGCATGATCTGTGGTGAAACCATCCTCGAGAAATGGGAGTATCCTCAGCCCACCATGGGTGTCGAGTATCGCTTCGGCTAGGATTATCGCTTAGTAGAGCTTTTCCTTTGAAACCTAAGGCCCGTCATTGCGACGGGCCTTTTTTGTTGAGAGGAGTGGTTGGAGGAAGGGGTGAGGTCGGTGGTTCCATCGAATTTTTGGGCGATGAAATCAGCCGTTTGAATCGTTACCTTTTCGTATAGTACTGAGCTCGATGACGATCTCGGCATCGCTTTCTCATGGAACATTTTGCAAAGAATTAATCATTTCAATTTACTAAATTCGCAGATCAGACGATATGTTTAGAAAAACTGACACCATTCATCAGAATTATCAAGTGATCCCAAAGGTATCACTGCAATCTATTGGATATAAGAAGAACTGATGAATAACATGTTCATTATTAAGACGGTTTGTGTGCATTTCGTCGTAAGGGGACCGAAGTGCGGAACCGAAAAGGCATAAGGAAAGGAGCAGTGTATGAGTGCGGCAAAGCAAGCAACGAAGTACATGTTCGCCATCGCCACCGTCTATATGTGTTACTTGACGCATGGTGTCCAGGCGATCATCTTCAGCCAGAACCAAGTCAACTTCTACACTCAATGGGGATTTACCGATGCGGCTGCAGGTGCAGCGGCGGTTTCCGCGGCTATCACCTGGGTCGGCGTCGGTAAATTCGTCAGCGTTTGGATCGGCGGAGAGATTTCCGACCGCATCGGACGCAAGATCATGGCAGTCGGAGGCGGCATCCTGTACGTCATCTCCTTCGTCATCATGCTTATGACGGATAACGCGACCGTCGCCTGCGTTGCAGGTTTCCTCTCCGGCGTTGCAACGTCGGGCTTCTGGGACGGCTCGCTCTATCCTGCGATCGCTGAAGCGAATCCGAAGTACTCGGCTTCGACGACGATCGGCATCAAGCTTGTCATCTCGATCTCCGGTATCGTCTACCCGCTTCTCGCGGCCATCAACAGCGGTGCTTCCTGGCACATCAACATCTACATCCCCATCGCCATGTCCATCATCTGCGTGATCATGGCTATGGCCACCCCGTTCGTCTACGACGATGAACGCAAGATGTCTGCTGGGGACTCCAACGACAATGCCGCCAAGAACAAGGCAGAAGCCGAAATCCAGGCTGCAAAGGACGCTATGCTCGAGCAGCCTAATGGTTTGGTCAACTTCCTTACCCTCTTCTTCGGCTTCATCATCATGTTCATCATGTATGGTGCTCAGCAGTACACCAAGCAGTTCGGCATCACCAACCTCGGTCTCGACGCCACGGCTGCGGCCGGCCTGACTTCCATCTATACGGTTGGTTCGGTTATCGCCGTCCTCTTCTGGGCATGGATGATGGGCAAGCTTCGCTGGACCCCGATCAAGGTCATCCTGATCGACGCCATCTTGGCTGCCTGTGCTCTCGCGCTCGTCATCATCGCTCTGCCGCTCAACCTCGGTGCAGGCGTCGTTTACGTCGCAATCGCTGTTCTTGGCTTCTCCGCTGCTGGCGGTATGCTTCAGACCGGCGTTACGCTCCGTCAGATGATGTGTCCTGGTCCTCGTGGTCGCAACGTTGGTATGTACTACACCTTCATGGGCTTCGCCTCGGTCTTCCTGCCCTTCGTCGTCGGCAGCATGACCAAGTCCGTTGGTGAGGCAAGCGCTGTTTGGATCATGATGGTTCTTCTCCTCATCGCTGCAATCGTCGGTATCCTCATGGCTCTCTACGTCATGTCTCGCTTCAAGAAGCAGTTCGGCTATAGCGCAATGGAGAAGATGCGCGACTAGTATTCGTACTGTTCGCACCGCGCCATAGTGCAGAAAGGCTCCCGACCACGGTCGGGAGCCTATTTTTATCGGTAGGGCCTGTTTCGATGGGGAGCGGAATTCGCTGTCGATTTCGTATCGCGCCGCCCCGTGTGCGCTTGAAAGCCATTCGTTTCGCACGAACGAAACGTGGTTTGATCTTTTCGTCTGTTGCGGCGGGAAAAAGGGAAAACCCGCGCTGAAAAGGGAAGATGATAGTGTTGCTCGCCTTTGGATGGAGGCAGCATAGGGGCTATAGCTATAGAAAGGGAATTATTTATCGGTTTTACGTTATAATTCTGATTTACAGTCCCCTTGATTGAAGGCAATGACGCATGAATCTGTCTCAGCTTTACTATTTTCGCAAGCTTGCCGAGCTTCAGCACTACACCCGTGCTGCTAAGGAGCTTTTCATCACGCAGCCTACGCTGTCGGGATCTATTTCCTCGCTCGAGCAGGAGCTGGGCGTTTCATTGTTCCAGAAGGCCGGGCGCAACGTCGAGCTGACGAAGTATGGCGCCGAGTTCCTTACCTACGTCAACGCCTCCTTGGAGCAGCTCGACAAAGGGGTTGCCATTATGAAGGGCTATTCCGGCGAAGGGGACGGCGGCGTCATCGACTTGGGATGCATCATCACCCTTCAGACCGACTACATCCCGCGCCTGCTCAAAGCGTACGCTCAATCCACCGAGCACTCGACTGAATTCGATATCAGCCAGAAGCCCTCTCAGGAGCTGCTTGCCGGCATCGCCGAGGGAAAGCACGACGTTGTTTTCTGCGCGTGTGACGACGTGGAAGGTGAGAACCTTGAGTTCATTCCCGTCGTCGAGCAGCAGCTCGTCGTCGCCATGAACGCCTATTGCCCGCTTGCATCGGCGCCGTTTTTGACGATCGAGGATCTGAGGGACAAGCAGCTCATCACGTATCGCGGTGAAATGCCCATCGGCAAGGCGGTGAAGCGACTTCTCGAGGGCCACGGTATCGAGAACGTGCGCTACGCCTACGAGGATGAATCCATCCTTTCCGGCTTCGCCGCCGAGGGGCCGGAAATCGCTCTTCTCCTCAACACATTTCTTCCTCTTTCGACGAAGGATCTCGTCGTCAAGCCCCTCTACGATAGCGTCGAGGACAAGCGTCGTTATTTCCATACCGTGTATCTAGGCTTCAGCGAGAAGCACTATCGCCCGTATTGTGTCGATCATTTCATCGACTACGTGCGCGATCACCAGCTTGATCGCTCTTCTCGCGACATCATCTACATCGATTAGCTCCCTCGTGTCGCCCGTGAGGGCGACAGGCTATAATGAATCGTTATGATCTTACAGCTTGAACACATCACCAAATCATTTGGCGCCCGCGTTCTTTTTTCCAACGTGTCCTTCCGTCTGGAAGAGCACGATCGTCTGGCGCTCGTCGGCCCGAACGGGGCTGGCAAAACCACGATGCTCAACATCATCACGGGCAAGGAAGACGCCGACCAAGGGCGTATCGTTCTGGCCAAGGGCGCGCAGATCGGTTACCTCGAGCAGGAGGCCATCGAGATGGGGGAGCGCACCATCTTCGAAGAGGTGCTTTCCGCCCAGTGCGAGATCCTTGAGCAGGAGCGACGCATGCGCGAACTCGAGCAGTCTCTCGGCGACGACGCGACCGAATCCCAGCTCGCTGCCTACGGGCGCGCCCGCGACAACTACGAGGCGATGGGGGGCTATCAGCTCGAGTCGCGCGTCCGCTCCGTTTTGTTCGGCCTCGGCTTCACCGAAGGAGACATGGAGCGCATGACGAGCGACTTTTCGGGCGGATGGCAGATGCGCATCGCGCTCGCTAAGCTCCTTACGCGCAATCCCGAGGTTCTCCTGCTCGACGAGCCGACCAATCATCTTGACCTTGAGAGCGTCAAGTGGCTTGAGGGCTTCCTTCGCAGCTATGCCGGCAGCGTCATCGTGGTCAGCCACGACCGAGCCTTCCTCGACAACATGGTGGATCGGGTCGCGGAGATCGACCTCGGCCAGGTTCAGGTGTACAAGGGCAACTACTCAAGCTACCTTCGCCAGCGGGAAGAGCGCCTCGAGCTTCTTCGCGAGCAGGCTGCCAAGCAGGCCGAGGAGATCGCCCATATGGAGGCCTTCATCGAACGCTTCCGCTACAAGGCGACCAAAGCTAAGCAGGTTCAGGATCGCGTGCGTAAGCTCGAGAAGATGGAACTGATCCAGGTCCCCCCCGAGCGTAAAAGCGTGAAGTTCAACTTCCAGCAGCCGCCGCGCACCGGTGACCTCGTCGTCGATGTCCAGGGCGTTTCGAAGGCTTTCGGTGAGAAGGTGATCTACGATGGTCTTGATCTGTCGCTGTATCGCGGCCAGAAGATTGCCCTCGTTGGCCCGAACGGCGCCGGCAAGTCGACGCTTCTGAAGATGGTCGCAGGCGTTCTCGCCCCCGACTCCGGTTCCATTAACTATGGCGCCCATGTATCGAAGACCTACTTCGCGCAGCATCAGCTCGAAGAGCTCCATCCCGGCAACACGGTGTTCGAGGAGCTCGACTCCGCCGCTCCGGGGTGGAGCATCTCCCAGGTGCGCACCCTGCTTGGGGCGTTCCTTTTCCAGGGCGACGCGGTCGAAAAGAAGGTAGCCGTCCTTTCGGGCGGGGAGAAGTGCCGTCTTGCGTTGGCGAAGATGCTCGTCGCCCCTCGCCCGTTGCTCTGTCTTGACGAGCCGACAAACCATCTCGACATCGCGAGCGCCGACATCCTCGAGCAGGCGTTGCTTCATTTCGAGGGAACGATCCTGCTGATTACCCACGATCGCCATCTCATTCGCTCGGTGGCTAATCGGATCATCGAGATCAAGCCAGGGGCAGTCACCTCCTTTGACGGCGATTACGACTACTATCTCTACAAAACAGGGCAGCTCGAGGAAGACGAAGCCGCCATGTCCTCCTCGCGTTCGGGTGCCAAGCCCCCTGCCGCAGCTTCATCCGAGGCGTTCGTCAAAGGCAAGGAAAAGGCCGCCGCACCCGTTTTGACCGCGCCCCGCGGTTCGGCCCCCAAGACGAAGGAGCAGAAACGCGCAGAGGCTCAGGCGCGCAATCGTGCGTATGCGGCGCTGAAGGATCACCGCAGGCGGGTCAAGGAACTCGATGCGCTCATCGAGAAGGAGAGCGCGCGCATGGAGGAGATCATGGCCTTGCTCGCGGATCCCGATTTCTACGTCAACGAATCGGCTTCCTCCGACGTCATCGCCGAGCATGCCCGTCTCAAGCAATCCCTTTCCGCTCACGAGGAGGAGTGGATCATGCTTTCCGAGGAGATCGAAGAGGAAATGAAGAAAAGCGCGGAGGTCGGCCAATGAGTCTCGAGCTTCACGTGGCGCTCGTCGAGCCTGAAATCCCCCAGAACGCCGGGAACATCGCCCGCACGTGCGCCTGCATCGGCGCAACGCTTCATCTGGTCGAGCCGATGGGCTTTCGCTTCACCCAGCGCAACGTCGCGCGCGCGGGGCTCGACTACTGGGATAAGGTCGAGATCCGCCACCACGCAAGCGCCCAGGCGTTTTTCGATGTATGCGCCGACGACCCGAAGCTTTTGTTCACGGGCAGGGCCACGGCATCCTTCTACGATGCCGTCCTCCCGAGCGAAGGTCGCCTTTTCCTCGTTTTCGGTCGCGAGAGCCGGGGTCTCGATGACGATGTTCTCGAGCGGTTCGCGTCCGAGTGCGTGCGCATCCCCATGCGCGAGGGGCTTCGCTCCCTCAATCTTTCCAACGCCGTTGCGATCAGCGCGTACGAAGTGATGCGCCAGGGCGGATTCGAGGGGTTGGCGTGAGCGTCGTAGGGGTGATGGCGTCGCTGCGAGGGAGGCGATAGGGGATATGTCGTATCGCGTTCGCATCGAGAGCTTCGAGGGCCCCTTCGACCTGCTTCTCCATTTGGTGAGCCGCCAGAAGGTAAGCATCTCCTCGATCTCGCTTTCGCAGATCGCCGATCAGTATCTTGAGGAAGTGCAGCGCATGCGCAATGTCGACCTTGACGTTGCGAGCGATTTCCTTTTGGTCGCCTCGACTCTGCTCGAGATCAAGGCGGCGAGCCTGATCCCGCGCGATGAGGATCGCTTAGACGAGGGGCGCGACGTCGAGGAGATGTCCGCCGAGGACATGCGGCGCATGCTCGTCGATCAGCTTCTCGAGTACAAGAAGTTCAAGAACGCCTCAGCTGCGCTCGCTCGACGCTACGAAGCCGAAGAGCGCGTCCACGCCCGGCCTTTCGGTCCCGACAAGGAGTTCCTCTCCTTCATGCCCGACTACCTCAAGGGCGTTGAGCTTGGCCGACTCGGGGAACTGTGCGCTTCGTGCATCGCGAGGCGCGATGTGTTTCTGCTCGAATCAGAGCATATCGCCGCGCATGTCATCCCCGTCGAGACGCAGGTGCGGACGGTGTACGACATGCTCAAGGAGCGCAAGCACGCGGCGCTGTCGGATTTCGTGGATGAAGGCTCCTCGCCCCAGCTCGTCGTCGTGACGTTCCTGGCCATCCTGGAGCTGTTCAAACGCAACATGGTGACGTTGAGCCAGGAAGAGCTGTTCGGCGATATCGCGCTTTCCTTCGTGGAGGGCAGCGATTCTCAGCTGCTCGACGATTCATACGATTCGGTTGCCGAGGGGTAGCCGTGGGCGCCCTCGATTGCATGAAAGGCGGGAAAACCGTGGAAGAACATGACCAGGAATGGCTCGAAGGTGCACTTGAGGCGATGATGTTCGTGACCGACGAGCCAGTTGGCGTCCTGACCTTCGCCGAGATGCTCGAGGTCGAGCCTGGCGAAGTGGAGCGCTCGCTCGAATCGCTGCAGCGCTCCTACGAGAGCCAAGGACACGGGATCGTCTTGCGCGAGGTGGCGGGGGGATGGCGTCTCTACACGCATCCCCGCTACCATGAGCTGATCGAGCGGTACGTGGTCTCGTGGGACACGCGCCGGCTTTCCCAGGCTGCTCTCGAGACCCTTGCCGTGGTTGCGTATTGCCAACCGATCACGCGCAACGGCATCGCCTCTGTGCGCGGCGTGAGCTCCGACAGCTCGGTTAACTCCTTGGTCGAGAAGGGCCTTCTTCGCGAAGCCGGCGTCCAGGATGCCCCGGGCAATCCGGTGCTGTACGCGACGACCCGCACGTTCCTCGAGAAGTTCGGTCTTCGCTCGACGCATGATCTGCCGCCTCTCGAGTCGTTCGCTCCCGACGAGGAGACGCGCGCGTTCATCGCCGAGCGCCTCAACGTCGGTCAGGCCGAGGATGAGGCCTACGACATCGACGAGGCGCCGCAACCGCTGCCGGTCGATGCAGAGAGCCTGACGCAGGCTATGCAGGCGATGGTGGACGATGCCCTCGCTGCTGGGGTGGGGGCCGTCGAGAAAATCAACTTCGATGAATTGGTGTTCGATGATGACGAATGACGAGAGGTGCTCAGGATCGGGCGCGATGGGCGCTATGCGCCTTCAGAAATACCTGGCGCGAGCCGGCGTTGCCAGCAGACGCGCATCCGAGGGGCTTATCGAGCAGGGCAGGATCCGCGTCAACGGGTCGGTCGTCACGGAGATGGGGTGCAAGGTCGACCCCGCCGTCGACGAGGTGACCTATGACGATACGGTGCTCTCGCTGCCCGAAGACGATGTGGTGATCATGCTCAACAAGCCGGCGGGCTATCTCACCTCGATGTCGGATGATCGCGGGCGCTCCTGCGTTTCCGCGCTCGTTCCGCTCGATCGTTACCCGTCCCTGTTCCCAGTAGGGCGCCTTGACTACGACACGACCGGGCTGCTCCTCTTCACCACCGATGGGCAGCTCGGCAATGCCCTTCTCCACCCGTCTCGTGAAGTGGGGAAGACGTATCGGGCGGTCGTCTCCGGGCAGATGAGCGAAGGAGAAGCGCTTCGGTTGCGTGAGGGCGTCGTTCTCGACGATGGGCCGACGAACCCGGCGACGGTGCGGGTGGTTTCGCGCAAGAAGCGATCGAGTGTGGTCGAGATAACCATCCACGAAGGACGCAAGCGCCAGGTCAAGCGCATGTGCGAAGCGGTCGGCCATCGGGTGCTCGAGCTCCATCGGGCCTCGTTCGGCCCGCTTTCCCTTGGGGATCTGCCCGCTGGATCCTTTCGTGTTTTGACGACGCAGGAGATCGCCTCCCTGAAGAGCGCCGCGCTCGGCGCGTGATATATTACCCAGATGAACGGAAGAAGAACGAAGGATGGTTGTCCTCTTATCATGAAATCGCCTTTCAACAGTATCGCCATCGTCGGCCTCGGCGTGATCGGGTCCTCTTTCGCCGTCGCGCTGCGGCAGGCCTATCCCGATGTCCGCCTTATGGGCATCGATGTGGCCGCGGATGCCCTTGCCGCAGCCGAGGAGAGGGGCTGGATCGACGAGGGGATCCGCCCCGAGAAGGCCGCCGACGCCTTTTCCTCGTGCGACCTCGTCGTCATCGCCACGCCGGTGCCGGTGGCTCCTGAGTATTTCTCGCTCTTGGCCGATTCGGGCTATTCGGGCGTCGTGACCGACGTCTGCTCGACGAAGAGGATCGTGAGTCAGCGAGCTCGCGAGATCCTGCCGTGCCCCGAGCGCTACATTCCCGGTCATCCCATGGCCGGCTCCGAGAAGAGCGGCATCGAGGGCGCTCGCGAAGATATGTTCCAGGGCGCCCATTGGGTTCTGTGCCCTGCCGAGGATGCGCTGCCGGAGGACTATGCGGCCTTGCACGAGCTTCTGGCCGGCATCGGCGCACGCGTGGTGTCCCTTCCTCGGGAAAACCATGACGAGGCCGTTGCCATCGTCAGCCACGTGCCTCATTTCGTCGCTTCGTCCCTCGTCGAGCTGGCGCTTCGCCACGCTGGCGACCAGGAAGCGCTTTTCCGCCTTGCCGCCGGTGGCTTCAAGGATTCCACGCGCATAGCGGCAGGCTCGCCTTCGCTGTGGACGGGTATCGCCTTCGACAACCGCGAGGCGATCGTCGACGGTCTCGAGGAGGTGGCCGAGATTCTCACCGGTTACGCCGAGGCCATCCGAGAAGGGGAGCGAGGCGAGTTCACCGCGCTTCTCGAGCGCGCCTCCGAGGCGCGCAGGTCGCTGCCGGCAAGATGGGTGCCCGCCACGGAGGACCTCCTCGAGGTTCGCATCCCGCTCACCAATCGCCCGGGCATCGTCGCCGAGGTCACCACGATCGCCAGCCAAGCGGGCTGCAACATCCAGTCGATCGACATAGACCACATCACGTCATCGAGCGCCGTGTTGAGCCTCATCCTCACCGACGAGGGCGATGTGGGGAAGCTTTCGTCGCTGCTCATCAGGGCAGGATTCAACGTTTCGTTCAACCCTCTTTTCGCGAAGGAGAAGAACCATGAGTGATGAATCGAAGACCCGCATCGATCCGCTTGCTCGCCCCCTCGACGGAGCGGCTCACGTTCCCGGGGATAAATCCATTTCCCATCGCGCCGTGCTTTTCGCGGCGATGGCCGAAGGCACGTCCCGCTTGACCGGCGTGCTCGATTCCGCCGATGTCCGCTCGACCATAGGCGCCGTCCGCGCCCTCGGCGCCGATGTGACGCTCGAGCGCCAGCTTGACGGCTCCCTCGCAGGCGGCGTGACTGGATGGGGCGACAAGGGCCCTTGCGCCCCCGAGGCCCCGATCGACTGCGGCAACTCTGGCACGACGGCGCGCCTTCTCATGGGCGTTCTTGCCCCATGGAACGTGCGCGTTGAGATAACGGGGGACGATTCCCTCAAGAAGCGCCCGATGAGGCGCATCATCGCTCCTCTTATGAAGATGGGGGTTTCTTTCGAGCCCGAGGCGTGCGAGACCCTGCCTGTCGTCGAGAAGGGGACGCCGTGCCTCAAGGCCATCGAGTACGATTCCCCGATGGCTTCGGCCCAGCTGAAGACCGCGGTCCTTCTGGCCGGTTTGGGAGCCCCGGGCGAGACGGTCGTCAACGAGCCGGCGATCTCCCGCAACCACACCGAGCTCATGCTGCCCGAATACGGGGTGACGGTCGCCTCGGCGTTCCGTCGAGCGAGCGTCACCGGTCCCGTGCGCTTGCACGCAGCGGAGGTGGACGTGCCGGGGGATCCCTCGAGCGCGGCCTTCCTCGTCTGCGCGGCGCTGCTCAAGCCGGGCAGCTCTATCCAGGTCGAGAACGTCAGCCTCAACCCGGGCCGCGTCGGCTTCATCCGCACCCTCGAGCGCATGGGCGCCTCCATAGAGGTGCGCTACTCGACCGCTGAGGGCAAGGAGCCGATCGGCATCATCGAGGCATCCTACACCGAGGGTCTTGTGGGTTGCGAGGTGCCTTCGCAGCATATCGCCTCGGAGATCGACGAGATCCCCGTCCTTTCCTTGGTCGCGGCCCACGCAAGCGGCATCACGGTTTTCCGCAGCATCGATGAGCTGACGAAGAAGGAGTCCAATCGCCTCACCGCCATCATCGAGGGGCTCGAGCAACTCGGGGTGAACGCGTGGGTCGAGAACGACGATCTGTTCATCGAAGGCAAGCCGGGCCTTGAGGTTCCCTCCGGCCTCACCTTCGATTCGCGAAAGGACCATCGCCTCGCCATGACGTGGGCGCTGGTCGGCCTGTGCTCAGATCAACCTGTCGACATCATCGATTTCGACAGCGTCGAGGTGAGCTTCCCCCGCTTTTTGTCCACGTTTGAGGAGTTGACTCGATGATCATCGCTATCGACGGCCCGTCTGGGGCCGGCAAATCGACCGTAGCCAAAGCCGTTGCCAAAGAGCTCGGCTTTTCCTGCCTTGACACCGGCGCCATGTACCGCTCCATCGCTTGGAAGGCCCTCGATACGGGTATCTCCCTCGATGATGCCGCCACCCTGAGCGAGCTTGCCGGATCCCATGAGATCTCCTTTGGCCACGAGCAGGGGGATCCCGTCCCCAGGCGCGTCTTCATCGACGGAGAGGAAGTGACCGACGAGATCCGCACGGCCCGAATCGATAAAAGCGTCTCGCGCGTCTCCGCTATCGCCGGGGTGCGCACGGCGCTCGTCGCTCAACAGCAGCGTCTTGGCGTCGCCGGCGACTACGTGGTCGAGGGCCGCGACATCGGCACGGTGGTCTTTCCCGACGCCGAGCTCAAGGTGTTCATGACCGCTTCGGCCGAAGAGCGCGCGCGTCGCCGCGTGAGGCAGAACGAGCAGCGCGGCATCGGATCGGTCGACTTCGACGAGGTACTCGCCGACATCATCGCGCGAGACGAGGTCGACTCGGCGCGCGAGACGTCGCCTTTGCGACCTGCCGACGACGCCCTCATGCTCGATTCGACGAGCCTTCCCATCGACGAGGTCATCGCCGCGATCTGCGCCGAAGCGCGGGCGAGGATGTAGCGTATGCGCTTTGCCATCCACGAAGACTACTGGGATCGTCCGTTCTTCGGCAACGACGAGACCGACCACATCCCCTACGGCATCGCCCGTTTCTTGACTGGACTCCTCCGCTTCCTCTGTCGCGTGGTCTTTCGTCTGCGCATAGAGGGGCAAGAAATCGTTTCCCGTTTCGATGGGAAAGCGTGCGGCGCCGTGCTCGTGGCTCCCCACGTCTCCTATATGGACGTGGTGTTCATGTTCTTGGCGATGCGTCCGCTCGGTTGGGTTCGCCTGATGGGTCGCGAGAGCCTCTTCGAGGCGGCTGGCGGCTTCATGGGCAAGATCTTCTCCTCGGTCGGCGCCTTTCCCGTCAAACGCGATTCGGCCGATCGGCAGGCCCTCAAGCGGGCTGCTCGCATGCTGAAGAACGGCGAATGGGTGGGGATCTACCCTGAGGGAACGCGTCGCGGCAAGGGCTCCGCCGCGCCCCGCCTTCATGGCGGCGCGGCGCTCGTGGCGCGCATGGGCAAGGCCCCGCTCGTTCCCTTGGGAATCGAGAACGTCGACTTGATCAAGCGCAAAGGCGAGCGCCTGCGCCTACCGCGCATCACCGTTCGTTTCGGTCAGGCTTACTCGCTCGATTCCTTCGACTTCCTTCCCAAAGACGAGCGGATGGAGGGGTGCATATGGTTTCTCATGCGCGAATCCTTTGCTTTGACGCGCGATTGCGCCGTCGAGGACGTTGATATGACGGCCCTTTTCCCCGATTCGAAGGACTACGCCCAGACGTTCGCCGCGCATCCGATCGACCCGATCGACCCGGCTGATCTTCCTGGCTACCGACGAGAGGAGCGATGAGGCAATGGGATCCCTTGAAGTCATCCGCGCAGAGCATGCCGGCGCCTGCTACGGCGTCCAGCGCGCGCTCGACATGACCCTCGCCGCCGCCGAGCAGGAAGGGTCGGTGTGCACGCTCGGGCCCTTGATCCACAACCCCCGCGTCGTCGCCGAGCTCTCATCGCGCGGCATCGCCGTCGCCGAAGGCATCGATGACGTCGTCGCCGACAGCGTCGTCATTCGATCGCACGGGGTGGTCCCCTCCGTTCTTCACGACCTCGAGCAACGCGGCGCGGACATCGTCGACGCGACCTGCCCCCATGTGATGAGGGCCCAGAGGGCGGCCGCCAAGCTCGCGAGCGCCGGCCGTCACGTGATCGTCGTCGGCGAAGCCGGCCATCCCGAGGTCGAGGGGATTTCCGCCCATGCCGTCGAGGCGGGCGGCTCCTGCACCGTCGTGGGATCTGCCGACGATCTGCCGTCGGATCTCATCGGCCCCATCGGGGTGGTGGTCCAGACGACGCAATCGCGCGAGCGCTTCGACGAGGTTCTAGGCGAACTCGAGAAACGCGGCCTTGACGTCGAGGTGCGCGATACCATCTGCTTCGCCACCGTGCAGCGTCAGCGTGCGGCGGTGGAGCTGTCCAGCCGCGTCGACGCGATGGTCGTCATCGGCGGGCGCAACTCGTCGAACACGACCCGCCTGTTCGAGATCTGCGCCGAGCGCGCGCCGCGCGCATTCCATATCGAGTCGGCCGACGAGATCGACCCGTCGTGGTTCGAGGGGTGCGCGCTCGTCGGCGTGTCGGCGGGCGCGTCGACGCCCGATGATCAGATAGAGGACGTCTTGTCGCACCTCCGCTCGTTGTGATACGGCGTGGTATGCTGATTATTCGATAGATTACCTGGTGTTCACTACGACAAGGAGCGAACATGTCTTTACCTGTTGTGGCCATCGTCGGCCGCCCCAACGTGGGCAAATCCACGCTGGTCAACCGCCTCGCCGAGAACAACGAGGCCATCGTCCACGAAATGCGCGGCGTCACCCGCGACCGTTCGTACCATGAGGCCGACTGGAACGGCCGCGATTTCACCTTGATCGATACCGGCGGCATCGAGATGGGCAGCGACGACGCCTTCCAGGGCTCGATCACCTCCCAGGCTCTCGTCGCCGCAGACGAAGCCGACGTCATCCTCTTCCTGGTCGACGGCAAGGTCGGCGTCAACGCCGACGACGAGGCGGTCGCCTCTATCCTTCGTCGCTCGAGCAAGCCGGTTATCCTTGTGGCCAACAAGATCGAGAATCTCAAGGACGAGAACGACCTGTGGGAATTCCTCCAGCTCGGCTTAGGCGAGGCGCGTCCCGTCTCCGCCCTGCACGGCACGGGTACCGGTGACTTGCTCGACGAAGTGGTTTCGCACTTTCCCGAGGAGACCGGCGAAGAGGAAGAGGAGCTCGATTCCATCAACGTCGCCATCATCGGCCGCCCCAACGCGGGCAAATCGTCTCTGACCAACAAGATGACCAACGGCGATCGATCCATCGTCTCGAACGTCGCGGGCACGACGCGCGACGCCATCGACACGACCGTCGAGCACGATGGTTCTTTGTACACCATCGTCGACACGGCCGGCTTGAGGAAGAAGAGCGTCATCGACGAAGACGTCGAGTACTACGGTTTCGTGCGCGCGATGCGCGCCATCGATCGCGCGCAGGTCGTTCTTCTCGTTATCGACTCCACGCTTGGCTTGACCGACCAGGATCAGCGCGTCGCGGGCATGGCGGCGGAGCGCGGCTGCGCGATGGTGGTTATCCTGAACAAGTGGGACCTCGTCGAGGGTCCCGAGGCCAAGGCCGATGTGCGCGAACGCGTCGAGGATCGCCTCACCTTCGTCGGCTACGCGCCGGTTATCGCCATTTCCGCCCTTTCCGGCAAGAACGTCCATCGCATTTGGGATGCCGTCGACGAGGCTTACGAGAACTACTCCAAGGTCGTCTCCACGAGCCGTCTCAACAACTGGCTTCAGGACATCCGCGACTTCGGGCATACCGTTTCGAAGGGCAAGCGGATCCTCAAGCTCAAGTACGTGACCCAGACCGGCGCCGAACCGCCGTTCTTCACGTTCTTCTGCAATCATCCCGATCTCGTCGAGCCTTCGTTCGAGCGCTACCTCGAGAATCGCCTGCGCCAGACCTTCGGGTTCGTTGGGACGCCCATCCGCATGAAATTCAAGAAGAAGGACTAGCCGATGGCGAGCAGCACATCTGAGCAAGGGTCGAGAACCAAGGGCGTGTACGTAGTCGGGGTTCTGTGCTTGTGGCTTTTCGCGACGGCCGCTTTCTTCGGGGCGTGCCCGACCTATCCCGTTTGCAGCCTCTTCGCCGTGTTCCTTGCGAGTGCGCTTCTTGGATCCATTCCGTGGGGCGTCATCATCTCGCGCGTCTTCTACCACACCGACGTGCGCGAGCACGGCTCGGGCAACATCGGCACCACCAACGCCATGCGCACCATGGGCAAAGTCGGCGGTTCGGCGGTGTTCCTGCTCGATTTCGGCAAGGGCCTTGCCTCCGGTCTGCTCGCCTATGCGGCGCTGTGCATCGTCGTCTCGGCCGGCGTTTCGCAAACCTCGGCGCCCGTTGCCTACGAAGACCTCACCGCCATGGCGTTTCTGGGGTGCGTGTGGGGGCACATCTTCAGTCCGTGGCTCCATTTCCACGGCGGGAAGGGAATCGCCGTGGCGATTGGATGCCTGTTCGTCATGTTCGGCTGGCAAAGCGCGCTTATCGAGATCCTTCTTTTCGCCGTCATCGTGGTGGCGAGCCGCTACGTCTCTGCGGGGTCCATCGCCGCTGCCCTGCTCTGCCCGATTTTGGGCGCATACCATTTTCTGTTCATGGGATTTCACCCGTGGGCATTCGCCTTCTGCACCGTCGCTGCGCTGACGGTCGTGTGGGCGCATCGAGAAAACATCGCCCGGCTTCGGGCGGGAACCGAGCGAAGGGTCGGATCCAAGAAAGAAGCATAGGCAACGAGGGAGTTTTTCTGATCGCGTGAGGAGCGTGTTCGTATGGCGAAAATCGCAGTTGTAGGGGCCGGATCGTGGGGAACGGCTCTGGCGCAGACGCTTGCCGATGGGGGTAACGAGGTCGTGATGTGGGCGCGCAAGGCCGATGTTGCCCGCTCCATCACCGAGGACCACCGCAATCCGCGCTACTTGAGCGGCGTCATGCTCCATCCCGCCATCACGGCGACCGATGATCTTGCCCGCTGCGTCGATGGGGCCCAGGCGATCGCCATCGTCGTTCCTTCGCGCCTCATCCGGTCGTTCGCATCCGATCTTGCGATTCTCGTTTCGCCGCAGACGCCCATCGTCATCTGCTCGAAGGGCGTGGAGGAGCGTACGGGCCTTCTTCCCATCCAGGTCTTCGAGCGCGTGCTGGGCGGCATCGATCGCTTGGCCGCCCTGTCGGGTCCCAACCATGCCGAGGAAGTGGTGCTCGGCATCCCCGCCGGCACCGTCATCGCCTCGGCGAGCTACGAGACCGCAGGTTACTTCCGCGACCTTTTCGCCACGCCGCGGTTCCGCTGCTACACCTCGTTCGACTACGTGGGCGTCGAGCTGTGCGCTGCGTTCAAGAACGTCATCGCCATCGCCGTGGGCGCGGCCTACGGCTCGGGTCTCGGCGACAACACGGCCGCCATGCTCATGACGCGCGGCATGGCCGAGATGAGCCGCTTGGTCACCGCATGCGGCGGTGAGGCGCTGACCGTCATGGGCTTGGCCGGTGCGGGGGACCTGATCGCGACCTGCACTTCCGAGCATTCCCGCAACCGCACGTTCGGCCGGGCGCTTGCCCAGGGCGGCTCTTTGGCCGCGTTTGAGGAGCGCACGCACATGGTGGTCGAGGGGGCGCAGGCGTGCAAGGCCATCGGAGCGCTTGCCGAGAGCCATGGCGTCGAGCTTCCGATCACCGAGGCGGTGCGCGCCATGGTGTGGGAGGGCGCTTCGCTCGCCGATCTGAGCGAAGAGCTCATCAACCGACCCTTGAAGACCGAGTTCTGGGGGCTTGGCAAGAGCGGGGAGTAGCTTATGGAGAAAACCTATTTCGTCTATCGGACTCCGCTTGGGCGCGTCACGATCGGCTCCGATGGCGAGCAGCTGACGCGTTTCGCCTTCGGCATCGCCCGTTTCGAGGGCATCGAGAAGGCCAGCACGCTCACCAACCGCGCCTCGAGCGAGGTGCTCGAGTACCTTGCGGGCAAGCGGCGCTCCTTCGACGTGCCTATCGCCCATGTGGGCACGCCTTTCCAGCGATCGGTCTGGGAGGCTCTTTCGGCGATTCCCTACGGTCACACGATGACCTACGGCGATCTCGCGCGCTCTCTCGGCAACCCCGGGGCCATGCGCGCGGTGGGTGCGGCGTGCGCCCACAACCCGTTGCCGCTGTTCGTTCCGTGCCATCGGGTGGTGGGTGCGAACGGGGCTTTGGGAGGCTATGCCTTCGGTGCCGCCATCAAGCGCTTCCTTCTCGACCTCGAGTCGGGCGCGCGTGTGTAGAATGGGCAGGAAAGCCCAACCAAACGATGAAGGGAGTTTCCGGTGTTTGGCGATATAAAGGTCGCGCCTTCCATCCTGTCGGCCGACTTCATGAACCTCGAAGACGACATCCGCATGCTTGAGCGGGCGGGGGCCGATTTCGTGCACGTCGACGTGATGGACGGCCACTTCGTTCCCAACTTGACCATCGGCGTTCCCGTGGTCGCTCAGCTGAAGAAGATCATCGATCTCCCCCTTGATGTCCACCTGATGATCTCGAACCCCGAAGAGCAGCTCGACTGGTACCTGCGCGCGGGGGCCGATATCGTGACGGTCCATCTCGAGGCCCTTTCCGATGCCCAGGCCGCACGCTCCGTCATCGCCCGCATTCGCGCGGCCGGCGCCAAGCCCGCCTTGGCCTTGAAGCCCGATTGCCCGATCGCCGCCGTCGAGCCGTTCATCGCCGATCTGGATATGGTTCTCGTCATGAGCGTCTTCCCCGGTTTCTCCGGTCAATCCTATATCGAGGGCAGCGACGAGCGCGTCGGGGCCGTAGCCGCCCTCGCCAAGCGCCTCAACCCTTCGCTTTTCATCGAAGTCGACGGCGGTATCGCCCCGGGCGGCACGGCTGAACTCGTCTGCGCCCAGGGCGCCGATGTGCTCGTCGCCGGCTCGGGCGTCTTCGCCGCTCTCGATCCCGCCGAAGCCATCGAGAAGCTCCACGGTTGCGCGCTGAAGGGAGGGGAGTGATGGGATCCTCCTCGTGCACCTACCTCGATTGGGCGGCAACCGCGCCGCTTTCTTCCGTCGCCCTTGAGGCCATGGCTCCGTTCCTTTCAGCGGGTATCGAGGGCCTCGAGGCGGGAGGGGGCAACGCCAATTCCCTCTACCGCGTCGGCCGCAACGCGTTCCGCGCCCTCGAGCAGTCTCGTGAGACCATCGCTCGGTGCCTCGCCGCCCGCCCCGATGAGATCATCTTCACCTCGGGCGCGACCGAAGCCGACAACGCCGCGCTCTTCGGCATCGTGGATGCATGCATGATGCGCGCCGAGCAGAAAGGCGACCACGAATGCGTGCCCAGAATCGTCGTGTCGTCGATCGAGCACGATGCCGTCCTCGCCGCCGCCCGCGTCCTCAATCGCTGGGGGGCTGAAGTGGTCTACGTCGACCCCGATGAGTCGGGCCGCATCACGCCGGAGGCCCTCGAGGCCGTCATGAACGACCGGGTGATGCTCGTCTCCATCATGGCGGTCAACAACGAGATCGGCAGCGTCATGGACATCCCGGCGCTTGCGAGCGCCGCTCACGCCCATGGGGCGCTTTTCCACGTCGATGCCACGCAGGCTCTTGGGAAGATCCCCGTTTCCGTCAAGGAATGGGGCGTCGATGCGCTCTCCGCTTCCTCCCACAAGATCGGCGGCCCGAAGGGCGTGGGCGTTCTGTACCTTCGCGCACGCACCCCGTTCACCGCCCAGATCGTCGGCGGTGCCCAGGAGTCGGATCGCCGCAGCGGCACGCAGAACGTGGTGGGCGCGGTCGGGTTCGCCGCCGCATGCAAGGACGTCTGCTCCCGCGTTGAGGAGGAGGCGTGCCGAGAAAGGGCATTGCGCGATGAGCTCTACGAGCGTCTGTGCGCCAATCCTCGCGTTCGGCGCGTCGTCGAGGTCCCGTCGGACGATGCGCAATACGCTCCCCATATCGTCTCGGTGCTCGTGGAGGGAATCGAAAGCGAGACGATG
Organism: uncultured Eggerthella sp.; assembly: GCA_959607715.1. Taxonomy (GTDB): domain Bacteria; phylum Actinomycetota; class Coriobacteriia; order Coriobacteriales; family Eggerthellaceae; genus Anaerotardibacter. Next base: position 47,424 of record CAUHNN010000003.1, on the reverse strand, counting down.
ATCCTTCAGCTCGATCGCCGCGGCTTCTGCGTTTCCGGTGGATCGGCGTGCTCGTCCCATTCCCTCGAGCCCTCCCACGTCCTGAGCTCCCTCGGCGTTTCGCGTGACGATGCCCTCGGGGCTTTGCGCGTATCGCTTGGATCGGATACCGATCATGAAGATATAGAGCGTTTCCTGGAGGCCTTTGCCGAGGTGGTGGGATAATCGCTTCACGAAGGAGCGATGCCATGGAACGCATAAGCCAGCATAACCATACCGACTTCACCAATCACGGGTACGCCCCCATCGAGAAGCTCGTGGCGCGGGCGCATGAGCGCGGCATGGGCAACATCGCCGTTACCGAGCACTATCCCTTGACTCGCGATATCGATCCGCGCGACTACGTTTCGATGCCGCGTGAGCGACTGGGGGAGTACCGCGAGCGCATCGTCGCGCAGCGCGCTCTCTATCCTGACATGGAGATCCTGGTGGGGTGCGAGCTCGATTGGCTCGGGGCCGACGAGGACCGATCCTTTTCCGACGACGAGTTCTCCGGCTTCGACATCGTGCTCGGCTCGGTCCATTTCCTCGATCGATGGCCTTTCGACGATCCGGCTCAACGGGGATTCTGGGATGAAGCCGGCGCCGACTACATCTGGCGCCGCTATTTCGAGGTGTGGTGCGAAGCGGTGAGCTCAGACGCGCCCTTCACCGTCATGGCCCATCCCGATTTGGTGAAGAAGTTCAACCGCTATCCCAGCTTCGATCCCGCCCCCCTTTACGCGCAGGCAGCGGAAGCCGCGCGCGCTTCGTCGCGCATGGTGGAGGTGAACACCTCGGGCGTCTCGTACGCCTGTGCCGAGATGTTCCCGTGCCAGGGCCTTCTGCGTGAGTTCTGCCGCGCCGGCGTTCCATGCACGATCGGCTCCGATGCGCACGAGGTCGACCTGGTGGATCGGGGCATCGAAGAAGGATATCGTTGGATGTACGAAGCGGGATACCGTGAGGTGACGGTCGTGATGCCGGGCGGCGATCGCCGAAGCATCGCGCTTGGCTGAGGATAAGGAGGAAGCGATGGAATCGATGACTTCGTTGAAGAAGAACCCGGCGGCTTCGCTGGCCCGAACGGGCGGAGTGCTTCTTGTCGGCGAACTTGAGCATGCCCTGCTCGAGCGAATCCCCGCGAAGGACGCCTGCTCGTGGGACAGGACCGGCATGCTCGTCGGGAATCCCGCCGATCGTGTGCGGGGGGTGGCAGTGGCTCTCGACCCCACCGTCCCCGCCATCCTCGAAGCCAGCTCCGCCGGAGCCAACGTGCTCGTGACGCACCATCCCGTGTTCCTCGACCCTCCCACCTCGTTCCTCCCGGCCTCGTCGCAGGGGCAGGGCTCTCCGGGTGCGGTGGTTCGCTGCGCCATCGAGCACGGGGTGAGCATCATTTCCTTCCATACCGCCCTCGACGTCTCTCCCGCCGGGCTCGATGCGCTGGCGCATCTTCTTAGGCTCGAAGGGGCAGGGGTGCTCGAACCGCTTGCCGACGATCCGGCGAAGGGATTCGGCCGAATCTGCCGTCCGTGCGACGGGGAGGGCCCGCTGTCCCTTCGCCATCTAAGTGCGCGATGCGTGTCGGTCTTCGGCGTCGTGCCGCGCGTGTGGGGCCCTGCCGATCTTGAGCTGAACCTCATCGTGACGAGCGGGGGATCGGCGGGTTCGCTGGGCCAGGCGTGCCTCTCCGCCCAGGTCGACTGCCTTGTCTGCGGGGAGATGAAGTACCACGAGGCGCTCGAGGCGGCTCATTCGGGGCTCGCCATCATCGAGTTGGGACACGATGTTTCGGAATTACCCCTCTGCGCGGTGCTCGCCTCCCACCTTGTGAACGTCGGCATCGACGAAACTTGCATTACCATGATTGATCAGGAAAACAATTGGTACACGCCGGAGACGCTCCGTCGTTGAGAAACCGTGGCCAAAGCTATGCGGCCGGAAAGGCATGGACGCCCATGAACGCAACCGAACACGACATCGATATCCTCCTCAAGCTGCAGGAGGTTGATCGTCGCGTCGCTTCCGCGCAGAAGGAGTTCGACGCCTTGCCGCATCGCAAGGCCATTCTCGAGGTGCGCGCCAAGAGAGACGAGGTCTTCAAGAAGAAGGTTCAGGTCCAGGATCTTTTCGACGATGCCGAGGGACGTTTGGCGTCGCTCGTCCAGGAAGACGAGCAGCTCAGCCAGAAGCAGGATGAGATAACCGCGCTCCTTGCCGAGGTGCAGGGCGACTACCGCGCCGTCACCGCTCAGACCAGGGAACTCGACGGGGTGCGTAAGCGACGCGACCGCGTGATGCTCGAGACCGGCCAGGTCGAGGAAGAGGTCAACCGCATTTCCCCGGTCATGAAGCAGATCATGCAGGCCCTCGACGCCCTCGACGAGAAGGAAGCCGACCTGGTGAAGTCCTTCCAGAAGGCGGGCGGGTCTTTGCGCGCGGTCATCGCGAAGGGCGAGGAGATGGGTTCTGAGCTGCGCTCGCAGCTCGACGCCGAGCTGCTGCGCGCCTACGAGCAGACCCAGGGGCGCTGCGGCGCCGTGGCCGTCGCCCGCCTTGAGGACGACGCGTGCGGCGCTTGCCGTGCGAATTTCGACCAGAGTCGCATGAGCAAGATCCGCTCGCAGGCCCCGATCGCCGTCTGCCCGGCGTGCGGTCGTCTTCTGGTCGTGTAAAAGGGGATCAACGAAGGGGTTGAACGCTATGAAGCTGGTTACGCGGGAAGATCAGATCGACCGAGAGCACGCTCAGCTCTCCGACGACGCCGCCTTTTCCGACGAAGGGGAGGGTCGTGCCCGTTCGTCGGAGACCGACGAGTTCCGAACGGAATACCAGCGCGACCGCGACAAGATCCTCCACACCAAGGCGTTCCGTCGCCTGTCGCACAAGACGCAGGTTTTCCTTGCGCCGGTGGGGGACCATTACCGTACTCGCTTGACCCACACGCTCGAAGTCGCTCAGATCGCCCGCACCATCGCCCGCGCCCTCGGCCTCAACGAGGATCTGACCGAGGCGATCGCCCTCGGCCATGACTTGGGGCATACGCCGTTCGGGCACGTGGGCGAAGACGCCATCTCCGCCTGCCTTGCGCGCCATCGCGGGCTCGATCCGGCGGCTCCTGAGAACGCCCATCTGTACCGTCACAACGAGCAGAGCCTTCGCGTCGTCGACGTCATAGAAAACGACGGCAAGGGGCTGAACCTGACCGCGGAAGTCAGGGACGGCATCGTCTGCCACACCGGCGACCTTCGCGCCGAGACCCTCGAGGGGCGTATCGTCGCCACTGCCGATCGCATCGCGTACGTCAACCACGACATTGACGACGCGATTCGCGCCGGGGTCCTGCGCGAGGCCGACGTGCCCGCTTCTACCCATCGCTTGCTCGGCGAGAACCACTCGACGCGCATCCAGACGCTCGTCCAGGACATGATAAAGACGAGCGCCGCGCTCGACGATATCCGTATGAGCGCCGATCGCTGGGAGGCCATGATGGAGTTGCGCGCCTTCCTGTTCGACAACGTCTACACCTCCGATCCGGTGATGGTGGAGGTGCATAAGGCCAAGCATCTCGTCGAGGATCTGTTCGACTACTTCGTTCGCCATTATGACGAGGTCCCCCAGGAGCTGCGCGACCTTTCCCAGGGCGATCCTCTGCGCGCCGTCGCCGATTACGTGTCGGGGATGACCGACCGTTACGCGCAGAATTTCTTCAAGGAGATGTTCATCCCCCAGAGCTGGAACTACTAGCGCGAGGGGCCCTCGAGGTCGCTGCGGGGCGCGCCTTTTCCTTCGTCTGCACCGAGTGCGCGTGGTATCCTATTGCCTCGTGACCGAAAAGCAGGAACATACCGAATCGCAGGCTCCCCAAACCGCCCCTTCCTTTTCCGCTACGCTGCGTGTGGCGCTTTCGGCGGCGTGGCCCGTCATGATCGGCTACGTCTTTCTCGGCATCCCCTGTGGCATCCTTGCCCAGCAGGTGGGCATCGACGCGCTGCAGGTCTTCTTGCTCTCGATGCTGTTTTACTCGGGTGCCGGTCAGTACATGATCTCGAACATGTGGCTTGCAGGCTCGCCTTCCCTGGCGATCATCGCCGCGGTCTCCCTCGTGAATTCCCGTCAGCTGCTCTACGGCGCCTCCCTGTCGCGCTTCTGCCAAGGCGTGAGCGCGCGCCTGTCGTTCCTCTTCGGCGCGACGGTTACCGACGAATCCTTCGCCGTTAACCTGTCCCGTTTCGAACAGGGCTCGTGGAGCGTGGGTGCCGCGACGTGCGTCAACCTCATGTGCGAGACCACGTGGGCCCTGGCGAACGTGATGGGAGTGGTGCTCGGCAACCTGCTCACCGTTCCGAGCGCGCTGGCGTCTTTCGCCATGACGAGCATCTTTTTGTGCTTGCTTTTCTCGCAGAAGGGGACGCGGGCCAACATCGTCGCCGCTCTCGTCGCCGTCGCCGGCGTTTTCGCCTGCAAGCTCGTCGGCCTTTCGGGGCCCGCTATTCTCATCGGTGCACTCGCCGGCGTCGCCGGCGGCATCTTCGCGTCGCGCAAGGAGGGCATCGATGTCCCTCGATGATTTTCTCTTCATCTCCATCGGTTGCGCGATCGTGATCCTGATCTGCCGCGTCTTGCCCATCTTCGTCCTGCGCGATCGCGATCTCCCCGGTTGGCTGTCTCGTGCGCTCGCCTTCATTCCCCCTGCCGCCTTCGCGGCCCTCATCGCCAACGACCTGTTGTCTCCCGCCATGTTCGCCGAAGGGCTGTGGCCCGGCGCCCTGCCCCTTGTGGCGGCCTTCGCGGTGGCGCTCGTCGCCCTCAAGACCAAGTCGCTTGTCTGGTGCATCGTCGTCGGCGTCGGAGGCTACGGTCTTCTTATGCTCGTTTAGGCGCCAACGGCGCCGGATCTATTTCGTTTCCCCTCTTTTTCGGAGCTGTTCCATTGGTATTTACAGGTGTCTTGTCACCTGAATTGGCAGTCGTTTTCGACGGTGCTACACTTACGCCCATTGCGGTACACGCGTAACCATCGTCATATCCCTGCGGGGAAGGAAGAGGGGTTCGAACCCTATGGCTGTCATGAGCGATCCTGAAGGATCGGTCGCCGTCTGCCCGGAAACGGCGCGGCGCATCGAGGATCTGAAGCGCGGCCGCGACGCCGTGGTGCTGGCTCACTACTACGTCGCGCCCGAGGTTCAGGCTGTGGCCGACTACGTCGGCGATTCTTTTTATCTTGCCAAGCTTGCGGTGGAGCTGCCCAACAGCACCATCGTCTTGGCCGGCGTCGAGTTCATGGGGGAAAGCGCCAAGCTTCTCAACCCCGACAAGACGGTGCTCCTTCCCGAGCCAGCCGCCGATTGCCCCATGGCGCATATGGTCGAGAAGAAGACCATCGACGACGCCCGCGCCGCGTACGGCGACGACCTCGCAGTGGTGTGCTACGTCAATTCGACGGCCGAGGTGAAGGCGTGGAGCGACGTGTGCGTCACGTCCTCCAATGCGGAGAAGATCTGCCGCGAGCTGCCGCAAAACACCATCCTGTTCATTCCCGACGTGAACCTGGGGCGCTTCATCTCAAAGCAGATTCCCGAAAAGCACGTGATCTTGAACGACGGGTACTGCCCGTGTCACCAGCGCATCGCTCCCGCGGATATCGAGGCGATCAAGGGCGAGTACCCCGATGCGCTCGTCTTGGCCCACCCGGAGTGCACAGAAGAGGTGCTCGAGCTGGCCGACTACATCGGCTCCACCAAGGGAATCATCGAGTTCACCGAGAAGAGCGACGCTCAGGACTTCATCATCGTGACCATGGCCGGCGTGCTGCGTGAAATGGAGCTGCGTGGCGCCGGGGGCTCCAAGCGTTTCCACTTCCCGCGTCCCTTGCCCACGTGCGCGGACATGGACTCCATAACTATCGACAAGGTGATCGATTGCCTGGAGAACGATTTCGAGGGGGTCAGCGTCTCCTCCGAGCTGCAAACGCCGGCGAGAAGGACCCTCGAGTTGATGCTCGAGTACGCGGCGCGATAAGGGGAGAAGAGATGCATACCGAAGAATTGAGATGCGATGTCCTCATCGCCGGGTGCGGGGTATCCGGTCTTTACGCCGCGCTTAACCTTCCTTCCACGGCCAACATCGTGATGGTGACCAAGACCGTGGTCGAAGAGTGCGATTCCATGCTCGCCCAAGGGGGGATCTGCGTTCTCCATGACGAGGGCGATTACGATGCCTTCTACGAAGACACCATGCGCGCCGGCCATTACGAGAACCGCGCCCAGAGCGTCGACATCATGATCCGCTCGAGCCGATCGGTCATCGACGACCTCGTTGCCCGCGGCGTCGATTTCGAGCGGGAGGAAGACGGGTCGCTGGCCTACACGCGCGAAGGGGCCCACTCAAGGCCGAGGATCTGCTTCCACGGCGACGTGACGGGCGAGGAGATCACCACCACCCTGCTCGAGAACGTGCGTCGCCTGCCCAACGTGCGCATCCTCGAGCACGTCGAGGTGGTGGACATCGTCGAGTCCGCCCAGGGCACCAGGTGCGTGGGCGCGATCTGCATCGACAGGCGTCATGGCGCCGCCGAAGCGGACAGGCGCCTTATCGTTCGCGCTCCTTACACGATGCTCGCCACTGGCGGCATCGGCGGTCGCTACGAGCGTTCGACCAACTACCCGAGCCTGACCGGCGACGCCTGCCGCATCGCTGAAGCGCACGGCGTGGCGCTCGAGCATATGGACTACGTGCAAATCCATCCCACCAGCCTTTACGTCGATCGGCCGGGAAGGGCGTTCCTCATCTCCGAGTCGTGCCGCGGCGAAGGGGCGATCCTGCTTGACGCCGAAGGAAACCGCTTCACTGACGAGCTTCAGCCCCGCGACGTCGTGTCCGCGGCGATCTACGAGCAGATGGAAAAGGACGGGACCGACCACGTGATGCTCTCCTTCGAGAGAATGGCCCCCGAGGAGATCACGGGCCATTTCTCCCACATCTACGAACATTGCCTGGAGGAAGGCTATGATCTGCTTAAAGAGCCGATCCCCGTCGTTCCTGCCCAGCATTACTTCATGGGCGGCGTTCACGTGAACAGCGACTCGGAGACCACCATGACGAATTTCTTCGCATTGGGGGAAACGGCGTGCAACGGCGTTCACGGCAAGAACCGCTTGGCATCGAATTCGCTGCTCGAGTCGTTGGTCTTCGCCCAGCGAGCGGCACGCGTCGTGTCGGCCCGCATGGCCAAGACCGCGGCGCTGCAGGCGAGCGCCGTCTCCGCCGGGGCGCGTGCGGCCCGCGCGCAGGCCGAACGGGTCGTACGCGTTGGCGTTCCCGCGAAGGCGGTGAGGTAGATGGACGAGGTGACGCTTAAGGTCGCGGTCGAGCCGCATATCCTCGCAGCCTTGCGCGAAGATGTGACCAGCGAGGACGTCTCGGGGTCTGCCTTGCCGGACCGCTCCCGTCGCGCCCGCGTGCAGCTCATCGCGAAGGAGGAAGGCGTGATCGCCGGACTCGACGTCTTCGAGCGGGTGTTCATGCTGCTTGATCAGCAGGCCTCGTTCGAGCGGTTCGCCTGCGACGGCGACGAGGTGGCCCCGGGTGCGCTCATCGAGATCGTGGAGGCGCGCGTCGGCGCGCTTCTTGCCGGCGAGCGGACGGCGCTCAATTACCTGCAGCGCATGAGCGGCATCGCCACCAAAACGCGTCGCGCGGTTCGCGTGCTCGAGCAGGCGGCCTCGTCGACGAAGATCGTCGACACGCGCAAGACAACGCCGGGAATGAGGTTGTTCGAGAAGGAGGCCGTCCGCATCGGCGGGGGAGTCAACCATCGCTTCAACCTTTCCGATGGCGTGATGCTCAAGGATAACCACCTCGACGCGGCGGGCGGCGTGCTCGCCGCTGTGGCGGCGGTGCGCGCCCATGCCCCCTTCGTCAGGAAGATCGAAGTGGAATGCGAGAGCCTCGAGCAGGTTGCGGCGGCTCTTGAGGCGGGTGCCGACATCATCATGCTCGACAACATGGACGACGACGCGATGCGCGAAGCCGTCGCCTTGGTGGGCGATCGCGCCGAGACGGAGTGTTCGGGTAACGTCGACGAAGCCCGCTTGGCCTCGATAGCCTCCATCGGCGTGACCTACGTGTCCTCGGGCGCCCTGACTCATTCGGCCGGCATCATCGATTTGAGCATGAAGCATCTGGAAGTGTTGGCGTAGGATGGAGGCGGGAACGATCGAGGCGCCAAGGAGGGCGGCAATGGATGCACAGCGAAGGCGTGAGCGCATCGTCGAAGAGCTGAAGTCGGCGGCGTCTGCCGTGTCGGGCAGCGCCCTTGCGCGCGCCGTCGGCGTGAGCCGCCAGGTCATCGTGCAGGACATCGCGCTTCTGCGCGCGGCGGGGTGCGACGTGATCGCGACGAACAAGGGATATCTCCTGAACGAGCGCCCGCTTGTCTGCGAGCGGACGTTCAAGGTCCAACACAGCGCCGAGCAGACCGAAGACGAGCTGCAGACCATCGTCGATGCCGGCGGCGTCGTCGAGGACGTCATGGTCAATCATCGCGTGTACGGCAAGATCACCGCGACGCTCGGCATCAGGACGCGCCGCGATGTGGAGAGGTTCGTGGCCGATATGGAGTCGGGGCGATCCTCGTTGCTCATGACGGTCACTTCGGGGTATCATTTCCATCGCGTCAGCGCACGCGACGAGGCGGAGCTCGACGACATCGAGCGTTCGCTGAAGGGTAAGGGTTACCTTGCCGAATATCTGCCTTACGAGCGATAGGCCCCGTCCATCAGGTTTTTCGCGGTGAAGCGGCGGCGATCGAAGACGGTTGCGGAAAAACAACCGATTCTTCCCTTGCGCTTCTTTGATTCACACAGTATAATTCTCTGCTGTGTCAATTGACATCAAGGCAAAACTAAATTGTTGAGCATATAGAAGGAACTAACCATGGATATCATCCGCGCAATTGAGCAGCAGCAGATCAACCCCGAGGTTGCAGAATTCAACGTCGGCGATACCGTCAAGGTGCACTACCGCATCAAGGAAGGTAACCGCGAGCGTATCCAGGTGTTCCAGGGCGATGTCATCCGTCGTCACGGCGCATCTTCCCGTGAGACCTTCACCGTCCGCAAGATCAGCTTCTCCGTCGGCGTCGAGCGCACCTTCCCTGTTCATTCGCCCAAGATCGAGAAGATCGAGGTCGTCCGTCGCGGCGACGTCAAGCGCGCCAAGCTCTACTACCTCCGCGACAAGGTCGGCAAGGCTGCCAAGATCAAGGAGAAGGCATTCTAAGTCGCCGTTTCCCGGTTTTTCGAAGGGCACGATATTCGTGCCCTTTTTTTATTTGATGCGTGGTGAGGAGCAGGCGATGGCTTTGACGGTAGCCGATATACGACAGCGTTTGGCGCAGGCGTCGAGCGAGGAATTCGAGGTGCTCGAGCGCTCCCTGCGCGCCGATACGCGAAAAGGGGTGCAGGCCGCTCTCGTCCAGACGCGCCGGCGACTGGAAGCCGAGGCCATCGAGAGGGCGCGCGTCGCCGAGCTCTACTCGTTCGAGGAGACCTTGAGCCGCGGGCGCGTGGCGGTTGGCCTCGATGAGGTGGGGCGCGGTCCCCTTGCCGGGCCGCTGACCGTCGGGGCGGTGGTCCTCGATCCCGCCGCAAAGCCCATAACGGGACTTAACGACTCGAAGCAGGTTCCCGAGGCGAAGCGCCCCCTTCTTGCCGAGCAGATCAAGCGCTGCGCCCGCGCGTGGGCGGTGGTGGACGTCGATCCTTCGCGAATCGACGAGAAGGGGATGAGCGCTTGCTTGCGAGCGGCGTTTTCCGAGGCCCTTTCCCGCATCGAGCAGCAGGGGGTCGACGTCGAGGTCGCTCTCCTCGACGGCAACCCTCTCCATTTCGACGACCGCGAGCTCAACGTCGTCCACGGAGACGCGCGTTGCGCGTCGATCGCCGCGGCTTCGCTCATCGCCAAGGTTTCGCGCGATGCCTATATGGTTTCCTGCGACGAGATCTACCCCGGCTACGACTTCGCTTCCTCGAAGGGGTACGGAAGCCAGCGCCATCGCGAGGCCATCGCCGCGCGGGGCTTGACGCCGATCCATCGCGTCAGTTTCTGCGGCAACTTCCTTCAGGAGTCGCTTTTTCCCGAGGCGTGATCTGGTTTCGGCCGTCTGTGCGTTCCCCTTTCGTTTCGTTTGAGGTTTGCCCGATAACGTTTCTCCTGTGAAAGGAGGGCGATCATGGACGAAACGACATCGCCTCAGGAGCTCGGTGCACGTGGGGAGGAAGCGGCTGCGCGCTTCCTTGAGCGCAAGGGGATGGAAATCCTCGAGCGGAACTGGACGTGTCCGGCGGGCGAGGCCGACATCATATGCCGCGACGAGGACACGCTCTGCTTCGTCGAGGTGAAGACTCGCTCGACCGTCGAGAAGGGGTTTCCCGCCGAAGCGGTCGACGAGCGCAAGCGGGCGCGCTACGAGCGTATCGCGGCGAGCTATCTGCAAACCTACGAGTCGTGCGATATCCGCGTGCGCTTCGACGTCATCTCCATCTTGGTCATCTCGAAGCACCGTGCGTTTCTCCGCTACCACATCGATGCGTTCGGGGCGGTGTGAGGCATGGCTCAGCGAATCTTCTCGGTTCGAAGCGCCACCATCCGCGGCGTCGAGGCGGTGCCGGTCGACGTCGAGGTGGTCATATCGAACGGCATTCCCTCGTTTTCGATCGTCGGCATGCCCGATGCGGCTATTCAGGAATCCCGCGAACGCATACGCTCTGCGCTGAGGGCGAGCGGGTTCACCATGCCAAGCGATAAGATCGTGGTGAATCTCGCTCCCGGTGCGTTGCGCAAAAGCGGATCGGGCTTCGATCTGCCCATCGCGTTGGGCCTGCTCGCCGCGACGGGCCAGATAGATCCGGCGCTCGTCGACGGCGCGCTTGTGGTGGGGGAGCTCTCCTTGGGCGGGGACGTGCGTTCTGTGCGCGGGATGCTTGCTTTCGAGAAGTGCGCGCAGGATGAGGGTCTGCGTCTCATGGGCGGGGCTCTTGACGCACAGGGCATCGCCCTTGAAGGGCTCGAGGTCCTTCTGCTCGAGCGCCTTTCCCATATCCGTCAAGCCCGTTTCGCCTCTTTGCCCTCGCGCGTTCAGCCCGACTCTCGCGCCCGCCTCGATTTCGTCGACGTCGTGGGCCACGAGGTGGCCAAACGCGCGCTTCAGGTGGCCGCTGCGGGGCGCCATGGGGTCATCATGGTCGGTCCTCCCGGCTCGGGAAAGACCATGCTCGCTCGGCGTTTCGCCTCCATCCTTCCCGAATTGAGCGAAGCCGAGCGCATCGAGGCGGCGCTCGTTCATTCGGTCGCGGGGGAAGACGCTGAAAGCGTGCTCGCGGGCGTAAGGCCGTTTCGCGCGCCCCACCACAGCGCCACCGCGGCCGGCCTCATCGGAGGCGGGTCGCCGCCGCGGCCCGGGGAAGCTGCGCTTGCCCATCGCGGGACGCTCTTCCTCGACGAGTTGGCGGAGTTTTCCTCTTCGGTGCTTCAAACGCTGCGCCAGCCTCTCGAGTCGGGCCTCATCCGCCTGACGCGCGCCGATGGGGTCTATACGTTCCCTGCGCGCTTTCAGCTTCTGGCGGCCACGAATCCCTGTCCGTGCGGCTACTACGGTGACCCATCGGGGAAGTGCACTTGCTCGGCATCTGCCGTACAGGCCTATCAAAACCGCATCGGCGGCCCGCTTCTCGATCGCATCGATGTGAGGATCGACGTGTGGCGCGGCGAGGGACGCGAGCTGATGCGCGGAGAAGAGGGCCTGTCTTCCGATTCGCTGCGCGAAGGCGTCGAGCGCGCCCGCTCGTTCGCCGCGCGCCGTTTGGCGCGGGCAGGAGCGCCACCGAAGGGCATGCGCGAGCTCAAGGAAGCGTGCCGTTTCGATGCGTCGGTCGAGGAATTCTTCCTGACGCTCACCGAAGCCCACTGCATGAGCGCCCGCGCCATCGCAAAGACCCTTTCGCTTGCCCGCACGCTTGGGGATCTCGCGGAAAAGGAATCGGTCGGCACCGAGGAAGTGGCCGAAGCCTTCGGCCTTCGTTTCGGAGGGGGATGGGATTCATGAGCGATTATCCGAGTCTCGAGCAGGCCAAGCTCGTCCATGGGCAGCGCTACCCGCAAGCTTGCTCACTTCGATTGGAGGGTCCGCGTTTCGTGGTGGAATACGCGTGCGCAGGCTACCCCGACTCGTTGATGGCTTTGGAGGATCCGCCCGAGCGCCTGTACGGAGTGGGCAACGTCGAGGCGCTTCGCGACGGCCTTGCCGTGATCGGCGCGCGCAAGGCGACCCCGTACGGACGGGCGGCTGCGCGGCGTTTCGCGGGTTTGGCGGCGCACCACGGCATCCCCATCGTGTCCGGCGGGGCGCTCGGGTGCGATACCCATGCGCACGAAGGTGCCCTCGAGGCCGAGGGCCAGACCGTCGCCGTGCTAGGGGGCGGCTGCGATCAGCTCTACCCGAAGCGAAACGCCGCGCTCTTCCAGCGCATCGTCGATGGGGGAGGAGCCGTGATCTCGGAGCGCCAATGGGACTACCCCCCTTTGCCGTTCACCTTCCGCGCCCGCAATCGGATCATCGCGGGATTGGCCCGCGCGACGCTCATCGTCGAGGCCGGTCTTCCTTCCGGGACGTTCTCGACGGCCGACGACGCCCTGTCGGCGGGCCGCGAAGTGTGGGCGGTGCCCGGCCCGATCACCTCGGAGACGTCGCGCGGCTCGAATCGCCTGATCTACCAGGGGGCGGCGCCGGTGGTCGACGAGGAGACGTTCGGGGACATGCTGGCGGGCGCCTTCGGGTGCTTGAGGTTTTCCGAGCCTGCGCAACGGCAGATGGCGGCTCGCGCTGCCGGTGACGATCTGCTCGCTGCGCTTCTCGCCGATCCCCTTCGCATAGAGGAGATGCTTGCCTTGCCGTGGGGAGTCGGCGCCGACGTCCCGGCCGACAAGAAGCTGACTTGGCTCATGGTTCGGCTCGCTGGCTACGAGCGCGATGGGTTGATCGTCCGGTTTCCCGATGGGCGTTACGGACCCGCTCGCTTGTAGGGTTTGTTTTGTAGTAGAGTTTTGCCTATGAACACTACGAAGACCATCGATATCATCGGGGCGGGCCTCGCGGGCAGCGAGGCCGCTCTTCAGCTGGCGGCGCGCGGCATGGCGGTTCGCCTGTTCGAGATGCGCCCGACCAAGGAAACGGCCGTTCATAAGACCGACCGCTGCGCCGAGTTGGTGTGCTCCAATTCGCTCAAATCGACCAAGCCGGAAAGCGCTGCGGGCATGCTCAAGCACGAGCTCTCCGCGCTCGGGTCGTTCGTGCTCGACAGCGCGCTTGCCCATCGCGTTCCTGCGGGCGGCGCGCTCGCCGTCGACCGCGATTCGTTTTCCGCTCAGGTGACCGAGCTCATCTCCTCCCATCCGTTGATCGAACTTTATCGCGGCGAGGTCGTCGGCCTCGATGAGGAGGGCGCCGTCATGGTGGAAGGGGATCGGGGCCCGGTGCGCGCCTTCGGTCCCGCCGATGCCGTCATCGTCGCTTCCGGTCCGCTCACCTCCGACGCCTTGGCGTCTTTTCTCCACGGCCTAACTGGTCATGATCACCTTTCGTTCTACGACGCGGCCGCACCGGTGGTGATGGCCGATTCGCTCGATTTCCGAAAGGTGTTCAGCCAGAGCCGCTACGAAGAGGGCGGGGGCGATTACCTCAATGCGCCCTTCGGCAAGGAATCTTACGATCGCTTCATCGATGGGCTGCTCGAGGCCGACCGCGTCATCCGCAAGGATTTCGAGACGGACGATCTGTTCCAGGCATGCCAGCCTATCGAGGAAATCGCCCGCCGCGGTCATGACGCGCCGCGCTTCGGCGCGCTCAAGCCCGTCGGTTTGAAGGATCCTGCGACCGGCCGCCGTCCGTGGGCGGTTGTGCAGCTGCGCGCCGAGGACGTCAACTGCCAGAGCTACAACTTGGTCGGGTTCCAGACGAATCTGACCTTCCCCGAGCAGCGTCGCGTGTTCCGGATGATCCCTGGATTGGAGAACGCCGAATTCGCCCGCTTTGGGGTGATGCACCGCAACACCTTCATCGATGCGCCGCGCCTGCTCGATCCCACGCTGCGCCTGCGGGTCGAAGGCCTCGCCGTTCCCGTGTACGTCGCCGGTCAGCTTTCCGGCACGGAAGGTTACTGCGAGGCGATCGCCTCGGGCCTTCTTGCGGCGCTGGGAGCCTATGCGCACCTCGCGGGCATCGACTTTGCGCCGATGCCGCGCGACACGGCTTTCGGAGCGCTGATCGCCTACGCGACCGATCCCGCGACGAAGGATTACCAGCCTATGCACGTCAACTTCGGGATCTTGGCTCCCCTCGAACCCCACATCCGCAACAAGCAGCAACGCTATGCGGCATACGCCGCGCGTGGGGAAGAGGCGCTGCAGGGCTATCTCGATACGTTGCGCTCCGCGGGGATCGTCGGGCAGTAGCGATGGACCGCTACGGGCCCTTGCTTGACGGGTTCTGCGAATTTCTTCGCGTCGAATGCTCTTCTTCCCCCGAGACCCTTCGCGCCTATCGCGCGGATACCCGTTCGTTTCTCGCGTGGTGCGAATCCGAGGACGTCGACCCTCAGGGGGCCGATTACCCTTGCCTTCGCCGCTACCTGGCCCACCTCGACCTTGCCCGCTACGCTCGTTCGACCGTCAACCGCCGCCTCAGCGCGCTGAGGGGCTTCTACCGGTGGATGGACGCGACGGGGCTCGTCGAGACGGACCCCGCCGATGCGCTGCAGGGTCCGCGTCGCCCCCGCGTCCTTCCGCGCGTGATGGCGCCGAAGGACATGGCGCGGCTGCTTTCCTCGGCTCTCGAATCGTCGGAGGGCGACGGCGCCTCGCCGATCGATGTGCGCGACCAGGCGCTGATGGAGCTTCTGTATGCATGCGGCTTGCGCGTGGCCGAGGCGTCTGGACTGCTCGTTTCCGCCCTTGATCTTTCGGGCGGGTCCCTGCGGGTGCGCGGCAAGGGGTCGAAGGAGCGCATCGTGCCCATCCACGCGATGGCTTGCCGCAGCCTCGAGCGCTACCTTTCCTGCGCGCGTCTGCAGCTCCTGGGGGAAAGGACGTCCCCCTACGTGTTCGTGACGAAGCGCTCGGAGCGCATGGGGACCAACGCCATCAGGTGCGCATTCAAGCGGGCCTTGCGCACCGCCGGCCTCGATGAGTCCCTTTCGCCTCATGCGTGTCGCCATTCCTTCGCGACCGATCTGCTCGTGGGGGGAGCCGATCTGCGTAGCGTCCAGGAAATGCTCGGTCACGCCAACCTGTCCACCACTCAGGTCTACACGCATCTCGCCCCTGAGCATCTTCTGGAGTCTCATCGGAAAGCCCATCCGCGCGGCTAGCGCTTCTCGCCCCTGCGGTAGAATGGATCCTCACGTTCAGGGACGATGTGAAAGGGAAGTCATGGGACAAAGCTCTATCGTCATCAAGGGTGCGCGCGAGCACAACCTGAAAGACGTCGACGTCGAGATCCCCCGCGACGAGCTCGTCGTGATTACCGGGTTGTCCGGTTCGGGGAAAAGCTCGCTTGCCTTCGACACCATCTACGCCGAGGGTCAGCGCCGTTACGTCGAGAGCCTCTCGAGCTATGCGCGCCAGTTCCTCGGGCAGATGAACAAGCCCGATCTCGACTCCATCGACGGGCTTTCCCCCGCTGTTTCCATCGATCAGAAAACCACCAGCAAGAACCCACGCTCGACCGTTGGCACCGTCACCGAGATCTACGACTATCTGCGCCTGCTCTTCGCGCGCGTCGGTGTGCCCCATTGCCCCGAATGTGGCCGCGAGATCAAGGCCCAGACGACCGATCAGGTGACCGACGACGTCATGCAGCTCGGCGAAGGCGTGCGCGCGCTCATCCTTGCCCCGGTCGTCGCCGGGCGCAAGGGTGAACTCACCAAGCTGCTCCAGGATCTCCAGAAAGAGGGCTTCTCGCGCGTGCGCATCGACGGCGAGGTGGTCAAGCTCGGCGGCGAGCCCCTGGTCCTGAACAAGAAGATCAAGCACTTCATCGACGTCGTCGTCGATCGCGTCGTGTTGAAGGCCTCGGCGCGCTCCCGCATCGCGGGCGCCATCGAGATGGCGTGCCGTCTCGCCGAGGGCCGTGTGCTCGTCAAGGTCATGGAGAAAGACGACGAGGCCATCGACGTCGAGACGTCGTCGGGCGCCACGGGCGGTCTTGCGCCGGGAGAGCACCTCTACTCGCTTGCTCTCGCCTGTCCTGAGCACGGTCATTCCATGACCGAGCTGCAGCCGCGCGATTTCTCCTTCAACGCCCCCTATGGCGCCTGCCCCGATTGCCTCGGCATCGGCAGCAGGGAAGAGGTCGACCCGTCGCTCGTCGTTCCCGACAAGACCCTTTCGCTGGCCGAAGGCGCGGTGGCGCCGTTTCGCACCGGAAACTACTACCCGCAGGTCATGCGGGCGGTGCTCGCCCATTTCGGCGTCGACGCCGACACGCCGTGGGAAGATATGCCCCGCAAGGTGCAGAAAGCCCTGCTCTACGGCGTTCCCGACGAGAAGATCCGCGTCGACTACGTTACCGTCGACGGCCGCGAAACCTATTGGTTCATCGAATGGGAGGGCGTCTGCGAAGCGGTGATGCATCGCTACAAGGAGGCCTCGAGCGACCGTCAGCGCCAGAAGTACGAGCAGTACTTCTCGATCATCCCGTGCGCCACGTGCCAAGGCAAGCGCCTCAATCCCCAAATCCTCGCCGTCACCGTCGGCGGCAAGAACATCCACGAGGTGTGCGAGATGTGCGCCCTCGATTCGCTGGCGTTCTTCGAGGACCTGTCCTTCTCTTCGAAAGAGCAGATCGTCGCCGTTCCCATAGTGAAGGAGATCAAGACGCGTCTGAAGTTCCTCGTCGACGTCGGACTCGACTACCTTACCCTCGAGCGTGCCACGGCGACGCTTTCGGGCGGCGAGGCCCAGCGTATCAGGCTGGCCACCCAGATCGGCGCCGGGCTGATGGGCGTTCTCTACATTCTCGATGAGCCTTCCATCGGCCTGCACCAGCGCGACAACGAGCGCTTGATAGCCACGCTCGAGCACCTGCGCGATTTGGGTAACACCGTCCTGGTCGTCGAGCACGACGAGGACACCATCAGGAGCGCCGACTACGTTATCGACATGGGGCCGGGCGCCGGCGAGCGCGGAGGCGAAGTCGTGGCCGCGGGAACGCCCGAAGAGGTCATGAAGGTGCCCGAGTCGCTTACCGCGCAGTACCTGTGCGGGGCCCGGGAGATCCCCGTTCCCTCCGAGCGCCGCGATCCTGGCCGCGGGGCGATCCAGCTCAAGGGCGCATGCGCCAACAACCTGAAGAAGGTCGACATCTCCATTCCCCTCGGTACGCTCACCCTCGTCACCGGCGTGTCGGGGTCGGGCAAGAGCTCGCTGATCACCGATACGCTCGCGCCGGCGCTGGCCAACCGCGTTAACCGCGCCCACCGAAAGACCGGCGACTTCCGCCGCCTTACGGGAACCGAGAAGATCGACAAGGTGATCAACATCGATCAAAGCCCCATCGGCCGTACCCCCCGCTCCAACCCGGCGACCTACATCGGGCTGTGGGACGACATCCGTGCGCTGTTCGCCTCGACCCCCGAGGCCAAAGCGCGCGGCTACGCTCCCGGGCGCTTCTCCTTCAACGTCGCCGGCGGTCGCTGCGAGGCGTGCAAAGGCGACGGACAGAAGAAGATCGAGATGCACTTCCTTCCCGACGTCTACGTCGACTGCGAGGTCTGCGACGGGAAGCGCTACAACCGCGAGACGCTTCAGGTGACCTACCGCGGCAAGAACGTCTACGACGTGCTCGACATGACCGTCGACGAGGCGCTCGAGTTCTTCGCGAAGATCCCCGGCGTCGCGCGAAAGCTCGCCACGATGCACGATGTTGGCTTGGGCTACATTCGCCTTGGGCAGCCCGCCACCACGCTTTCGGGCGGCGAGGCCCAGCGCATGAAGCTGGCAAGCGAGCTTCAGCGTCGCCAGACGGGCAAGACCTTCTACATCCTCGACGAGCCGACCACCGGCCTCCACTTCGATGACGTCCGTCAGCTTCTCGAGGTGCTCGAGCGTCTCGTCGACGCGGGCAACACGGTCCTTGTGGTCGAGCACAACCTCGACGTCATCAAGTCGGCCGACTACGTCATCGACCTCGGCCCCGAAGGGGGCGAGCGCGGCGGCAGGATCGTCGCCCAGGGCACGCCGGAGGACATCGCCGCCGTTCCCGAGAGCCACACGGGCCGGTTCCTGGCGAGGATGCTCTCGCTTTAGGCGATTCGGCCGTCGCATACAGCGCGCGACGGCCGAATTGGGCTAGGATGAACCTATGAAACCGATGACACGTGAAAAAGCGGCCTTAGGCGTCTTCACCTTCCTGATCTTGGGGGGCCTTGCCGTCGCCGTCGCCTACATCGTCACGATCGGCCATTCCCTGAACGTCGCGGCGAGCTCCATCGACGACGCCACGGGAAGCCTCGATGGGTACACGGCGCTTCTGTACGAGGGGACCGCCGTGAAGCGAACTGAGACCGTGGTCGATTCCTCCTCCGCCGCAGACAGGCTTTCCTCCCGCGCGCTCACCCGTCTTTCCGTTCGCCAGAGCGACGACGGAGGAGAAGACGAGGTCGGCGCCTCCGAAGCGCCGGGATCGGCGCAGGAGGCGGGCGAGGGCGCCGAGAGCCCGACCGTCTTCACCTTGATGTGCTCGTACCTTGAGAGCAACGCGAACGTGATAGAGGTCGACGTCGTCGACGACGGGGCCTACAACGAGCGCACGCTCGTCCGTTCGGGGGATGCGCTCTACGGTTTCCTGTCCATCGACGAGGTGACGGCTCAGCCCCACTACCTTGCCAAGCGGGTCGAGGAATACCGCTCCCTCGGCGTCGACGTGGTGGTGTGCGTCACCGATGGGATCTCCCTTCTGGGAAGCTATCCCGGCGTTGATGTGGTCATATCGCGAACGAGCGAGGGACTGTCGTCCCACGGCGTCTACGACGAGGGCGTCTTCTACGACGATGCGCCGCTCGTGGGCCAGGTGGGCGTCATGCTCATTTCCCCGTCGCGCACTATCACGGCGAAGGACGTTGTCAGCCTTTAGGGGCGGCCGGTCCGGTGAAAAGCGGGTGCTTGTCTGTCTTGCTTTGCTTTTCTTGCATTGTGGGACGCATGTTCATGCGTGATTTGCTATCATAGCGAAGTTGTCGCCCCTGAAAGGGCGGAGCAACGTGTGTCATAAGCGGGTGTGGCGGAATTGGCAGACGCGCCAGGTTTAGGTTCTGGTGGGCAACCCCCGTGAAGGTTCAAGTCCTTTCACCCGCACCAGCACGTCTTTAAGGAAAACAGAAGGAGTTTATTCGTGAACACCAAAGTTGAGGCTCTCGAGAACAATCAGGTGAGGCTTTCGTTCGAGGTTGATGCCGACGACGTCGATGCGCGCATCAAGCGCACGTACCGTCAGGTCGCCAAGCGCTACAGCTTCCCTGGATTCCGCCCCGGCAAGGCTCCTCGTCCCATCATCGATAACATCATGGGCGCTGAGGCCGTCCGCACGACCGTGACCGAGGATCTGGTCAACGAGGTCTATCCTCTGGCCCTCGAGGAGAACAACCTGGTGCCCCTGCAGCGTCCCGACTACGCCTACGAGCTCGATCTCGTTGAGGACCACAAGCCCTTCAACTTCACCGCGACCATCGTGGTCAAGCCGGCATACGAGCTGACCAGCTACGAACCGGTCGCCGTCGAGGTCCCCTCCACCGAGGCCACCGACGAAGAGATCGACTCCCAGGTCGAGGAGCTGCGCAACTACTACCACGAGTTCAAGGACGCGAACGCCAACACCAAGGTCAAGCCCGGTGAATTCGTCGAGATGACCGTCACCGCCACCGACGAGAAGGGCGAAGAGGTCGAGACCCTTTCGTGTGACCATCGTCTCTACGAACTCGGCCAGAACGTCTACCCCGCTTCTTTCGACGCCGAGCTCATCGGCCTCAAGAAGGGTCAGGACAAGAGCTTCGACCTCGATCTGTCCGAGGATGAATCCATGATCACCTCCACCATCGAGGACAAGGGCACCTATCATTTCGAGGTCAAGGTCGAGGTCCTGAAGAAGAAGGTCCTTCCCGAGATCACCGAGGAATGGGCAACCGAGACCTTCGGCTTCGAGGGCCTCGAGGACATGCGCTCCAAGATCGCCGATAGCATCAAGGCGCAGAAGGGCCAGGCTCAGCCCCGCCGCAAGGAAAACGAGTGCCTGATGGCTCTCGCCGCACGCGTCGAAGGCGAACTGCCCGAGGCTATGTGCGAGAACCAGGAAGCTACGCTTCTCCAGGACTTCTACGGCCAGCTTTCCCGCATGGGCCTGACCTTCGATCAGTACCTCAAGACCATGGAGATCACCGCCGATCAGTTCAAGGAAGACAACAAGAAGCAGGCCGCCGACATCGTTCGCCAGGACCTCGCTCTTGACGCATGGGCTCGCCACTTCGAGATCGTCGCAACCGACGAGGAAGTCGAAGCCGAGTTCGCTTCCGCCGACCTCGACGATCCCCAGGCGATCATGGAGCAGTGGCGCAACGAGGGTCGTCTGCCGATGATCCGCGAAAGCCTCGTTCGTGCTTCCGCCCTGCGCGACGTCGTCGCCAAGGCCGAGGTGACCGAGGTCGAGGCTGCTGCCGAGAAGAAAGATGAGGAATAGCTTCTAAGCGTTCCGTATTCGTTCAACCGCTGTATCCTAAAGGGGCAACGCTCATCGCCTAGGCGATGCGTTGCCCTTTCGAATCATAAAACCCTAAGACGCGTCACGCGTCGTTCGAGCGAAACGAGGCATCATATGTTCGCTAATTCACCCCAGTCAGCGCTCATCCCCTACGTTATCGAGCAGTCACCTCGCGGTGAGCGAAGCTACGACATCTATTCGCGTCTGCTCAACGAGCGCATCGTCTTCCTCGGCGAGCCCATCGACGACGCCGTCGCCAACACCGTCGTCGCCCAGTTGCTCCATCTCGAATCGGCCGATCCCGACAAGGACATCTCGCTCTACATCAATTCGCCCGGAGGTTCTGTGTCTGCGGGTCTGGCCATCTATGACACGATGCAGTACATCAAGTGCGATGTTTCGACGATCTGCATGGGTCTGGCCGCATCGATGGGATCGGTCCTTCTGTGCGCCGGCGCACCGGGCAAGCGCATTATCCTGCCCAACGCGCAGGTCATGATCCATCAGCCCATGGGCGGATCGGGCGAGCGCACCCAGCAGACCGACTTCCAGATTCTCGCGACCGAGATGAAGAAGACCCGCGATCGCCTCGAGGGCATCATCGCCAAGCACTGCGGTCAGCCCATCGAGCGCGTCCACGCCGATTCCGAGCGCGACAACTGGATGAGCGCCGACGAGGCCTGCGCATACGGCCTGGTCGACAAGGTCGTCACGTCCCGTTTCGCTTCCGACGAGAAAGCCGAGTAGCAGCATGACCGATCAGATCATGCCCCCTTCCTCGGGTGTCCGCTGCACGTTCTGCGGCAAGACCCCCGATCAGGTTAATTCCATGATCCAAGGCCCCGATGGCATCTACATCTGCGACGAGTGCGTTTCGCTCTCGGCTGAGGCGATGATGGCCGATCTCGATATGCGCGGTCTTCATTCCGATGCCCTCGATCAGGTCCTCCACGTCACCGCCGATGTTGAGGACGCGACCCCCGCGAGCATCGCTCTGGGCGATCTGCCCACCCCGCGCGAGCTGTTCGAGCAGCTCTCCGAGCATGTGGTCGGTCAGGAAGAGGCCAAGCGCGCTTTGTCCGTTGCCGTCTACAACCACTACAAGCGAGTGAGCCTCGGCGAGGCCGCCATGCCCGACGACGTCGAGCTGGCGAAGAGCAACATCATGCTTCTCGGCCCGACCGGTTCGGGTAAGACCCTCCTCGCCCAGACGCTTGCGCGCACGCTGAAGGTCCCCTTCGCCATCGCCGACGCCACGACGCTCACCGAAGCGGGTTACGTCGGGGAAGACGTCGAGAACATCTTGCTCAAGCTCATCACGGCGGCCGATTTCGACATCGATCGCGCCGAGATCGGCATCATCTACATCGACGAGATCGACAAGGTCGCCCGCAAGGCCGAGAACCTTTCGATCACGCGCGATGTTTCGGGCGAAGGTGTTCAGCAGGCGCTGCTCAAGATCGTCGAAGGCTGCGAGGCGAGCGTTCCTCCCCAAGGCGGTCGCAAGCACCCGCAGCAGGAACTCATCCACATCGACACCACGAACATCCTGTTCATCCTCGGCGGCGCCTTCGTCGGCCTGCCCGACATCGTCGCCGAGCGCGTCGGCAAGACGAGTATCGGATTCGGCTCCGAGATGCCTGAATCGAAGCGCGCTGCCGACGCCGAGCTCTTGGCCCAGGTCCTGCCCGAGGATCTTCACAAGTACGGCATGATCCCCGAATTCGTCGGCCGCATCCCCGTGGTGACGGCGCTCAAGGAGCTGTCCGAGGAAGATCTCGTTCGCGTCCTGACCGAACCGAA
Source organism: uncultured Eggerthella sp. (assembly GCA_959607715.1). Taxonomy (GTDB): domain Bacteria; phylum Actinomycetota; class Coriobacteriia; order Coriobacteriales; family Eggerthellaceae; genus Anaerotardibacter. The sequence continues at coordinate 24,794 of CAUHNN010000003.1, read as the reverse complement.
GAACGCGTTGGTCAAGCAGTACACGGTGATGTTCCGCTACGAGGATTCCGAGCTCGTTTTCGAGGACGACGCTCTGATAGCCGTGGCTAAGCAGGCTATAGAGCACCAGACCGGTGCTCGCGGCCTGCGCAGCATCCTCGAGCGCTCGCTGCTCGATATCATGTACGAGTTGCCGGACCATGAGGGTCCGACGCGCGTCGTGATCCGTCGCAGCGACATCGAGGGCACCACCACGCCCGTCATCGAAAGCATCGAGAAGGCAGAGGGCGACGACGCGAGCGCCGAAGGCGCGCACTAGCGCCTCGGGATGAGCTAACCGAATCGTTTCCGCGCAACTACGAAGGATAGTGAGCATGGCATCTGAAAAGAAAACCGATCAGCAAAGTTACCGCGAATGGGAGCAGCCGCTCTTCGACGAGTGGAAGGAGAAGGGCTACTTCTCGCGCACTCCCGGATTCGGGAAGAACGGCACCGATAGCTACACCGTCGTCATCCCGCCGCCTAACGTGACCGGCATGCTCCATATGGGCCATGCGCTCAACGACACCATCCAGGACACGTGCGTTCGCCATGCTCGCATGCAGGGATACAAGACCCGTTGGATCCTCGGCACCGACCACGCCGGCATCGCGACCCAGACCAAGGTCGACAAGAAGCTCGCCGACGAGGGCATCTCCCGTCTCGAGATCGGCCGCGAGAAGTTCCTCGAGGCCTGCTGGGAATGGCGTGAGGACTACGGCAACACCATCGTCAAGCAGATCGCGGGCATGGGCTGCTCGTGCGATTTCGACGACGAGAAGTTCACCATGTCCCCTCAGTATGCCGACGCGGTGCGCAAGGTCTTCTGCGATTGGTACCACGATGACTTGATCTACAAGGGCCGCCGCATCGTCAACTGGTGCCCGTCGTGCACGACGGCCATCGCCGACGACGAGGCCGAATACGTCGACGAGAAGGGGAGCCTGTGGTACCTGCGCTACCCGCTTTCCGAGCCGGTCGACGGAGTTGAGTACGTCGTCGTGGCCACGACGCGTCCCGAGACGATGCTCGGAGACACCGGCGTCGCGGTCAGCCCTAAGGACGAGCGCTACAAGAATCTCGTCGGCAAGACGATCGATCTTCCCATCGTGGGCCGCAAGATCCCGATCTTCGCCGACTACTACGTCGATTCCGAGTTCGGCACCGGCTGCGTGAAGACCACGCCCGCCCATGATCCGAACGACTACGCCATGGGCCAGCGCAACGGCCTCGAGCAGATCAACGTCTTCGATGAGCACGCCGTGGTCGTCGAGGGCTACGGCAAGTTCAGCGGCATGACGCGCGACGAGGCCCGCGAGGCCATCGTCGCCGAGTTCGAGGCACTTGGCCTGCTCGATCACGTCGAAGAGCACGATCACTCCGTCATGACGTGCTACCGCTGCCACACCAAGCTCGAGCCCTGGCTCTCCGAGCAGTGGTTCGTCGCCGTCGATCGTCTTAAGGAAGAGGCGGCTCGCGTCGTCGAGGATGGCGAGATCAACTTCCATCCCGCCCGCTGGAAGCAGGTCTACCTCGATTGGCTCGAGAACCTCAAGGACTGGTGCATTTCGCGCCAGCTGTGGTGGGGCCATCAGATCCCTATGTTCTACTGCGACGAGTGCGGTTGGGAAGACGCGTGCATGGAAGATGTCGACGTGTGCCCGAAGTGCGGCGCGCCCGTCCGCCGCGACGAGGACGTTCTCGACACGTGGTTCTCTTCCCAGCTGTGGCCCTTCGCAACCCAAGGTTGGCCCGAGGACCCCTCTCAGCTCGAAGGCGTCTACCCGACCCAGATGCTCTCGACCGCGCGCGACATCATGGGCCTGTGGGTTGCCCGCATGGTCATGGCTTCGCTCTACTTCACCGGCACGATCCCCTTCAAGGACGTCATCATCCACCCCACCGTCATGGCAGCCGACGGCAAGCCCATGTCCAAGAGCCGCGGCAACGGCGTCGACCCGCTCAAGCTCATGGAGGACTACGGCGCCGATGGCATGCGCTTCGGCCTTTTGATGCAGGTCACGGGCGCTCAGGACCTCAAGTTCAACGAGAGCAAGCTCGTCAGCAGCCGTAATTTCGCCAACAAGATCCGCAACGCCGCGCGTTTCGTGCTCATGAACCTCGAGGGCTATACCCCTGGTGCTCCCGAGCCCACCACGCCGGCCGACCGTTGGATCTTCTCGCGCCTTGCCCGCCTGGTGTCCAAGCTCGACGAGGCCTACGACGGCTTCGAGTTCGGTGACATCACCCGTGAGCTTTACGCGTTCTTCTGGAATGAGTTCTGCGACTGGTACATCGAGCTCTCCAAGCCGCGTTTGGCTGCCGACGGGGCCGATCGGCTCTCGTGCCAGCGCAACCTCGTCTTCGTTCTCGAGAACGCCCTTAAGCTTCTCCACCCCGCGATGCCCTTCGTCACCGAGCAGATCTACCGCGACCTGCCGGGCGAAAAGGAAGCCGATTCCCTGATGGTCTCGGCGTGGCCCGACGCCGAGGAGCTTTCCTCGTTCATCGACGATGCCGCCGAGCGCGCCATCGATGTGGTCACCCAGTCCGTTTCCGGCGTTCGCCAGGCGCGTGCCCGTTACGGTATCTCCCCGCGCACGACGCTCGACGTCGTCGTGAAGGCCCAAAGCGACGAGGCGGCCGCGCTCTTCGCCGAGCAGCAGGACCTCATCGTCGCGCTGGCGAACATCAACGTCACCGCGCTCGCCTGCGATGCGGACAAGCCGGCCGCGTCGACCGCCGTTTTGGCCGACGGCCTCGAGGTCTACGTGGTGCTCTCCGGCCTGGTCGATTTCGCCGCCGAACGCGCCCGCCTCGAGAAGGAGATCGCTTCGCTCGAGAAGGATCATGCCAAGTTCAGCAAGAAGCTTTCCAACCCGGGCTTCCTCGCCAAGGCCGCCCCTGAGATCATCGAGAAGGATCGCGCGAAGGTCGCCGATATGACCGAGCGCCTCGAGCGCTTGCGCAGCGAGCTTTCCGATATGGCTTAAGAAGAAAGGCTCCTATGAATCCCCTTGTTTCTCAGCTCATCACCCCCGAGATCCAGATTATTCTCATCGTGCTGTGCGTGCTCGCGGCGTTCATCTACGTGCTCTCGATCTTCTGGTCGGTTCGCGATGCCCAGGCGCGCGGGTTCGGCTGGGCATGGGGGCTTGTGTCCATCGTCCCCATCGCCGGCTTGATCGCCTACTGCATGATTCGCCCGCCGCTGCTTCAGGCCGATAGGGAAGAGCAGGATCTCGAGCTGGCCCTCAAGCAGCGTCAGCTCATGCGCTACGGCGATTGCGCCAACTGCGGCTACCCGGTTGAAGCGGATTACGTACTGTGCCCCAATTGCCATCAGCGCTTGAAGAACCTTTGCCCGACCTGCCATCACGCGCTTGAGCCCTCGTGGTCGGTTTGCCCGTACTGCACCACCGAGATCCGCTAGCGTCCTTGCCGGGACGTCGTTCGCGTCGTCCCTTCCGATAGAATCGCTCCAGGCGGGCTGCGCGTCCGTCTGATCTAGAAAGGAAACCATCGTGGAAATCATTCTTCCTGACGGCTCTAAGAAAGCCCTCGACGAAGGGGCGAGCGTCCTCGACGTCGCGGCTTCCATCGGGTCGGGGTTGGCTAAGGCGGCGCTCGCCGGCAAGATCGATGGCGAGCTGGTCGACCTGTCCGCCCCCGTTCACGACGGCGCTGCGGTCGAGATCATCACCGCGAAGAGCCCTGAAGCGCTCTCCATCATGCGCCATTCCTGCGCTCACGTCATGGCTGAAGCGGTTCAGGAGCTGTTCCCGGGCGCGCAGATCGCCTTCGGCCCTGCGACCGACGACGGCTACTTCTACGACTTCGCCCTCGAGGAGAACATCTCCTCGGACGACTTTGCGAAGATCGAGAAGAAGATGAACCAGATAATCAAGGCCAACGAGCCCTTCGTGCGCCAGGTCGTCACCATCGACGAGGCGAAGGAGATCTTCGCCGACCAGCGCTTCAAGCTCGAGCATATCGACGACCTGACCGACGGCGAGATCACGGTCTACCGCCACGGCAACTTCGTCGATCTGTGCGCAGGCCCTCATCTTCCCTCCGCCGGCAAGATCGGCGCCGTGAAGATGATGAAGCTCGCCGGCGCTTACTGGCGCGGCGATGCCAGCCGCGAGCAGTTGCAGCGTCTCTACGGCACGGCATTCTTCAAGAAGGCCGACCTCGAGGAGTACCTGCATAACCTCGAGGAGGCCGAGAAGCGCGATCACCGCCGAATCGGCCGCGAGATGGACATCTTCATGATGCGCGAGGAGGCTCCGGGCTTCCCGTTCTTCCTGCCTAATGGCATGGTCCTGAAGAACACTCTGCTCGACTACTGGCGCGAGATCCATCACAAGGCCGGCTACGTCGAGATCTCCACGCCGTTGATCATGAGCCAGCAACTGTGGGAGACCTCCGGTCACTGGGATCACTACAAGGACAACATGTACGCGACGACCATCGACGACGAGCCGTTCTGCATCAAGCCGATGAACTGCCCCGGCGGCGTGCTCGTCTACGGGTCCAAGCCCCATAGCTATCGCGATCTTCCGATTCGCGCCGGCGAGATCGGCCTCGTTCATCGCCATGAGCTTCGCGGTGCGCTTCACGGCCTGTTCCGCGTTCGTTGCTTCAGCCAGGACGACGCCCATCTGTTCGTTCGCCCCGATCAGCTGACCGACGAGATCATCGGTGTCATCAAGCTCATCGATTCGGTTTACCAGCAGTTCGGGTTCGAGTACCACGTCGAGCTTTCGACGCGCCCCGAGGACTCCATGGGCACCGACGAGGAGTGGCAGGCGGCCGAGGGCGGCCTGAAGACCGCGCTCGATCAGCTGGGCATGGCTTACGAGGTCAACGAAGGCGACGGCGCCTTCTATGGACCGAAGATCGACTTCCATCTGAAGGATTCGATCGGTCGCACGTGGCAGTGCGGCACCGTTCAGCTCGATTTCCAGATGCCCCAGAACTTCGATCTTACCTACACGGACGCTGACGGCGAGAAGAAGCGCCCCGTAATGCTCCACCGCGTGTGCTTCGGTTCGGTCGAGCGCTTCATCGGCGTGCTCATCGAGCACTACGCCGGCAAGTTCCCGGTTTGGCTGTCGCCCCTGCAGGTGAAGATCCTCCCGGTTTCCGAGAAGAGCCGCGACTACGCCCACGAGGTCGCCGCGCAGATCGAGAACGCCGGCATCCGCGTTGCAGTCGACAACCGCGACGAGAAGATCGGCTATAAGATCCGCGAGGCCCGCAGCATCGACCGCGTGCCGTACATGGTCATTGTCGGTGAAAAGGAAGCTGCCGAGGGAACCATCTCCGTGCGCGATCGCTCTAATGAAACCGTTCCGTCCACGATCGAGGACTTCTGCGCGAAGGTCGTCAACGAGATCGAGACCCGCGCCTAGAACGCAGGCCGCGCATCTTCGTTTCGAATCGAACGCATCGCGCTGAGCGTCCTTCTCTCGCTTCGGGAGTCGAACGCATCGCGTCGAGCACCCCTTTCCCGCTTTGAACTGCCTCCCATTTCTTGGACACGGAAATAGAAGTCCGAGGAATGGGAGACTTTTTATGGCATCGGATCTGAGATGCAGGCACGACGAGTCGCTCCGCCTCGAGGCCGCGAGTGGGCGGGCGGCGCATCGTCGAAAGGGCGCGTTGCCGTGAGGGCCAGCACGTCGCAGGGGAGGGTCGGCACGTCGACATCGTGTCCCCGGGAAATTCGGCGCGCCGCCGTTCTCGTAACGAAACGGTACCGCGATGGACGTGGTGCTCTTCACTTGCTACAATCGGAGGCGAGAAATGATACTACTCCACCAACATTTAGGAGCGCATGAGAAGGAGGTTCCTCATGGCAACCCAGATCACCCAGGCTCAATTCGCCGACCTCGTAGAAAACGCCCCAGGACCGGTCCTCGTCGACTTCTTCGCGACGTGGTGCGGCCCCTGCAAGATGATGGCGCCCGTCCTTGATGACGTCTCCTCCGAAGTCGAGGGCAAGGCGCACGTCTACAAGGTCGATGTCGACCAGTCCCCCGAGCTTGCGCAGCGCTTCGGCGTCATGAGCGTCCCGACCCTCGTCGTTTTCAAGAACGGCTCCATCGCCGATCAGTTCGTGGGCGTCCAGCCGAAGTCGGTCCTCGTCGACGCTCTGTCCTAGCAAGCGAATCCGAGACAAGCGCAACGGGGGATGGTCGTGTGGCCGTCCCCCGTTTCTTCGTATCATCGCCGATTCTCCCGAGAAAGGAGGAACCATGATCGACATCGCCATCGTCGGAGCCGGACCTGCGGGTCTCAGCGCGGCGATCTACGCCTCGCGCGCCGGGTTTTCCGCCGTGGCTTTCGAGGAGCTGGTCGCCGGCGGGCAGCTGACCTCGATCGACCGGCTTGAGAACTACCCGGGATTCGCCGAGGGCATCGGCGGCTTCGATATCTCCCTGTCCCTGCGTGCACAGGCCGAGCGCTTCGGCGCCCAGATCGTTTCCGAGAAGGTGAACGGGCTGCGCGTTTCCGCCGAAGAAGGCGAGCCGTTCGTCATCGAGACCAATGCGGGATCCCACGAGGCTCGAAGCGTCGTTATCGCGACGGGCGCGAAGCCCCGGCCTTTGCCGATTGAAGGCTCGGAGCGCCTCGTCGGTCGCGGCATATCCTACTGCGCGACGTGCGACGGCAACTTCTTTCGTGGCAAACGCGTGGCGGTGGTAGGCGGCGGCGACACGGCATGCGCCGATGCCGTCTACCTTTCGAGGATCGCCTCGGAGGTCCATCTCATCCACCGGCGCACCGCCCTGCGCGCGGCTCCGTGGTACGCCGCTCGCCTCGAGGGCCTCGAAGGACTTGAGCGTCACCTGGGCTATACCGTCGAGGCGCTCCACGAATCCGACGGTCGCCTTACGGGCTTGGATATGGTCGACGTCGAAAGCGGGGAGGTCACCTCGCTTCCCATCGACGGTCTCTTCGTCGCCGTGGGCACGGTCCCCGAGACGTCATGGCTCGATGGGGCGGTCGAGCTCGATGAAGCGGGTTACGTGGTTTCCCATGACGAGGTGCTCACCTCGCGCGCCGGTGTGTTCGTGGCCGGGGACGTGCGCACCTCCCCGCTACGTCAGGTTGTCACCGCTGCTTCCGATGGTGCCCTTGCGGCTGAGGCAGCTGCTAAATATCTTGCTTCATGATAAGATGAATCGCTATGAATGATTCGGACGCGTGGTGCGCATCCCTCAGGGATGCGCCCTGTGCGCTCCTATGCGAAAGGTAAAAGAGGAAAGCATGCGCGAAAAGCTTGAGAAGATCATCGCAGCATACAAGGATCTCGAGGCGAAGCTCGGCGATCCGGAGGTTCTGGCCGACCAGCACGAGTACAACAAGCTCGCGAAGAGCTATTCGGATCAGGGTCCGCTCGTCGCCAAGGCCCGCGAATACGTGACGTGCCTCGACGATTTGGCTGAAGCCAAGGAAATGCTTGCCGATCCCGACATGAAGGAATTCGCCCAGGAGGAAATCTCTTCAATCGAAGAGAAGCTGCCCGGTCTCGAGGAAGACATCAAGTTCATGCTCATCCCGAGCGACCCCGCCGACGAGAAGAACATCATCGTCGAGATCCGCGCTGCCGCCGGCGGCGATGAGGCGGCGATCTTCGCGGGCGATCTGTACAAGATGTACTTGCGTTTCGCCGAGCATCAGGGCTGGAAGGTCGAGACGATGGACGTTTCACCGTCTGAGGCGGGCGGCTATAAGGAAGTTCAGTTCAAGGTGACGGGCGACAAGGTCTACTCGGTCATGAAGTTCGAGTCGGGCGTCCATCGCGTCCAGCGCGTCCCGAAGACCGAAAGCCAGGGTCGCATCCATACCTCCACCGCTACCGTCGCCGTCTTGCCCGAAGCCGACGAGATCGATATCGAGATCAACGAAAACGACCTGCGCATCGACGTGTTCCGCGCCGGCGGCCCGGGCGGTCAGTGCGTCAACACGACCGACTCCGCGGTGCGCATCACCCATCTGCCGAGCGGTCTTGTCGTCCAGTCCCAGGATCAGAAAAGCCAGCTGCAGAACAAGATCGCCGCTATGGCGGTTCTCCGCGCCCGCCTCTACGAGAAGATGCTCGCAGAGCAGCAGGCAGCGGAAGGCGCTAAGCGCCTGGCGCAGATCGGCTCGGGTGATCGCGCCGAGAAGATCCGTACCTACAATGGCCCCCAGGATCGCGTGACCGACCACCGTATCGGCTTCAACTCGACCTACAACGGCGTGTTGATGGGCGATTTGCTTGGCGATGTCATTACGGCCCTCCAGGCCGCCGACCGAGCCCAGAAACTCGAGGAAGCCGTCTAGGCCCCGAGGAAGAATGCGCATGCAGGGCGCCCCGCTCCCACGCGGGGCGCTTTTGCGTTGAGGTGACGCGCAGCGCCGTGGTTTGCAGCGAGCGCCCGCGTCGGACGAAGAACGCCTTTCGGGGCAACGTGCCAGGGAAGAGGAAACATGTCTGAGGAACTGTGGACCATCAAATCCGCGCTGGATTGGACGGTGGGCTTTCTCGAGCGCAAGGGAGACGAGAGCCCGCGTCTGTCGGCTGAATGGCTCATGGCCGAAGCGACGGGTCTTTCGCGCATCGAACTGTACGTTCAGTTCGAGAAGCCCCTTTCGCTCGATGAGCGCGCGGTGCTGCGTGAGTACGTTGCTCGGCGAGGGGCCGGCGAGCCGCTGCAGCTCATCAGCGGCCGGGCGCCGTTTCGCTATCTGAATCTGCGCGTCGCGCCCGGCGTGCTCATTCCCCGACCGGAAACCGAGGTACTCGTCAGCGAAGCCTTGGCAGCGCTCGACCTTCCCCGCGCGGTCGATCATGTCGCTGCCGGCGAGGAAGGGGAGACGGTCGTCTCTCCCGATCTTCCGACCGTGCGCGCCATCGATCTATGCACGGGCTCGGGCTGCATCGCGGTGGCGCTTGCCACCGAGTACCCGAGGGCGCAGGTGATCGCCCTCGACATCGCCCCCGAGGCTCTCGCGCTTGCGCGGGTCAACGTCGAGGAGCAGGGGGTGGCCGATCGCGTGTGCGTGCGCGAAAGCGACCTGCTTTCCGCCATCGCCCCCGAGGAGCGCGGGACCTTCGATCTGGTGATCTCGAACCCTCCCTACGTTCCCTCCGCGGTGTGCGACGGCCTTCCCGCTGAAGTGGCCGATTGGGATCCTCGCCTCGCGCTCGACGGTGGAGCCGATGGACTCGATGTGCTCAGGCGCTTTGCCCCCGATGCCCTGTCGTGCCTGAAGCCCGGCGGCATCCTGGCCCTTGAGCTTTTCGAAGGACACATGGACCAGGCGCGCGCCCTGGTCGAATCGTGCGGTTTTTCGGACGTGCGCATCGTCGACGACCTCGCCGGCCGCCCCCGTGTGCTCATGGCGCGACGCCCCTAAGACGGACCGCCCCCTTCGCGGCGTCCGGGCCGATGGCCTCTCTTCGCTATAATCGAGGCAGACCCATTCGAACGAATCGACGGGAAGGGGAAGAGGATGGGATCACCGCGCGACATTACGTTTATCGACCACGCTTCGGGATTCGTCGGCGAACTCGACGGGGAGGGCATCCTCGGCGCTCGCCTCGACGAATCGTGCGCCGTCCTCTCCGAGCGCATCGGCGCTCGCCGCCCGCGCATCGGCATCATCCTCGGGTCGGGCTTAGGCCCGCTTGCCGAGCGCATCGAAAACGCGGTCTACATCCCCTTCGGGGAGGTTCCCCACATGAAGCGCAGCACGGCCTCGAGCCACGTCGGGCGCTTCGTCTGCGGAGAGCTGGCCGGTGCGCCTGTCATCGCCATGCAGGGAAGGCTCCACGGCTATGAGGGCAACAGCGCGCATGAGGTCGCCTATCCCGTGTGGCTCATGCATCGTCTCGGGGTCGAGATCCTCATCACCACCAATGCGGCCGGCGCCATCAACGAGGCGTATCAGGTGGGGGATTTCTGCATCATGCAGGACCACATAAACCTCACGGGCCGCAATCCCTTGGTCGGCATCGACCTGGATCGCATCGCTCCGCGCTTCGTGTCCATGATGGACGCCTACGATCCCGCGTTGAGGGATCTGGCCCGCCGCATCGCCGCCGAACGCGGTATCCGGGTTCAGGAAGGGGTGTACCTGGGGCTGTTGGGCCCGAGCTTCGAAACGCCCGCCGAGATCAGGGCTTTTCGGGTCCTCGGCGCCGACACGGTCGCCATGAGCGTGGTCGAGGAAGTGATCGCGGCGCGCCACGTCGGCATGCGCGTTCTGGGCATATCGCTGGTGTCGAACATGGCCTGCGGCATCGACGGAGCCTCTCCCGACGACGCCGAGGTCGTTGACGTCGGGCTTTCCCGCCAAGAGGATTTCTGCTCGCTTGTCGAAGGCATCCTCGCGCCGCTCGGGCGTCGTTTCGCGGTCAAAAGAAATGGGTCTTCTTTCAATGATCTATTAGAGGAAATCAAACGCGATCAAATAATCTGAAATAGCAGTTGTTTCCCCACGTCACTCGTGCTTTAATTAAGTTATTCTGATTGGAACGTGTTCAGACGCCATATTCGCTTTCTGGGGGAGTTCGCGAACGAAGGCGTTGAGCCGTTTTGATTACGAGGAGAGTTTTCCGCATAAGCGGGAGGGGTTTCGCGTCAAGCGCAAGCTACGCGATAAAAACGCCCGTCAAGGCCTTCAGGGGGATGAAGCCTTGGCGGGCTTTTTTCTTTTGTTTCGAGTCTGTTACGGCTCCTCTTACCGAAAATAATCGCCTCCCTCTGCATGCGGCGGTGCTATGATGGGCAGCAACGAAAAGCGAAGAAGAGGAAAAGTAGGGACGAATCCTTCCTCCAGAGAATCGGCGTTTGGTGAGAGTCGATGGTTGGACGGTCCGAAGGCCCCTCAGAGCTGTTCGCCTGAAAGTTTTCCATTCGTTTCGGACGATCTTCGAAACGGTGGTCAATCAGTAGGTTGAATCGGTGACCCCGTAACCGTCTATACGAGTGGGATTTCAGCAATCCCCTTATCGTGCTATTGAGGTCCTGACGCAGCCTGCTGCTCAGGATTTTGTTGTTTATGAAGGTCTCTTTAGTCCGATAAGAAAGGGGTGGGGCAATGCGAAGCGACGCGATCAAGAAGGGTCTCGCTCGTGCACCGCACCGAAGCCTCCTCAAGGCCGATGGGTACACCGATGAGGAGCTGGAACGTCCGCTTATCGCGGTGATCTCCTCTCAGAACGAGATCATCCCCGGTCATATCCATCTCGACAAGATCGCCGATGCCGTCAAGGCGGGCATCCGCGTGGCTGGCGGCACTCCCTTCCAGGCCACGACGATCGGCGTCTGCGACGGCATCGCCATGAACCATGCCGGCATGCGCTACTCTCTCACGAGCCGCGAAGTCATCGCCGACTCGGTCGAGTGCGTCGTGCAGGGCCATGCCTTCGACGGCGTGGTGCTCATTCCCTCGTGCGACAAGGTCGTCCCCGGCATGCTCTTGGCGGCTTGCCGACTCAACATCCCCACCATCCTCGTCTCCGGCGGCCCCATGCTCGCCGGCCGCGACAAGTGCGGCAACCAGACCGACCTCAACACGCTCTTCGACGCTGTCGGTCAGGTGACCGCCGGTACCATGACCGAAGAGGAGTGCGCCTGGTTCGAGGACACGGCATGCCCCACGTGCGGCAGCTGCTCGGGCATGTTCACCGCTAATTCCATCTGCTGCTTGTCTGAGGCGCTCGGCATCGCGCTTCCCGGCAACGGCACCATCCCCGCCGTCTACTCCGAGCGCATCCGCCTGGCCAAGCACGCCGGCATGAAGATCATGGAGCTCGTCGAGAAGGACATAAAGGCCCTCGACATCATCAACGAGGCCTCGATCCATAACGGCATGGCGCTCGACATGGCCTTCGGCGGCTCCACGAACACCATGCTCCACCTCACCGCCATCTCCCATGCGGCCGGTTGCCCGGTTTCCATGGAGGACTGGAACGAGGTATGCCAGCGCATTCCGAACCTCACGCGCATCGCTCCGGCAGGCCCGCTCCACATCGAGGACCTCAACGCCGTCGGCGGCATCGGCGCCATCTTGGGCGAGCTGGGACGTCACGGCATGCTCGAAGATGCGCTGACCTGCCACGGCACGATGAACGATTGGGTCGCCTCCTGTCCTCCGGTCGACGGGGAGGTCGTCCGCACCGTCGAGAACGCTTACAGCCCCGTCGGCGGCCTGCGCGTCATGAAGGGCAACCTCGCCCCTCACTGCGGCGTGGTGAAGCAGTCCGCCGTTTCCGATGAGATGCGCCAGCATCGCGGTCCTGCCCGCGTCTTCGAAAGCGAGGAGGAGGCCTGCGAGGCCATCTTCGGCGGCAAGATCAACGCCGGCGACGTCGTCGTCATCCGCTACGAAGGCCCCGCTGGTGGCCCCGGCATGCGCGAGATGCTCACCCCCACGTCCGCGATCTGCGGCATGGGCCTCGACAAGAGCGTCGCGCTCATCACCGATGGCCGCTTCTCCGGCGCGACCAAGGGACCGGCCATCGGCCATGTGAGCCCCGAGGCCTACGCCGGCGGTCCGATCGCGCTCGTCCGCGAGGGCGACATCATCTCGATCGACATCGACGAGGGAACCCTTACCCTCGAGGTTTCCGACGAAGAGCTCGCTTCGCGCCGCGAGGCTTGGGTCAAGCCCGAGCCTAAGTACAAGGTGGGAGTTTTGGCACGCTACGCGAAGCTGGCATCCAGCGCTGACAAGGGGGCGTATTTCGGATGAGCATAGACAAGGAATACGAGGCAAAGATGGGGCTTGGCCCCCATACCGAAAAGCAGGGCAAGAAGATGCTCGGCTCCGAGGCGATCATTGCGTCGCTCGAGGCCGAAGGGGTCGACACCGTTTTCGGGTATCCGGGCGGCCAGGCCATCAAGATCTACGACGCCCTCTACGATTCGAAGAAGATCAAGCACGTGCTTTCCCGTCATGAGCAGGGCGCGACGCACGAGGCCGACGGCTATGCCCGCGCCACGGGCAAGACCGGTGTCGTCATCGTCACGTCCGGCCCGGGTGCCACCAACACCGTCACCGGCATCGCGACGGCCTACATGGACAGCGTGCCCATGGTCGTCATCACCGGCCAGGTTCCGCGCGGCGTCATCGGCACCGACGCTTTCCAGGAATCCGACATCGTGGGCATCACCATGCCCATCGTCAAGCACAGCTATCTGCTCCAGAGCTGCGAGGAGATGACCAAGACCTTCCGCGAGGCCTTCTACATCGCCAACTCCGGCCGTCCCGGCCCGGTTCTCATCGATATCCCGTCGGACCTTGCCGGCTCCGAGATGGTCTTCGAGTACCCCGAAGACGTGCACATCCCGTCGTATAAGCCGACGGTGAAGGGCAATGCGCGCCAGATTCGCCAGGCGGTCGAGATGATGAAGCAGGCCAAGCGCCCCGTGCTCTACATCGGCGGCGGCATCATCTCCTCCCATTCCGAATCCGAGCTGCTCGCCATCGCCGAGGCCCTCCAGATCCCGGTCGTCTCGACCTTGATGGGCAAGGGGGCCTTCCCGGCGAGCAACCCGCTTTACCTCGGCCATGTCGGCATGCACGGCTCCAAGTACGCCAACTACGCCGTCACGAGCGCCGATCTGCTCATCGCCGTCGGCGCCCGCTTCTCCGACCGCGTCACCGGCCGTTTGGTCGATTTCGCGCCGGATGCAAAGGTCATCCATATTGATGTCGACCCCGCCGAGATCGGCAAGAACCGCATCCCGCAGGTCCCGATCGTCGGCGACGCGAAAATCGTCCTTTCCGGCATCAAGTCGCAACTTGAGCAGTCCAGCTGCGAACCGGTGACGGGCGAATGGCTCGCCCAGATCGAGCAGTGGCGCATGCGCCACCCCTTCTACAGCCCCGGCGTCTCTACGCCGAAGGGCACCATTTCCCCTGAGGGGTCGCTCGACCTTCTGTCGGATCTGCTCGATCCTCAGAACTCGATCGTCACCACGGAAGTCGGTCAGCATCAGATGTGGGCGGCTCAGCACATCGACCGCGACGTGCCGCGCACCTTCCTGTCGAGCGGTGGTCTGGGCACGATGGGCTTCGGTTTCCCCGCGGCCATCGGTGCGAAGGTCGCCTGCCCCGATAAGCAGGTTGTCTGCATCGCCGGCGACGGTTCGTTCCAGATGAACGTCCAGGAAATGGCAACTGCGGCCATCAACGGCATCAACGTCAAGGTGCTTTTGATGAACAACTCCGCTCTCGGCATGGTGCATCAGTGGCAGGGCCTGTTCTACAACGAGCGCTACAGCGAAACGCTTTTGCCCGAGAACCCCGACTTCGTGAAGCTCACCGAGGCCTACGGCTGGGGAGGCAAGCGCGTTTCCAAGCCCGAAGAGCTCGAGGATGCCATGAAGTGGCTGCTCGACTACGACGGCCCGGCGCTCCTCGACATGCGCATCGACCGCGAAGAGAACGTCTTCCCGATGGTCGCCCCCGGCGCCCCTCTCGACGACATCATCGGCGCGATCAACGTCGGGCCCATCTCGAACATGCTCGAGGGCTTCGAGAACCTGCCGTTCGCCAACGCCGCCGAAGCCAACGCCGCGGCTGCGAAGAATGCGGCGGCGGCTGAAGAAGAAGGAGGCCGCTAATGGAATCCCAGGAAAGGCACATCCTCTCCGTCCTCGTCGAGAACAAGCCCGGCGTCCTGTCCCGCGTGACCGGCTTGATCTCTCGCCGCGGATTCAACATCGAGTCCCTGTCGGTCGGCCCGACCGAGGATGCCACCATGTCGCGCTTGACCGTCATCATGATGGCCGACGACGTGGCCTACGAGCAGATCACCAAGCAGCTCCACAAGCTGATCAGCGTCCATAAGATCACCGACCTCACGCAGGAAGAGGCGATCGAGCGCGAGCTGGTCCTTATCAAGGTCCACGCTAACCCCGAGCGCCGAAGCGAGATCATCGAAATCGCCAACGTCTTCCGCGCCAAGATCGTCGACGTGGGCAAATCGTCGCTCACCATCGAAGTCACCGGCGATGCATCCAAGATCGCCGGCATCGAGGATCTTCTGCGTGCCTACGGCATCAAGGAGATCATCCGCACGGGTATTATCGCTATGTCGCGCGGGTCTAAGGTCAGCTAGCCTTGCCCCGCCGGTCGCGATGTTCCATACATTTGTTGAAGTCAGTCATTAGAAGAAGGGAAGAATCATCATGGCTGTAACTATTTATTACGAAGAGGATGTCGATCCTAAGGTTATCCAGGGCATGAAGGTCGCCATCATCGGCTATGGTTCCCAGGGTCATGCGCATGCGCTCAACCTCAAGGATTCCGGCGTCGACGTTCGCGTCGGTCTTCGTGAAGGCTCCAAGAGCTGGGCTGTCGCCGAAGAGGCTGGCCTGAAGGTCGTCTCCATGGATCAGGCTGCCGAGGAAGCCGATCTCATCATGATCCTCGTTCCCGACGAGAAGCAGCCTGAGGTCTACAAGGAGCACATCGAGGCTCACCTCACCGCCGGCAAGACCCTTGCCTTCGCCCATGGCTTCAACATCCACTACGGCTACATCAAGGCTCCCGAGGATGTCAACGTCATCATGTGCGCCCCTAAGGGCCCCGGCCACATCGTTCGCCGTCAGTACACCGAGGGCTCCGGCGTGCCGGATCTCGCTTGCGTCTACCAGGATGCAACCGGCAACGCATGGGATATCGCCCTTTCCTACTGCTGGGGCGTCGGCGGTGCTCGTACCGGCATCATCAAGGCAACCTTCGCCGAGGAAACCGAAGAGGACCTCTTCGGTGAGCAGGCCGTTCTCTGCGGTGGTCTCGTCGAGCTCGTCAAGGCGGGCTTCGAGACCCTGACCGAGGCAGGCTATCCGCCCGAGCTCGCTTACTTCGAGTGCTATCACGAGATGAAGATGATCGTGGACCTCATGTACGAAAAGGGCATCCACTTCATGAACTACTCCATCTCCAACACCGCTGAGTACGGCGAGTACTACGCTGGCCCCAAGGTCATCAACGAGCAGTCCCGCGAGGCTATGCGCGAGATCCTCAAGCGCATCCAGAACGGCGATTTCGCCCGCGAGTTCGTCGCCGACTGCGAGAACGACCACAAGTGGCTCCTCGAGCAGCGTGAGGCCATCAACACCCACGAGATCGAGACCACCGGCGAGAAGATCCGTTCCATGTTCACCTGGGTCAAGTAACCCGGCGTTGGAAAACGCTTCGCTTCTCCTCTTCGCGGCATAGCGTGTCTCGAAGAGAAACGGCAAAAGAAAGGCTCGGAGCCGAATGGTTCCGAGCCTTTTCTCGTGGTTGCGGGGCAGGTTCGATCGATCTTATCCCTGGGTCTTCTTCTTCATCTTCTCGCGCGCCAGGCATGTGATGCGCAGCGAGCGCAGCGCCGAATCGAGCGTGCTGTGGCATTTTGCGCCGGGTATTCCGCGCAGCTCGTCGACGATATCCTGAACCTGTCCGAGGCCGGGGTAGGACTGCGCGGGAACCGCGACATCCCACTGGGAAAGCGCCGCTTCTTCGCGAAGCCCGCCCATGACGCCCTCGTGCGCGGTTGCCCCACGATCGACGAGCGCCTCGAAGTGGAGTGCGCCGGCGTTGTCGTAGTACGAGAACTCGACGCTGCCCGCGTCTCCGTACACAAGGAAACGGTCGATCGCCTTGTAGGTTGCGTAGCACCACATGCCCGACACCATGATTCCCCGTTGGGAAACGGCGCTGAGCGAAACGGCGTCTTCGCCGGGGTAGCAATGCGTCTGATTGGTGACGGCGACGCTGCAGTCCTCGAGTGGGCCTGCCAGGAAGTCGATCAGGTCGAGCATATGGGCGTCGCCTTCATAGAAGTGGCTCCCGCCGGAGATCTCGGGGCGCACGCGCCACGGCTTCTGATCTTCGGGGAGGCGCTCTTCGGCGGTTTGGCGTTGGGTGCGTATGACGTCGATGCCGCGCACGGTGCCGATGGTTCCTTCGTCGAGCAGGCGCTTCAGTTCGCGGTAGCGGGGCATGCCGCGGCGGTAGTGGGCGGCGAAGCAGCGTGTCCCCGCTTCATCGAAGGCGCGTTTGATGTCCTGCGCATCTTGCCATGAAAGGGCAAGGGGCTTCTCGAGGTAGCAGTGCTTGCGGGCACGCGCCACGGCGATCGCGTGGTCTTTGTGGCAGTTGGGCGTCGTGGCGACGTAGACGATGTCGATCGACGGATCGGCGAGCAATTCATCGAGGGTCTCGTAGGCGCGCCCGTGCCCGTGGCGTGCGCACCAGTCGCGCGCTTTCGCGGTCGTGCGGTTCCATATCCCCGCAAGTTCGGAATGGTCGGCCAGGTACAGCGCAGGTCCGTTCTTCGTTTCGACCACGTCGCCGCAGCCGATGATGCCCCATCGAATGGTGTCCATGTTGATTCCCCTCTCTTGTCCGAGGGCCCAAGTGGCCTCCGGATAATCCCTGTTCGTCATTATGCTCCAGGGCGGGATGGCCGTCGAGGGGGTCAGGGGAACATTCCCATGATGCGGCGCGTGACGGTGTCGCGCATCGAGCCGAGCGCGTCTCTGAGCGCGTCGATGTCTCCCTCGTCGTTGTACAAGCCGATGGAGGCTCGGCACGATTGCTCGATGCCGAGGCTTCGATGGAGCGGCTGAGCGCAGTGGGAGCCGGTGCGCACCGCGATGCGCTGGGCGTCGAGGAACAGCGACACGTCGCTTGGATCGGTGCCGGAGACGTTGAAGGAGGCGATGCCGAGCCGATCGTCGGCGAAGCGCCCGTTGCCGTAGAGCTTGACGTTGTCGAGCGCTGATAGCCTTTCCACCAGACGGCGGGAAAGCGCACGCTCGTGATCGCGTATCGCCTCGAAGCGCTCTTCCCAGCCGAGCTCCCTCAGCAGGTAGCGCGCCCTCTCGGGACTCGGCACGTCGAACGAGCCGAGCTCGGCGAGCTCTTCGGGGCTCGCCAGTTCAAGCAGTTGTTCCTCGGCAGACATTAGACCCCCTCGATTCCCGCCCGCTCAAGCGCATCGGCGACGTAGCCGAGCCCGTAGGACTCGAGCGTTGCGCGCGTCGGGCAGCCCGTCTTGCTGTCGAGGCCTTCCATTTCGTAGAAGCGGTCCTTGACCGTCTCGAACTTCTCGCGGTCCAAAACGCGGCCGATGCAGTCGTCGAAGACCCACTTGCCGTCCTTCAGCACGGTGAGGGGGTAGGGGTTCTTGGTGGGGACCTCGAAGACGTAGTCGGCGAAGGTCTCCATCTCGCGCGTGCGGCCCTGGAGGTACCAGATGGCGCGGTCGAGCAGGTAGGCCTTCTTGCCGCGCTCGAGGCTTTCCTCGTAGGTGAGGGGCACGCCGGTGACGGCTGTGAACATGCGGGGCTCGAAGTTAGGCGTTGCGCCGGTGGTGTCCATGTTGGGGTCGTTGTAGTTGATGAGGGTGGGCCACACCGAGTCGCAGAGGTTCATCGAGTCGAGCCAGAAGCGGCTGTAGTGGCGCTGCCAGGCGATCGTGGCGACCTTTTCATCGCTGTAGATGCCCTCCTCGCTGTAGTCGAAGCTCTTTTCGGGCAAGCCGGTCGAAGCGGAGAGCTGCTTGACCACCTGCTCGGCGCTGAGGATGTAGTCCTGCTTGGCCATGTCGCAGATGTAGGGCATCCAGTGGACGTGGGCGTTGATGCCGTGCGTGTTGATGTCGCGCTCGCCGAGCACCGATCCGTAGCTCCACTCCACCTCGAGACGCGGGTCGTAGTGTTGGTAGTAGTTCCACTGAGGATAGGGGAACAGGCCCGACTTCGAGTCCTCTTCCCAGCGGCCCCAGGCCTTGACGGCGCGTGCCGGTCCTTCGGCCATCGTGTCGCCGATGCCCCTGCGGTAGGCGATCGAGAAGAGGAATTCCTCGATGAACTCACGCGACCCGTACTTGTCGAAGGGGAGGTCGGTGTCGATTTCCTTGCCTTTACCGAGGATGCCCATCTTGTAGAGGCTGCGCAGGTAGTCGAGGAAGCCGCGGTCGAAGCCGTTGATGCCGAGGCGGTTGAGCAGGCCCGCGGCGTAGATCATGTCCTCCTTCTTGTCTGCCGTGAGGTAGTACATGGAGGCGGCGCACATCGAGCCGTTGGCGAAGCCGTCGTCGAAGTTGTGGCGGCAGTTGCGCGTGCAGCCGGGGCAGCCGTAGGGACGCGTGAGCATGTCGCGCGACGAGAAGTATGCGCCGCCGGAGCCGGGGTTGCGGGTGATGGTGCCCCAGATGCGCGCATCGTAGGCGGTGGCGTCGGGCCAGGGCATCTCAAGCGAGGGGTTGTCGATCTTGTAGACGAAGCGCCTCTGGTACTCGAGGCGCACATCGAGCAGGGCAGCGGGGTCGGCGACGGGAACGCTCTTCGAGCCGACGAAGCTGATGCACTTGAGGTTCTTCGCTCCCCATGCGGCGCCCAGCCCGCTCTGGCCGGCCTGGTGAGCGCCGTCGGTGGTGATGGTGCCGCTGCGCGCGAGGTTCTCGGAAGCGGGACCGATGCAGATGACGGCGGGCTTCTGGGTGGTGCGTCCGCCGTCGCGCGAATCGCTGAGCTCGTACCAGTCGCCGTCCTCGACGCCGCCCGTCACGCGCTCCCACACGCGCGTCTGGGTTTCGGCGGTGTCGAGGCCCCACAGCCCGTCCTCGTCGGCGTCGCGGAACTCGATGGAGCCGTTGACGACGTTGATCCAGGTGTGGTTAGCGGCCTTGCCCTTGATGACCGTCGCGTCGAATCCCGCGGCTTTCATCATGCTCGAGATGCGCCCGCCCATGCTCGAGCGGGTGAACCATTCGGGGTCGGCGAACGAGCCGATGCCCTGGATCTCGACGCGGCCCGCGCCGGCGGGGACGGGGGTGCCGGAGAAAGGGCTCGTGGAAATGGTGACGACGTTGCCCTCGTCGAAGGGGCCGACCGTCTTGTCTTCGCAGTAGTCCCAGAACAGGGCCGAACCCATGCCGTGTCCGCCGCCCCACTCTTGATAGGGCGCGGAATCGATTATCTCGTACGATTTTTCGGTGAGATCGAGCACGAGGATCGATCCCATGTAGCCGCCAGTGGCTTCACTCATCTTTGTCTCCTTATCGTGGGTTGAGGTGGGCTAGATCACGGCTTCGGGATCGGGCGGCAGCGAGACGCAGGGAAGGACCTTGCCCTCGTCGTCGATCGGGAAGCCGATCTTCGCCCAGTGCTCGTTGCGTAGGTTGACCAGGTAGCCGGAGTCTTCCTGCTTGGGCAGTTCCTTGGTGAAGGAGATGGCGCTGACCGGGCACATGGAAACGCAGGCCTGCATGCCGTCGGGGCCGCCTTCCTCGTTCCAGAAGGGGGTGTTCTTGCACAGGTCGCACTTTTGAGCGTGCTTTTCCTCGAAGTTCCACTGGACGCGCGAGGGGGTGAAGTAGCAGCCCGCGATGCAGCTTTCGCAGCCGATGCACTTTTCCTCGTCGACCATGCGCAGCCCGGTTTCGTCGTCGACGTGCATGGCGCCGGTGGGGCAGGCCTTCACGCAGCCGGGGTCAGCGCATTGGCGACACTGGTTCTGGCCGATTTCGTCGGGGAAGTTGCCCAGGGGGTTCTTCTTCACCTGGATGCGGGAGAGGCTCTTGTTGGCCTTGCCGAAGTGCGCCAGCGAGCAGGCGAGCATGCACGTCTCGCATCCGGCGCACTTCTTCGTGTCGACGAGCAGGTAGCCGTCGGAGGTTTCGAAGGCGTAGACCTCGTCGGGCAGGAGGAAGGTCGTGACGCCCGCCCCTGCAAGCAGGGCGCCGATGCCGGCACCGCCGACGATGCCGAGGAAACGGCGGCGGGTCAGGCCGCCGGAAGAAGACGTGTCCTTCGGTGAAGCAAGGCCGCCTTCGAGGGAGGGATCGTTATGCGCCATGGCTCGTTCCTTTCTCGCGCGACGCGTTCGGGGCGCTGTCGGCGCGTGCTTCCTTCTCGAGCTTCTCGACCCAAGCGGGGAACTCGTGTCGAGCGTCTTCGAGGTCGATGTATCCGTGGATCATGGAGGGGGCAGCCTTCCAGGCGATGGGGATCAAGACGCCGAAGAAGACGTGGGCGAGCAGGAACAGGAGCATGAGGAAAGCCCCGATGTCGTGCGTCCAGGTGACGATGCCCATGAGATCGGCGGGCAGGGCGAACACGTGGGCGAGCGCCTTGGCGATGCCGCTGATCATGACGAGGACGGAAAAGCCGACGGCGGCGAGGAACGCGGTGCGCTCGCTTTCGAAGTACTTTTCCTCGCGCGGGTAGGTGCAGCCTTTGATCTTGAGGAGGGATCCGTAGTGGTCGATGATTGACTTGAGGGCGCCCTTGGACGGAGCATGCTCGCGCAGGCGATGGGGGGGAGACGATGGTGTCGCCGAGCCAGAAGAAGGTTCCGTAGAGGAAGAAGCAGGCGAAGACGAAGTGGGCGTTGAACCACACGAGCGATGCCTCGCCTCCGGCGTTGAGGGCGGGAGTGAGCCTGGTTCCGAGGATGATGCCGGAGATCAGAAGGACCACGGTGCCTATGGCATGGCTCCAGTGGGACACGCGGGCGGGGAGGTCGTGTCGAAGGATCTTATTCCCTCTGATCACGGGATCGGTCCGCTTCGCCAGGGCTGCGGTGAGCAGTCCGGCGAAGGGCGCGATGAACAGTATCCATGCGTACTGGTTGAAGAACATGTTCTCCAGCATGGCGCTCCTTTCGTCGGAGGTCTTCGTGTGCTGCGGCGGGGTTTCGTCGCATGTCCACGATAGAAAACGGGGCGAAGGAGGGCCGATGAACAGATGAGGGGAAGGTGAGGGTGTTCGTGCGCCCGTTTGCGAGATCCAACTGTTCAAAATGAAAAGGTGAACAGATACCTATTTCTTCAGAAAATGGAAAAGAAGAGGAAACGGTATTGATGCCTATTGATTGAAATCATGCGAACACGGCGAAGGGCGAAGAAGGTCGCAGGTGTTTCAGGCGAGCGGGGGCGGTCGGTTCCCTCGCGTCGGCGAGCGGTAGCTATCTCTTCGCGGGGATCGTTTTTAGGCGTGAACTAGAGAGCTTCGCCTTCGTGTCCGTCGTTTTCGGGTTCAGCCGTTTTCACGGCGATGAACAGGGCGCGGTTCGCCTCGAAGACGAGTCTCTTGTTGCGTACCGAGCTCTTCACGAAGTCGAGGCCCTCGAGCGAGAGCAGGTCGCGTCGCGCGGTGGCGTAGGAGGTGCCGTGGTCGCGCTGGTAGTCTCCGATGGAAAGCACCTGGTCGGGATGGTGCGAGAGAAGAAGCAGCGTGCGGCGTTGGCGCTCGTTGATCAGCGGGTTGCTCTCGAGCAGGGATTCAATGGACTGCGTTTGAGCCTGTGCGCGCCTGATGAGCGATTGGGCCTCTTCGAGCGCGGCGACAAGGCAGCGTGCGTTGATGGTTTGGCAGATGGTCAGATCGCTCGGGGTGTTCATGCGCGTCGCGGCGTACTCGTCGTACGTGCACGGTGCGGCTTCGTCTTCGCCGGCAACCCACTGCGCCAGGGCCGCGCAGGGCGCGATCGCCGCCAGGGCCGCGCTGCCGTCTTTGAGGTAGCACAGGCGCGAGACGAGCGAGGACACCAGCCCGTTGACGCAGCCGAACGCGGAAAGCTCGCGTAGGGCGGCGCCGGCGAGCATGCCCCTGAGCAGGGGGGTGTCGTCGCTCGATGGAGGGTTGTTGACCCAGGCGCACACGACGTCGAGGCGCTCGAGGATCGCGGCTCGCTCCGGCGGGGTGCCGATCCTCCAACGTGCATGGGCGCTGGCCTCGAAGCCGGCGCAGGAGATGAGCCGCTCGGCGATCGCCACGATGCGGCGCGCGGTGAGCGCTTCGCCGGCCAAGGAGGGGAGCGTTCGGTCGATTTCGCGGTACGCCCCCAAGACGCGCTTGGCGTGGGAAGGCTCGAGTGCGCAGGAGTCCCTCGGCACCGCCTCGAAGTTGGCCAGCGCAAGCGCGCCCGTGGCTTCGCGGTGGCGAAGGTCTTCAGCGATGCCGTAGCGGCGCGAGCCCTCGAGAGCCGTGGCGAGGAGGGCGGCGCCGGCGTCGATCTTCGCCAAGGCGTCTTCGATCTCGTAGGTGCGGCGGTACCACAGAAGCTCGCCGTTGGACCCCTCGAAGAGGTGGACCCCCAGACAGCGGCCGAGCGATTCGAGCGCGCGACGCGTCTCGCGGGGGCTGAGTGCAGGGGGCAGCGGATGCTCGAGAAGCTCGCTCCAGGTGAGCGCGCGCCGCTGAGCGGTTCGCATGAGATCGCGGAAGCTCTTGTCGTCTATGACGTCGAAGAAACGGGGCTGATCGCCTTTCATCGCATGCGCCTTCCTGAGACAGCGCCCCTTCCCATCAGGGGCGAAAGGATGCAATCAACCCCTCGATTGCCTGGATCAGCCTAGCACAACGCCGCGGGCGAAACGCGCTGCGGTCGCCACGGGCGGCGCCACTTTTCCGCCTTCGGCGCTTCTCTCGGCATCTCCTGCGTAATTGAGCGTCTCGTGCGCCTCCATCGTGATAAAGTGACAAACGTTATACGAGGCTGTCGCACCTGTTGCCCGCATGCGCGCAAGGCGCGCTTTCGCACGGATGCGGCGAATGGAAAGGATCAGGCTGTATGGGAAGGGTTTACAACTTTTCTGCCGGCCCCGCCGTGTTGCCCGAAGAGGTGCTGCGCGAGGCTGCTGAGGAAATGCTCGATTACAAGGGCACCGGCATGTCGGTTATGGAGATGAGCCATCGCTCTGCGGCGTTCAAGGGCATCATCGAAGAGGCCGAAGCCGACCTGCGCGAACTCATGGGCATCCCCGACAACTACCGCGTTCTGTTCCTCCAGGGCGGTGCCACCCAGCAGTTCGCCGCCATCCCGATGAACCTCATGCTCAACGGCAAGGCCGACTACATCGTCTCGGGTTCCTGGTCGAAGAAGGCCTTCAAGGAGGCTTCCCTCTTCGGCGACGCGCGCTGTGTCGCGTCGAGCGAGGACGGCAACTTCTCCTACATCCCCAACGTCGACGAGCTCGAGTTCCGCGAAGACGCCGACTACGTCTACATCTGCGAGAACGAGACCATCTACGGCACCCACTACCACAAGCTGCCCGAGACCGGCGACATCCCGCTTGTCAGCGACGTGTCGTCGTGCTTCCTGTCCGAGCCTGTCGACGTTGAGAAGTACGGCCTGATCTACGGCGGTGTTCAGAAGAACATCGGTCCTGCCGGCGTGGTCATCGTTATCGTCCGCGACGATTTGGTCAAGGAAGAGTGGCTTCCCAACACGCCCACCATCATGCGATACAAGACGCAGGTCGACGCCGACAGCATGTCCAACACGCCTCCGTGCTACGGCATCTACATCTGCGGCAAGGTCTTCAAGTGGCTCAAGGCCCAGGGCGGTCTTGCGGCCATGAAGAAGCGCAACGAGGAAAAGGCCGCGATTCTCTACGACTACCTCGATTCCACCGACTTCTACACGGCCACCGCGCGCAAAGAGGATCGCTCCATCATGAACGTCCCCTTCGTCACGGGCGACGCTGATCTCGACGCCGAGTTCGTCGCCGGCGCGAAGAAGGTCGGCATCGAGAACATCAAGGGTCACCGCAGCGTCGGCGGCATGCGCGCGAGCATCTACAACGCCATGCCCATCGAAGGCGTTCAGGCTCTCGTCGACTACATGAAGGAATTCGAGCGCGCCCATTCGTAAGGCGCAGGGGTGATAACCCGCTTTGATTTTCCCGCAAGCCCCGCTCTTCGTCTGAACTGCGCCCCAAAACTTGGACGCGTTAAATCATAACCTCTAGGCGGCCTCCC
>CAUHNN010000002.1 GCA_959607715.1 uncultured Eggerthella sp. | reverse complement strand
GAGGCCGCCTAGAGGTTATGATTTAACGCGTCCAAGTTTTGGGGCGCAGTTCAATCTACCTCTCGGGGCCTTATTTGCGTATTCGTAAGAGGCGCGAATCAAATTAGAGCAAAGCGCCGGAGGATGAAAAACGATAGATTCTCCCGTCGATCGTCTGCTTACCCGTAAGCATGACTCCCTTGGAATTAAGGTAATAGGTTTTAGTCCCCCTTTTCAGCCAGCCAGTTTTCATGGCTCCCTTGTCATCAAGGAAATACCATTTCCCACTCAATTCAAGCCAGCCCTTTTTCATAACCCCAGCGCGATCCATGTAATACCACTTGTCATCCAGCTTGATCCAACCAACCTTAACCGCGCCAGAAGAACCCATGTAGTACCATTTGCCATCTATTTTATTCCAGCCAGGAGAAGCCATGGAGCCGCTTGAGAATAGATAGTATTTTGCGCCACTCGGGCGAACAAGCCAGCCAGCCTGCATGACGCCTTCATCGTCAAGGAAATACCACTTACCCGAGACCATCTCCCAACCGGTCTGCATAATGCCGTCTTTGTTCAAGTAATACCACTTACCTGAAACCCTCTCCCAACCGGTCTGCATAATGCCGTCTTCATCGAGATAGTACCTTCCCTCGGAAAGGGAGATCCACCCAATCTCAACTGAACCTTTTTCGCTCATGTGGTATTTATCTCCATCAACCACATGCCACCCTTGGCTCAACATTGCCCCAGAATCCTGCAGGTAATATTTTTTTTCATCAGGGCGAACAAGCCAACCGGTCTGCATCGCTCCTTTTTCACTGAAGAAATACCATTTTCCCGACACCTCTTGCCAGCCGGTCTTCATTGCGCCGCTCGTTCCAAGGTAATACCACTTACCAGAAACTTTCTCCCAACCGGTCTGCATGACTCCTGCGGAGTTGAAGTAATACCATTTATTTTTTATGTATTCCCATCCAGTAGCTCGGTTGCCCGAAGCATCGTACCAGTACCAATAGCCCCCAATTTGACGCCACGCGCTCCTGTAGCCCTTCAGATACTCCAGACAATCCGCCTTTTCTTTTTTGTAGCGATTCTGCCAACCCTGATGGTATTCCGGCTGGCTCGGATAACGCGAGGCCACCTTACTCACCACCGTATCGCACAAGGCAGTCACAAGCTGGACATCGGTCATGGAATTATTGATCTTCGCCTGCTTGAAGAACCAATTGCAGCCGTAATACAGCCCCTGGTTCACGTAGCTAGCGCCGCCGCCCTGGCCAAATAGGTTGGACATGCCCCAAACAAGGCCCTTTACGCAGTCGGCACGATCATCGGTGTTGATGCCGAAGGCCTTAAGCGACCCTCGGACACCGGCTGGGCCATCGTAGTACTGCGTGTAAGCCCAGCCATTCTGGAGGCGAGAAAATTCAGTGGGGTTCGCCTTGTAGGCAGCGTGCCAGGCGGTGTTCAGATCATTCCCGAAAGTAGTGAACTTACCGTTGCTACGGGTAGCGCGATTGGTGTTCCAGTTGTACTTGTCGCCGATGACCTTCAGGCACTTGTAGCGCGTGGGGTTGTAGTTGTACACGGCCTGAAGGAAATTGCCCAGCCCGTAGCGGCGATCGAACTGAAAGTAGCCCATAGCGTTGTAGCCGTCGCCGGAACTTAAGCCCTGATCGTAGTTGCAGCTGCTTTCGTACTTGCAGAAGTACAGCATCTCGTCGCTGAAGGTCATGGGCTTAACCGAAGGGGTCGCCGCACGGGCACGAAGATTCTGCTCTCGGCTTTCCGGATAGACCTCTTCCACCATGGATGCATCATCGACGCCTGCGGCCCAGATGACCGCCCGATCGTAGGAGGTCGCCTCCGTCTCGCTGCTAAAGCCCTGGGGCTCAGCGGATGCCGATCCATCAGCCGTAACTGGATCGTCCGCATAAGCCTGGTTTGGCACAAGGGGCGCCATGCCCAGCGCAAGAGCCCCTGAAAGTGCTATTCCAATTACGGCGCGCGATGCCCTGAGCGCCGTCGACTGCGTTTCACTCATGTAGGTCCCTTTCGGGGTCTAGCGTATATATTCTTTGGCCTAGATTACCGTTCGGAAACGAGGCGAAAAACACCTTACCCGAAAAAGCAAAAAAGTTACATCGCAAGAAATCAGCAGCGGGGAACCAGCCTTCCGGCTGGCTCCCCGCTCTCCCCGCAATTGCTCAGAGACCTCGTTCCATTAGTCGCACTGAACAATCTTTCCTGTTTTAGCCGACTCAAGCAGAGCTTGGACAACCTTGAGCGTCGCCAAACCTTGCTCGCCGGTACAACGAGGAACCGTTTCGATCCCGTCGCACAAATCGGCAAAATGATCGAGCGTTGCAGTCGCAGGATCGGGCCGCCCCACCTCGAAATGATGCCTCTGCAGCGGTTCCGTCCATCCATAGCGTTCAGGCAAGTAGTCGAAGAAATCCATGTTGGGCAATCCAAAGGAACCCTTCGTTCCGAAGACACGCAAGCTGTTTTCGCCGTGATAGCAATTCATAAAACGCATTTCCTGGGCAGCCATGTCGTACCCCCACGGCGACGGAACACCATCGGAAACGAAATACGAGCAGGTCAAACCGCCTTCGAATTCCAAGACCGCAGAAACAGAGTCCTCGATCTTCCCATTGCGAATCGAATTGCGAGCTGCGGCGTACACGCGCTCCACTTTTCGCCCCGTGAAATAATGGAAATCGTCGACATCGTGAATAGTGTTCAGCAGCAATGGCCCCGTCTCTGTATGCCACCCAACAAAATAACTATCGGGCTTGACGTAGGTGGCCGAGCACTGGATTCCAACCAAATCGCCCAGATTTCCCTCTTCAATAAAGCGCTTAAGGAAAAGCATCGTCGCAGACGAACGCCTTTGATGACCAATTAAAAGAGTCGCTTGCGCCCTCCCGCACGCTTCGATTATCTTGAGCGCGTCCTCTTCACTATCAGCTATAGGCTTCTCAAGCAGAATATTCCGAATACCGACGTCCAAAGCCGCTTCGACCGCAGGCCAATGAAGGCCATTTGGAAGGGCGATCACCACCCCATCCAGTGACACTTCTTTCAGCAAAACCCGATAATCCTCGTAAAGGGGCGCCTTCGCCTCTTCTGCTACGGTTTCGGCCTGCTCCCCAAAACCGCCAACCGCCACCAGGTCAAATCGCTCGCTCGCCGCAGCATCCCGAGCAGCTTTTGCGCCCTGGTTCAAGCCCAGAACAGCCACTTTTATCTTCCCCATGTCGAACTCCTCCCTGAAAGTCCTCCAACAATCCGCTTAAAATCGGACAAGCAGCTGCGAATCTAGGCTCGTGTTACCGCTTCAACGATGAATCCGAGTTTTTCGATTGAGTCGTAATACGTAAAACGAGACGCAGGATTAATGAGAGATCGACCCTCCATCCAAATCCCTATCCCCTTCTCCGCCATGAGCTGATTCGCCCTGTCCTGGTCATCGACATCAAAGCGGATATGATGCAATCCCGATTGGCCCATCTTCAGGTAGTCGCTCCACACCGTGTCGACATCACCAATAGGCTGCAACAGCTCAAGCTGGATATTGAAGAAGTTATAGAATGCAGCCAGTACCGGCGCATCAATCAGCTCGTCCGAACCCTTGTAAATGCAATCTTTGTACAATGATTCCCCGCCGGCATCAGGAGCCAGCCCGAAGACATCGAGCATGCCCCTTTTGGCCTTTTCGAGATCCTCCACGATAATTCCCACCTGGACTATCTCGCCGAACTCGTCGGTCATTGTTACGTCCTTGATCTTCATGTTTGCCTCCTTCTCCAAACCAGCGAGCCGACTAAGCCCCTGATTCATGCCGACTTTGCAGTTCAAGTATCAAAAAGTCGAAGGGGCCAAGCAAATAAGCGCTCGCAAACGAAGGAAGGACAATAAGATCAGTTAATGAACGCCTTCAAAACCGAAGGAAAGCAAAAGAAATCGCTTATTCATATGGAACGCAAATGATCTACGACTGAGACTCCCGAGGAGACACGTTCGAAAAGTCGTAGTTCTTCATGAAGCCAACGAATTCATCCACAGCCAACGGCAATCTGCCTTTTTTCCGGTAGCTGATATAGAAACGATGGAAGTCCTGGGGCGCTTCGGCAATGGGCAGCTTCACAACATCATGGAATGCGTCCAGAAGCCAGGAGTGGCACGTCACTGCCACGACCTTCGTGCTTACAGACGCAAGAGAGGCAAGCGTGATCTCGTCATTGTAGTCGTACTGGACGCTCAGGCCGTGGCGCCCCTCGAAAAGACGTTCCGCCTCCCGAGCAAAGGGGCCCCTCTTGTTTCGATATGTAATAACGGGATACCCTTCAAGATCATCAAGGGAAATCGATGATCTTGAAGCTAGATTATGATCTTTGCTGACCACGGCTACAGCGCTTTGCGCAAAAGCAGGTATGGACTCTATTTCTGCATCGCCTTTCCCCAAAACACCCGCCATTATCGCATCAAGCGTGCCGTTCTTCAGGTCCCTCATTAAGCCTTCCGTCGTTCCTTGCTTCCAGCTGATCTGCGCTTTCCTACTCGATGCTCGATAGTACGCTCGAATGGCCTCAGACCATGTGGGGTCCTGGATGGAGTAAACCGTCCCCACGCGAATCGTGCCATATTGGGCCGTCACCTTCTCCTTGATGAGGCAAACCGCATTATCGAGAGCATTCGTGGCATAAACTACCGCTTCGTAAAACTCTTCGCCCTCTTCAGTCAGCTCAAGAACACTGCGCTTCTTTTTCACGAGAGAACAGCCTAGCTCCCGCTCCAAACTTGAAACGGCAAGAGACAACGTAGGCTGAGCGATGTAGAGCTCCTCCGCCGCACGCGAATAATTACGCAGCTCTACAAGCTTTTTGAAGTAGTACAAATGGGCAAGATTCATGGCTGTCCCCTTCGCCGTGCCTTCCCAAAGCAATCCCATAAACGATCTTCCCTATAGAAAATCCCCTCATCAAGAATCCCATCTTTAAATAATTCAATAGAGACGATCCCCGCTATCACCTCCTTGCTTTGAAGCGAAAAGAGGCGCCTCCTTCGATGGATTCCCTTACAAAAGGATGCCCCGAAGCGCTCTAAATAGACAGTGACGATAATTTAAGTTCTCAATTGAAAACGTATCTGCTTAGTCGTTGCTTATTGGACTTTTCCTTTGGTGGTTACAGACAATCAAAGCGTCGAAATCCATGGAACAAGGAGGAATCATGGGGGAAACAGACCGCGTGTCCGGACGCACCAAGACGATCGCCGTCATCGGAACACCTGTTGAACATTCTTTGTCGCCGGCCATGCACAACACGTCGTTTGAATATCTAGGCATAGACTGCATCTTCCTCGCCTACGACGTAGCGCGAGAGGAAGACCTTGAAGCAGCGGTTCGCGGAATGAACGTCTTAGGTTTTCGCGGATGCAACGTCACCATGCCATACAAAACGAAAGTCCTTGAATATCTTGATGAGCTATCGCCTGCCGCAGAACTCATGGGCGCAGTCAACACCGTAGTATTCGAAAACGGGAGAGCCATAGGCCACAACACTGACGGTGCTGGATTCATGCGTGGCGTCGCCGATACCGGAATAGAAATAATCGGCAAAAAATAACTCTCGTAGGTGCTGGCGGGGCAGGATCGGCCATCTACACGCAGGCGGCACTCGATGGAGTTGCCGAAATAAACGTCTTTAACAGAAAAGACGAATTCTTCGCTGAAACATCCCAAAAGATTGCATCCCTTGCAGAAAAAACGGGATGCAAGATGCAACTCCTGGACTTATCCGATACAAATGCACTTATCGAAAGCGCCAGCGATTCCGCCCTGTTCGTCAATGCGACCCGCGTAGGAATGGGCGACCTCGAGAATATGGCGGTCATCGACACAAGCCTAATTCCGCCCGAAGTCGCCGTTGCCGACACGGTGTACGACCCACGTAAAACCAAGCTTCTCCGTGAAGCGGAAGCTAGCGGCCACACAATAGTGCCAGGGCTCAGCATGCTTCTTCGCCAGGCAACGGTAGGTGAAGAGCTATGGGTAAATGCAGATATGCCGGTAGATCTGATTAAAGAGAAGTTCTTCACGTCCTAGATACGAAGCTCCTATCTCTTTTCCCGAAAGCAGATGACGCCTCTGGCCGTCATCTGCTTTCTTTTTTTCCGGATCGTCATTGGATCTTTAAATGGCGACTTTCGGAGTTTTGCAGCCTCAAATGACCGCGACTTCACAACTTTCAGAAGGTGATTAGATGAAACTGCGTCCTCCCTCTGAGGGGAGAAGGCGGACGTTAGGAAGTCGCGCCTCGCGCGCGCACAAGGAGGGGGAATGCTCGGCATTCCACGATGAAAGGGGGAGACTATGAGTTCTGTTGCCAACATCGACGCGCGAGTTGCAAACCTGCAGTCGCAAGAAACTCAAATGTCATTCCATGGCATCGCTGCCCGTTTGGATCGCCTGCCTTCTGGGTCTTTCCAGAAAAAGGCCATGTGGCTGATCGGAGGCGTATGCTTCTGCGATTGTCTCGACATGAACGTCGGAGGTCCCATTATCGCCCAGCTTCTTGCAAGCGGGTGGTCCGATGCGAACCTCAATGCGATTTTCGTATCCATTACCGCTTTTGGTTATTTGTGCGGCGGATTGATGGCCGGTATGGTTTCCGACTACTTCGGACGCGTTAAATCCTGCATCGCGAATACGATCATTTTCTCGGTCGGATGCCTTGCTGCCTGCATGGCGCCCGATATGTACTTCCTGATCGCCTGTCGCTTTATTATGGGCATCGGCCTTGGCGCCGCCTACCCTGCAGGTTATAGCGCCCTGACGGAATACACACCGCCCACCAAACGAGGCAAATACCAAGCATGGGTAGGCCTTATAGCGAACTGCGGAACGCCTTTTGCTTCCTTCGTTTCGCTTGTTCTTCTGCCCATTTTCGGCTGGCGTGCAATCTTCGTTTTCTGCGGCCTCGCCGGCATCATCGTCACCATTCTCCTTGTAAAGTTCATGGAAGAATCGCCTCGCTGGCTCGCCATGAAGGGGCGCAATGAAGAGGCGAATGCACTCGTCAGCAAGTGGGAAGCTGAAGCCCGAGCTGCCGGACGCGACGTGCCCGATGTGCCTGATGAGCTCATTGAAGCCGAAATGGCTAAACGCGAGGTAAAGCAACTCCCCACCAAGGTGCTCTTCACCAATAAAACGCTCCTCAAGCGCCTTATCGTCGCCTGCGTGCTCTGCTGGACCAATTTCGTCTGCGTATACACCATCGTTTCCTGGACGCCAACCATCTTCGTCACCCGCGGATTCGACGTCACCTACTCTGTGCTGATGTCCGTCGTCATCAACCTTGGCATCCCCGTGGGTGTCGCCATCATGAGCTTGCTCATCGACCGCTTCGGACGCAAACCTCAGCTGATCATCCTGCTCCCCCTTTCGGGTGTTTGCGGATTCGCCTGGTCGCTCATCCCCGCCGATCAGACCATTCTCATCATGGCCGTTGGCTTCGTTATGGCCGCAATGGTTTACTACTGGTCGCTTATCGTCAGCTCCGTTTACCTTTCTGAACCTTTCCCGACCGAAGTTAAAGTTCGTGGTGCAGGCATTGCAAACGCATTCGGCCGCATCGGCGCTATCCTCAACCCAATATGGGTCACGTATTTCCTTGGAACCAGCCTCGGAGCGGCAGGTATCTTTGGGGTCTCGCTGATCACCGCAATAGTCGCAGCTATTTTCGTTGCGGCTTGGGGCGTGGAGACCAAGGGGCGTACGCTCGAGGAAATCAACGACGGTGTTTTCGACAATTGATCGAACGAAACAATCATACGAGCATGTGTGCTTGCCCCTCACGAGCACACATGCAGAAGGGGGTCCGCCTACGGGCCCCCTTCTTCGTTACCACGCCTGACCAATCACATCGAACAAGGCGGCTCCTTGCCCTCGACTCCTTCCCTGGGAGTTACCTACTACCGAAACAACGCATCACGAAGGGAAAGATGGCCTCGAAATCATCCACCAAGATCTGAAGATTCTGCTCAAGAACAGTTTGCCATTCGGGCAAATCCCCTTCCCCCTTTCTCATGGGAGATCGACGAAACAGAATAGCTTGGCTAGTGGCCACGTTGTAGCCAATCGATGCAGACGGCGAAACAAGCTCCTCTCGCTTCAAGCGATCGAGTTCCTCCCTCAATCTAGGAAGCTTCTCTTGAGGAAAAGCGATATTGACACCGATGCTAAATGAAGCGCTGCTCGGCGACGACACGGTAACCGGAACCTTGCTCCCATCATAGGGAAACGCAGCTTGCGCCCCCTTGATCTCAGCTTTGCTGTTTTTGATCCAGCGAAAAACGACGGTGTTCTCTTCACCGCTCGCGCTTACCTTCACACGAGCGCATTCCGCCTCATGAAACGGGTTGTCTTTCGGCGATTCCACCAAGACAGATTCCTTCTTCTTCCTTGAAAACAACTGCGGCAATCTCATGACCCCTCCTCTGGATCTCCCGGATCTCTTCCTTTAGAGATACCATCCCAAACCGATTCAGGGATCAAATTAAGGAGCTTTATTCAATGAGAAGCCCCTCCCTTTATTTATTCCTATAAGCCGCGCCCTCCTCTCCTCCGCATCGCCGTCAAAGCCCTTCTGCACCCGAAAAATGAGAGCCCAGGCAGCCCCTCCCAAAAACGACAGCCCACCGCCCGATGCCCGAGACGGTGCAATAAGCCCGTGCCGACGCGTGTATAATCCTTGTGCATACTCTTCGCATAATCAGTAGTTCAGGGAAAGGAACAACATGAGACTCAAGAAATTGAGCGTAGTTGCCGCATGCGCGGCGCTTGTCGCGGCACTGGGCCTGGTCGGCTGCTCTTCCGACAACTCGAGCTCCAGCGACTACACGCTGGTAAAGGAGGGCACCCTGACGGTTGCCACCTCGCCCGACTTCCCGCCGTTCGAAAACCTCGACGGCGACGAATACGTCGGCTTCGACATCGAGCTCGCCAAAACCATCGCCGAAAAACTCGGCCTCGAGTGCGAGTTCACCACCATTCAGTTCGACGGCATCGTCCCCGCCATCCAGTCGGGCGGCCAGGCCGACGTCGGCATCTCCGGCATCACGGTCGACCCCGAACGTGCCAAGTCGGTTGACTTCACCGATCCGTACTACATCGCCGATCAGTCCGTCGCAGTTATGAAGGGCAGCAAAATCACGTCCGACAACGTTGACGAAGACCTCAACGTCAAGGGTATGACCATCGCCGTCCAGAGCGGCACCACCGGCGAAACCTTCGCCCAGGAAACCTTCCCGAACGCGACGGTTCAGCCCTACGGCAACGCCACCGACGCTTTCGCCGCCATGCAGGCCGGCCAGGCTGACGCCGTCTGCATGGATAAGGCCGTCGTCGAGAAGATGCTGGCCGAAGCCTACTCCGACGCTGAGGTCGTGAAGAACGCCGCCACTGGCGAAGAATACGCTGTTGCCGTTTCGCAGGACAACGAAGCGCTGACCGCCGCCATCAACGATGCCATCGCCGCCCTGCAGGAGGACGGCACCATCGACGAGCTCACCTCCAAGTGGCTGAGCTAATAATTTCCGCGTAAAGCGCCGAGGCGAAGGATCTCCCTCCTTCGCCTCGGCCTGTTTTGCCCCTGTTTTGCAGCGGAGCGCGCTTCCTGGCGCAGGCGAACCCCTCGTCGAAAGCGCGCCCCGCTGCAAAAACCGCATCCGTCTCCTCGCCGCGCAGGCACGAGGGAATGTCACAGAAAGATGAGGCCCATGAACACCACCGCAAGACTGACCAAGTCCTCGCGCCTGCTGTTCGCGGCGCTATGTACGGCATTCATCGCCGCCATAGCGATGCTTGCGCTACCCGCGAACGCACAGGCCCTCGAAACGTCGAAATGCTCGGCGCGACCCAACGCCAGCGCCGCTGGGGACAACAGCATCCTAGGAGCTACTGAGACCCGCATAACCTGGGAAGGAACGACCGAAGCCGGCGAAGGCGTCGAATCGGTATCCCTCACCCTGCCCGAAGGCACGTCCTTCACTACAGACAACGCCCGTTCCACCCTTCTGACGGGGAAAGATCTCATGACGCGCAACGCGCTCTCCACCACTTTCGAAGATGCCGGCCAGACCCTCACCGCGTCATTCGCCGAACCGGTGAACGACGCCGGATGCCTACGCATCGAGGTATATGGGGTGTTCTTCCCCGCGTCGGGCGGTAGCATGCAGATCACAGGCACCTACACGCTCGCCGACGGCTCCACGCACAACCTAACGGGAATCCCCGCCGTAGAGGTCGTCGAAGTAAATCCCTTCGA
This sequence comes from uncultured Eggerthella sp., assembly GCA_959607715.1. GTDB lineage: Bacteria > Actinomycetota > Coriobacteriia > Coriobacteriales > Eggerthellaceae > Anaerotardibacter. The sequence goes on along the minus strand of CAUHNN010000002.1, from coordinate 155,004 downwards.
GCAATTCTCGAATTTCCTTGCCGATCAAAGCTGGGTCCAAGCATGGAACTCCAACAAGTTCTGCAAGCTTTTCCTCGATCCCACCCTGCTGGTAACCAGCTTCCCGGTTGTCTTCTGGGGCTTCTTGCAGGCCCTTGCCATCGTTGCATGCGCATTCCCGCTCGCTATTCCCATCGGACTCCTACTCGCGCTTATGCGCATGTCCAAGTTCCGCGTCCTACGGGGCATTGCCACGACCTACGTCAACGTCGTGCGCGGCACACCGCTGTTCCTGCAGATCTACATCGCGTTCTTCGGATTGCCGCTTGCAGGCATCCAGGTCCCGAGCTTCCCTCTCGGCGTCATCGTACTGTTCATGAATTCGGGTGCTTACCTGTGCGAGATTTTCCGCGCGGGCATCCAATCCATACCTAAAGGCCAATTCGAGGCCGCACGCAGCTTGGGCATGAATGGCGCACAGACCATGATCTTCGTCATCATCCCGCAAACGGTTCGCCGCGTAATTCCCACCATGACCAGCGAGTTCATCCTCTTGTACAAGGACACCTCGATGTTGGCCGCCGTCGGCGTCATGGAAGTGGTCATGTACGCGAAGACCATCGTGGCTTCCACCGGCTCCATCACGCCCTATATCGTGGCCGCCTGCTTCTACCTGGTCATCACCCTGCCGCTCGCTAAACTCGTGGGCAATCTCGAGGCACGCCTGGCAGGTACCCCGAAGAAGCGCCGCCGCAAAAACAACAAGGACGGCAAGAAAGAGGGCAACGCATCTACCGCAGTAGGCACCGCTCCCTCCGGCGTCTCCACGCCTGACAACCCCAAGCTCGCCGACGCTCAGGATGGCGAGTTCATCACCCCCGAGAAAATGTCGAGCCTATAGGAGAAAGCGATGACGGAAACCGAAAACAAGGGTACGCAGCCCATCGTTCGCATCTGCGGCCTTCAGAAAAGCTACGACGACCTGGTGGTTCTACGTGGAGTCGACCTTGAGGTGCACCGTGGCGAAGTAGTGGTCATCCTGGGGCCCTCCGGCTCAGGAAAGTCCACCCTCCTGCGCTGCGTCAATCTGCTCGAAGAGCCCACTGGCGGCCAGATCTTCTTCGAAGACACCGAGATCACCGCGAAGGGGACCGACATCAACAAGATCCGCGCCAAGGTGGGCATGGTGTTCCAAAGCTTCAACCTTTTCCCGCACCTCACGGCGAAGAAGAACGTCATGCTTGCCCAACAGAAAGTCCTGAAGCGAACCCCTGAAGAGGCCGAGCGGATCGCCATCGAGCAATTGAGCAAGGTTGGCCTTGCCGAACGAGTCGACCATAAGCCAAGCCAGCTTTCCGGCGGCCAGCAGCAGCGCGTCGCCATCGCTCGAGCACTTGCCATGGATCCTCACGTCATGCTTTTCGACGAGGCAACGAGCGCGCTTGACCCCGAGCTCGTGCGCGACGTGCTGGGCGTCATGAAAGAACTCGCGCACGGCGGCATGACCATGATCGTCGTCACCCACGAGATGGGCTTTGCGCGCGATGTGGCCGATCGCGTCATCTTCATGGACGGTGGCGTCATTGTCGAACAGGGCACGCCCGAAGAGGTCTTCGACCATCCCAAGTCGAACCGCACGAAAGACTTCCTGGGGCATATCTCGTAGAAGAGGCAGGGCATCGCGCTCGCAAGCTGCTGCCTCATTCCATGGCAACAAGAAAACCAAAGAAGCATCCTCGGAAAGGACCCGCTCGATGCGGGTCCTTTCCAGTACATGCAACTTCCCGTATTTAGTCCCGTGCCTCGACGGACAAGAAGTCCAAACGAATCGGCCCCTCGAATCCCGGGATCCGTTAACCTCTCTGAAGAGCGCCCTTCAAGAAGCTGAGCGCCTCGGCAGACAAGGAGGATCTGGCGTTGTCGTAATACGAGCGGGCTAAATCGCATCTGTTCATCCTCACTAGGGCCCTGATGAGAGAAGCGTGCACCTCGGGGCTCACACAGCAGCGGGCCGTTAACGTTGCAACCGTCCTGAACACCCTCGTGTATTTCCCGTTTTCTATCATGAGGTCGAAATACGACTCCAGCGCAGAATCGAACAGCAGGCGGTAATACGTGATATGCCCCAGAAAACTCGCTTCGCTTTCCAACCCCGGGAGAAGATCGCCCCTATAGAGCCTTATCGAATACTCGAGCAGTGCAAGGCGCTCGATTTCCGAAGCGTACTTCTTCTTCGCCATAGAGCAAAAAAGCTCAAACCGAGAGATGTCAAGAATGAATTGGTATTTCGGGTTAAGGGAGTAGGAACCGTGGTTCGTCACGATGATATCATCGCCCAAAAAAGGCTTGAACGCCTTGCGTATCCTGAAAACGACGCTCTTCACCGTGTTCTTGGGATCATCGACCTCGGCGTTCCCCACCAAAAGTCCTGCGATTTCCTGAGTGGACACCAGGCGTCTCCGATAGAGAAGAAGGTTGGCCAGAAGCAGCGTGCATTGAGGGCCACCGATGTCGTAGCAATCGACAGTTCTCCCTCCCACCTTTAACTTGAAAGCGCCGAGCATCTTGACGTATATCGTCGTCTCAGGCATTTTCACCCTCAAAAAAGGAGTGCTGCCTCCGGCTATTTCTTCGAGAAGGAGCCTTTTCGATATCTCGGTCTTGACCGCGTCGGCCGCCAATGTCATGGAAAGTGAATATTCCCAGAATCTCCTCGGGCAAATGACCGCAAGCACCCACAGCAAGGTATCGGCCATAATGAAGGGAACGAGCATCACCGAGTCGCTCATCTCGTCGAAATCGGAAACCGAGCAGCGCTCGTAGTCGTCCCCTCTACGCAGATAATACGCCGGCTTGTCTTCTTGGAGCCCCCCCCCCGCGTTTTTTCGCGAATGGGGATATGGCCCACTTTCTTGTAAAATCGACTCGACCTACTAGCGAAAACGACCTCGGCGTTCTTCCCATCAGCAGCAACAGCGGCAACGACCGCCGACGAGGCCCGATAAACATCCTCCAACGCGTTGAGCCTGATTCCGATCCTCGTGTCGAATTCCCTGTCGGGAGTGCACTTGTTTATCACCTCATTAGTGAAGTGCGAGAAAACGGACGTATAGTTAGCATCGAAGCCTTCGCTCAACGCGGAAACACCGTCGAAGGCATCTTCGACGGAATCTTCCCCAGAAGCCGAAACAGCCATAGCGCCTCCCTCAGCGCACGTTGACAACGCCCAAAAGGCGAAGCCCCTTTCCCTCTCTGGAAAAGTTTACACGTTATGCAATGAGTACGCTTCCTCGTGACGCCATTTCCTCTATATCGCTCTTACTGCGCCCTATCATCTCAAGGTAGCTCTCGGTGTCCGACCCGAGGGCGGAAACCGGCTCGTAGCCCTCGATATAGCTAGGAGCACTCGACAAATGATGCGGAAGACACGTCTGGATGACCTTACCCACGCGCGGGAAGTCGACCTCCCGCATCGTCTGAGGACGCTCTTCGAGCAGTCGATGAATAGCGCGGGTCTTGTCCAGGACTTCCTCAACGCACAGATCTTTGCCCTCAAGCCATTTTTTCCATTCATCCATGGTCTTGGACTTGACCACGCTCTCCATAAGGTTGCAAGCATACGGAGATTCCCAGGGCCTCTTCTCTCGCTCGGCCTTTATTTCCGGGTACCCGATCTCATCGCAAAATGCATCCCAAAACTTCGCTTCCACTATCCCGAAAGCCAGCTGCTTGCCGTCCTTCGTCTCGTAGACGTTGTAAGCAATGGTCGGGAAGGCAAGATCCTCTTTCGCGCATACGCCGCCGTTGAAGCCCCATCTGCTGTCTATCAGGGAATTCCACCACACGAAGCAATCGTACATGGACGTGTCGATATAGCTTCCTTCCCCGGTTTTCTCGCGGATATAAAGCGCCCCCAGCAGTGCTTGCCCAGCAACCATCGCCGAAGAGAGATCGCATAGATGGATCGGGGAGACCTGCCCGCCGTTTAGGGAAAGGTAGCCGCTTCGCGCCTGCATGTTGATATCATGCGCAGCCTTGAGGCTCTCGGGGTCATCTTGACCGTAGGCGGAAATGGAGCAGTAGATGACGGTGGGATTGTCTTTCCTTACCGTTTCATAATCTATCCCGAGACGTTTCGTCACTCCTGGCCGGAAGCTCTCCACAATAACGTCAGCTCTCTTCGCTAAATCAAGAAAGCAGGTTTTCACATCGTCGTCTTTGAGGTCAAGCGAGATCGACTTCTTATTCCTGCCAAGAGCCGACACGTAGTAGGAAACGCCCTCCCCTTTCTGGGGAAAGCTCAGGCGCATGTAATCACCATGCAACGTGTCCTCAACTTTCACCACTTCTGCCCCTAGGTCGGCTAGAACCTGGGTAGCGTATCCGCCGGGCAGATAACGAGTGAGATCCAGGACGAGCAGAGACGAAAACGGGCTGATGCGGTTCAATTCAACCACCCCTTTCAAAGCAAAATGGTATAGAAAAGGCGACCCTCTCCCTCAGGGCCGCCTTTTTGAAGGGAACTAGAAACTCATCCCAAGCTGATAACCCGCGTTTACAGCCTCGAGAGTCCTCGTAACCGTTCCACGTGGACAGATTGCGTCGCCGATGATGTGGGCTTGGGGAAACGCCGCTTTCAGCTCCGCGTAGAGGTCGGGATTCTCCTCCACGCCCAAAGAAAGAAGCACGGTGTCGCATTCGATCTCGTACTCTTCCCCACTCTCGAGATTCAAGACTTTGGCGCCCTTCTTGTTGACCTCGAGCAGCTTCGTGCTCGGCCTTAAGTCAACCCCCTTAGCCTTGCATTCGTTGATCGTAGGCTTACGATCGGTGATGCCTATGCCGTTGCCGAGCTTTTTCGCCTCCTCGATGACAACCACCTCGCGACCTTCGGCCATCGCATTAGCGCATTCCAGGCCAGCGAACCCGCCGCCGACAATCACTAGGCGCTTGCCCAGAATGGTGTGCATCTTCAATCCCGCCCGCATGAAGGCCACCGTGCCTCCTTGCGCCTTGATCGCCTGCACAGCACTCCACCAGACAAGACCCTTGCCCTCGGGAACATGTCCAGAAACCATGTCCTTAACATCCTGGGAGCTCACGACGTTCTTCCCCTTGATGCCGGGAACGTCGGCGGCAATGATCTTGCCGCCCGGCGCAACAACTAGCTCATCTGGCTCAAGCTGCCTGATGTAGTCGACGGTCGCTTCGGTGTTGAGCCGGATATCGACATTCGGATGGTTAGCCATCTCGCTCTGCCAGTACTTCACATAAGGCTCAATGCACGGGTTCAGGACCTGAGCCATGTTGAGCAATCCACAGATCTTGTTCGACTTCTCGACTATGGTCACCTTATGACCGCGAATGTCGGAAACCCGCGCCAGCTCAAGGGCGGAAGGCCCGGAACCGACGATAACGATGTGCTTCGCCCCAGAGACCTTCTTGTCCTCGGGCAAGCCGAGCTCATGATTGGTGACGTTTGCGTTAACCGAGCACTGAATGGGCTTGCCGAGGAAGCTGTGGTCCAGGCATCGGCTGCAAACAATGCATGTGCGAATCAGCTCAGGCGTACCCGTGGCGACCTTGTTCGCGTACTCAGGATCAGCAATGAACGAACGGGCCATGCCCACCATATCGCCGCACCCCTCGTCCACTACTTTTTTGCACATCTCAATCGAGGTGATTCTCGTTCCCGGGAAGACGGGAAGGTCGGTGGCTGCCTTTACCTGCTTGGCCAAGTCGATGAACGAGCCTTCGGGAACCAAGGAGTTCGCCACGGGCCGAGGCGCCTCATGGAAGCCGGCCTGAACGGACCAGGCATCGATCCCGTGGGCCTCGACGATTGGCATGAGCTCGAGCATGTCCTCGATCCTGTTTCCGCCGGGCATCAAATCGTCCGCCGAGGTCCTGATGAGGATCGGGACACCGGGACAAAGCTCGTGGATGCGGTCGATGACCTCGGTGAGCAATCGCGCCCTGTTCTCCACCGAACCACCGTATTGGTCGGTTCGGTGATTCGAGTACTTCGATATAAAGCGCATGATCATGTAGCCGATGCCAGCATGAACCTCGATAACGTCAACTCCAGCCTCAACGAGCCTTCTTGCCGCTTGACCGTACTGCTCGACCAGAACGGCCAGCTCCTCAACGGTGTACTCGCATTCAGGCATACCGACAAACGGACCAGAAGGAACATCTTTGGACGGTGCATAGGAACGGAGCGGATGGGTTGCATCCGGGCGCCACTCGTAGCACATCTGAAGCTGCCCAGCGACCTTCGCGCCATGCCTATGGCAGGCATCCACGAGCTTCTTCCAGCCAGGGATGAAGCAATCGTCCCAAGCGCCGACCGCACCGGTAGTGGTGTAGTATCGCGGCTCGGTGTCGAACAGATCGCTTACATAGACCGAGCCTACCTCGACCAAGCCAACTCCACCTCGGGAACGCTGCTCGTAGAAATCGACGATGGCGTCGGTTATGTGATAATTATCAACCAGTTCGGTGGTCATGGGGAGCATCACGAACCTGTTCCGCACCTCCACATCACCGATATTGATCGGCTTCAGTAGGTTGTCGTAGAGTCCCATTTTTCTCACCTTCCCTTCTTTGCGCGGGTGGATCAATAGGTAGGATCGGGCCCATAGCTGGGCTTCAGCGCGGTCTCCCCGAGTTCGGGACCTTCATAGCACTTGACTGCGTTGGCGGCGATGAGCGCATCGATGTCCTCGGGGGAGTAACCGTATTCCTCCATCACCTCTCGCGTGTCGTACCCTATGGGGCGAGAGCGATACAGGACGGGATCCCCGACCGAGTCAAGGCGAATCGGGCTGGTGGCAAGAGCCTTTTCGCCAAATTCGTCGTAAGGGAGCTTGCGCAGAATATCGTTGTCGTAAGCCTCCGGGTCTTCCAGGATGTCCTCGAAGTGGTAAAGCTTGTGGTATGCAACGTTATTTTCTTTGAAGACCTTCTCCCAATAATCGAAATCATGGGCAGCGAAAGCTTCTTCCATCCAACGGATGACATCGACGTTGGTGCCCGTGCTGTTCATGACGGCAAGCGTGTTGTAACGCTCGTCTTCGATCAGGTGATCAAGCCCAAGCAAATGCATGATGAGCGGGAAGTACGTATCGGAACTGCCCATGCAAAGGACGAACCAGGTACCGTCGCCTGCCATATAGGTGTTGTTCGTGGGCGTCGCCGCCGCCTTGCGCGACTTCGGCCACACATCGCCAAATTGAGTGGAAGCCAAGCCGATCTGCTGAGCCCAGCAGGCGACATGGTAAAGATTGACCGTCACCCTATCGCCCAGGCCCGTCTTTTCCCTGCGGTAGAGAGCACTCATGATGCCAGCGGTCAACGCCAACGCGCATTGGAAGTCGCCGAATCCGTTCGGCATGTTCACAGGCGCGAAGTTATCGGCCTGAGGAAGCGAGGCAAAGACGCCGCCGCGGCCGTTGTACGCCGTGTTGTCGAAACCTCGGGAGTCCTTCTCGGGGCCACGCCACCCATAACCGCGCATCTGCGCCCATACAAGCCCAGGGTACTTCTTTGAAACCGTCTCCCAATCCAGACCAAGATGCTCTAGGCCTTTATCGCGGAAGCTCGTCACCATGACATCAGCGCTCTGAAGCAGCTTGTCGAGGAAGGCCGCCCCTTCCTCGGATTTCAAATTCACGCTGATAAAGGTCTTGTTCGTGGAAGTCAAATCGAATGCCGGATCGTCGATCTCCGTCTTCGACATGCCGAAACCACTCGCATTGTTCCGATAGTCATCGCCCGCAAACGGCTCCACCTTGTATACGGTAGCGCCCATTTCCGCCAAGATGCGAGGGCAGGCGGGACCAGCAACGTAACTAGTCAACTCGACTACCTTCAAACCTTCCAAGCCCTTCATGATTGTCTCCTTTCAGCAAATGGGGCCCTACGGTGCGCGCATTGCGATCTTGCACCGCAGGGCCCGTGATAAATCCGGGATCAAGGATTCACGGAGCAGTTATCTACTTGCCCTGCTTTTCCTTTGCGTCCTTCACGATTTCATCATTGATCTTTTCAAGCGTCTGACCGCGTGTCTCGACGCCGCAGATCGCGATGATCACAGCCATCACGAAGACCGTGATTCCGACGAAGGTGTAAACGGCTCCGGCGGGGTTAGCGGCAGCGAAGCAACCAGCGACGATCGACGGACTGATGATCGCTGCGACGCGTCCCATAGCGTTTGCGAAACCACCGCCACGCAACCTCATCTGGGTGGGGAAGACTTCGCCCAGGTAAGCCGAGCAGGCAACCAGTGCGTAGTAGTAAGTCAATGCGCAGAGAACGAAACCAGTGCACATGATGACGATCTCGTTGGTCTGCTGAGCCCAGATGTAGCCGGAGATGGCGATCGCGACCAACAGTACGACCATACCCCACTTGCGCGGATGCTTGTCGACCAGAAGAGACTCGATCCAAACACCGACAGGACAGCCGATAAGCATGATGACGGTCATATACAGGGACTTACCGACATCCACACCTTGCATAACGAACAGCGTCGGAGTCCAGTTGACGATGGTCTGAACGACCAGGTTCATAGCCATCAGGGCAACGCTTACGGTAACGGTGCGGCGGATCATCTTCTTGCTGAACAGGGCACGCCAGGGAAGATCCACGACCTCGTCGCCCATCTCCTTGTTAGCACGCTCGATGTCTGCAAGCTGCTCGTCAGTGAACTCGGGCACTTCCACGCCATTGGCGCGATAAGCATTCTCAACCTCGGTAAGTTTCGCATCAGCCTCATCGTAGCGACCCTTGGAAGCCAACCAACGAGGCGACTCGTCAAGACACTTGAAGATGAAGAACCACATCAGAAGAGCAATGCAACCAATAAGGATGAAAATGGGACGCCAACCAACAACAGGGATAATAAGCATCGTCAGAAGAGCGCCAATCGGAGGCGAAACGTTGCCGATAAGCCCGATATACCCTGAATATTTACCGCGAATCTTCGGAGTAAGATACTCGGGGAATGCGGCGTAGCAGCCGGGCATCGTGGCACCGAGGCCGATACCCATAACGAATCGTGCACCAATAAGAACATCCATAGTCGGCGAGAATGCTGCCAGGATCGTCGCGATCGTGAAGATCATGACGTTGATCAGCAGAGCCTTCCTTCGACCGAACCTGTCTCCTAGATAACCGGAAAGGAACGAACCGATCAGATAGCCGAACATCGTCATAGACGAGAACATCGCATTCTGATCAATCGTCGACCATCCCTCGCTGACTAGCTGAGCCAAGATGCCGCCGCCGACGTAGTTGTCGAGAGAGTCAACGAAGATAGCGCCGCCGAAAAGCCACATCAGCTTCTTTTGCCACCGACCTACAGGCATCTTGTCGACGCGAGCGGCGATACCGTGCGTGGTCTTGTTCAACGCCGCGCGATCAAGAGCCGCCAAATTATCCGAACGGGCCTCGATCGTCGCCGCTCTCGTTTCGTTGTCTACCATTGATTCCACCTACTTCCTATAAACTCTATAAACTCAAAATCCGATTAGCGCGAGGCCTCCTCCTCCCTTGCCTCATCCTTGAATCCTTTTGTTTCTTCTTGTTCGTAGGTTATTTCCCAAAGGTTTAAAAATGGTTCATCTAAAGGTTTAAGCGAGGTTATATCAGGGTTATTTCAGCCGACGCGAAGCCCTCTCGAACCGATCGAACCGCGGCCGAAGACCCCTCCGTGCTATGCTTCTCCTATAGATTCGGCGGCCAAGGAAGTGGCCCCATGCCGCCGCCAACGGGAGGAGACCTATGTTCCAGATTTCCAACTTCACCGATAACGACGACGTCAGCGTCATCAAGGAGTTCGGCGCGTTCAAGACCATCGAATGGAAGCGCGACCTTTCGGTCAACGAAACGTCCGCCATCACCGCATACTTCGCCAGCGAAATGAACGTGCGTCGCCGCCAGGTCATCTGCGACCTGAGCCAGGCCCCCGTCACCGTTCAGGCCGGCGCCATGCAGTGGATGGTAGGCAACGTGACCTGCACCACCGGCGTCAAGGGCGTGGGCGACCTGTTCGGCAAGGCCATTCGCGGCGCCGTCACCAGCGAATCGGCCATCAAACCTGAATACCAGGGCACGGGTCTTCTGGTGCTCGAACCCACCTATCGCTACATCATCACGCTCGACGTCAACGACTGGGGCAACTCCATCGTGCTCGACGACGGCATCTTCCTCGCCTGCTATTCCTCTCTTCAGCACAAGGCCGTCATGCGCAGTAACATCTCTTCCGCCGCCGCCGGCAACGAAGGCCTGTTCAACCTGGGCATCCAAGGGTACGGCGCGCTCTGCCTTGAGTCGCCCTGCCCCGAAGAGGAACTGATCGAGATCACCCTCGACAACGACGAACTCAAGATCGACGGTAACATGGCCCTGGCTTGGAGCGGTTCGCTCAACTTCACGGTCGAGCGCTCGGGCAAGTCGCTCGTCGGCTCGGCGGCTTCCGGCGAAGGCTTGGTGAACGTCTACCGCGGCACGGGCAAGGTTCTTCTGGCTCCGACCATCTACTAACCCGAGCAACCGCAAACGATCAGTACGCACAAAGGGGAAGCGATGCAGACGTCGCTTCCCCTTTGTCATATCGATATAAATAAGAGCTTCGCTCTTTCCCTCCCCATCGCTGTATCTACCGCCCTGCTGGGCTCGTCCTTCCGGGAACAACCGACGGGCGCAACGTTTCGCGCTCCTCATCCACCTGGCTCACGAAACGAACCATCAAGCCAACCAAAACGGCCATAGTCAGGGAAAGCGGATCGATCAAGCCGACGAACAAAAGCAGATACGCGCTCCATCCACCGAACAGCACGACGACCACCGCGTAGAACTTCGTGAAGCTCCGCCGATCCTCTTCATCGTCGTAAAGCCATGAGAAGCCGCGGTGAGAGAGGGCGACGGCGGCCAGTCCGATCAGGAATACGCAAAGCGCTTCAATGCGCAGAAGGTTCGCTATAGGAACGCCGTTGAACTCGTTGCCACCGTAATAAACGAACTCCATAGGGGTGATCGATTGATTTTGGAAGAACGCCGCCAAAACGCACACTACCGCTACGACGATGCATACATATCCCCCCATCAAAAGGAAGTCGAGCGTGCGATGAAGCCGTCTTCTACACCGAGTCATGGGGTAGCCGTCGTCTCCGACCCGATAACCGTTCTCGTCGTAGAGGATCTGCCCGAACTCCGGTTTGACGATCTTTTTCTTCTTGCCCTTCTTCTTCGTCACGCAGATCACCTTCCTTTCGAATTACTGCGCTAGCGCTCTTCCGTGAACATCCGCATCGCCCAAAGGGCCGACGCCTTGCTGCGTCGGCCCCATCGGGCTTACGGTTTCAGCGGCCCGATAAAAGCGGGCCATCGAGCCGATTTGTCCGAATTAGTCGTCCAAGATACCCTTGTTGATTTCCTCCAGGGTCTTTCCACGGGTTTCGAATCCGAAGATGGCCATGAAGATAACCGAGAAGATGGCGATACCGGCAGAAACAAGGTACACCGCGGTAACGTTTCCTTGCGCGATAAAGAACGCGATCCAGTAGGGGCTCAGAATGCCGCCCAAGCGACCGAATGCGTTGCAGAAGCCTGCCCCGCGGATGCGGCATTGCGTCGGGAACGGTTCAGGCAAGAACACCGCAGAAATATGGGTGGACCAACCGTAGGTGATCATGCACAGCAGGAATCCGACGGCCATGATGAGGATCGTTTGATCAGCGGGGATTTGCGACCACAGCAGACCCGCGAAGCCGACGATGGTGAGCGTCACGCAGAACCACTTCTTGCGATCGAAATGCTCGACCAGGCAGCTCATCAGGAAAACACCGCAGGGAATACCTGCTTGCATGACCGCGGTCATAGCCGTGGAATACGCAACATCGAAACCGCGCGACACGAAGATCGACGGCGTCCAGGTAACGACCGTGTAGACGCATACGTTCATGGCAAACATCGCGAAGCACATGGAAAGCGTTCTGCCCAGCATCTTCTTGCTGAACAGGAAGCCCCATCCAAGCTGCTTGACCTCCTCGACAGAAGAAGCCTTCTCGATAACCGCATCTTCGACCTTCTCGACGGGCTTACCTGCCTCTGCCGCCTGGCTTTCATACTTGTTCAGTAAAGCATCGGCCTCATCGGTCCGCCCCTTGACCGCCAACCAGCGCGGCGACTCGTCGATGAAGAAGTAGGTCAGGATAAGGAAGACGACGCCCAAAATGCCCGCGAACAGGAAGATCGCGCGCCAACCGACCATGGGCATGATGACCATGCACAAGAACGCGCCGACGGGAGTACCCGTGTTGGCGACCAGGGCGATGTAGGCCTGCCACTGACCGCGCTTTTTCGGAGGGGTGAACTCCGAAAGCGTGGAATAGCAACACGGATACGCGCCGCCCAAACCGAGGCCCATGATGAAACGGCACGCGATGAGGAAGTACATATCCGGAGCAGCGGCACCCGCCAAACAGCCAGCGCTGAACAGCGCGCACAGGAAAAGCGCCGCCTTCTTGCGTCCGATGCCGTCGGAAATAGCGCCAGAGATAAGGCCACCGAACAGGTAACCTACCATGGTAATCGAAACGAAAATCGCATTAAGATTGGGATCGGACCATCCCGTGGTCAAGAGCTGGGCGATAACGGGACCGCCGATCGACATGTCGATCGAATCGCAAAAAATGACGCCGCCAAGAATGAACAGCGTCTTCTTCTGGACCTTGCCAATTGGCAACCGATCGAGTCGAGCCGCGATGCCGTGATACGTCCTCTGAAGATCGGGTTTCGCATCTTGAGCCATTGTTCTCCCCTTTCTACCATTTCAAAACTCCCGCGAACGACGATGCCGGAATCGAGCAAGGACGGAAGGACCCGGCTTTTCGAGTCCTTCCCCGATGCCGACATCTATCGTTCGACGCCTGCAGGAAGGCGGTTCCACCTCCGAAGCATTCGGGGACCCCACATCCCCCCGACGTCCGAAGCGCCCCCCCTTCTTCTGACCCCATGTTCCCGTAACGAAATAGCCAATTCCAATAACAAAAACGATTCCGATCATCACAAATCGCTTTGAGAAGCCATTCCTGGCCCTGCACGCTTCCGTGAGCTGGGGATACCGAGTCAGCAGAAACTCGAATATGAACATGTTCAAGTTTGTAATGAATAGCATTACCAAGTGTGATGAGCCTCCTCGTCGCTTATGCCATACCATCACAAAAGAGGAGGCAAGCCCCACGCCAACGCCCCTCAAACCGCAAAGCAAGGAGCGAACACCGCGCGCAACGACGTGCGGTTCTCTTATCGGCGGTAAACGAAGAAGGGGGTCGATGATGGACTTTTCCCTCAGTGACGAACAAATCTCGCTAGTAAACGACGTCGCGGAATACTGCGCAGAGTATTTCGGAGAAAACGACGTACGCACAATGTACGAAAGACACGAAATCCCTCTTGAAGCCACAAAGGCATGGGTTGATCGAGGGCATGGCCTGCTCGGCCTAAACGAGGCTTACGGCGGCAAGCCCGCAAGCAAACTCACCATCGGGTTAGCCCTCGAAGCCGCCTATCATCACTCAGCCGCCACGCTACCTTTCATCAACAGCACCATGGCGCTGTTCTATCTTTCCAATTCCGCCACTCCTGAACAAATCGACGCACTGATGGGCCAGTATCGTCAAACGGGCCGTACCCCATTCAGCCTCGGCATTTCCGAGCCTGAAGCAGGGTCCGACACCATGAACATGACAACATGCGCACAACGCCAAGAAGACGGCACGTACCTTATCAACGGAAAGAAAACCTTCCTGGCCCAAGGATCCGTTTCCCCCTACATCCTCGTCCTCGCCAAAGACGAGGATCCCTCTCGAAGCAACTCGAGCATATCCATGTGGCTTGTCCCGCGCGACGCCGAAGGAGTGCATCTCGAGCCGATGGGGAAGATCGGCCAGCAAATCATTCCCGTGGAAGATTGCACGCTCACCGACGTACGCGTAACCGACGCAGACAGACTAGGCGAAGAAGGCGCAGGATTCCTCGGATTGATGAAGGGACTCGAAACCGAGCGATGCTTCGTCGCCTGCTGGAGCCTCGGACTCGCCCAGGCGGCGATGGACGACGCCGCCTCCTACGTTTCCGAGCGCATCGCCTTCGAAAAACCCCTGAGCTCGTTCCAGCTTATCCAAGAAAAGCTCACCGAAATGGAAACGAAGCTTCAAGCATCCCGCGTTTGGCTCTACCGAACCCTGTGGGAGCTGGACAACGGAATATCTGTTCGCACTAGCTCTGCGCTAATGAAGCGCTTCGTCGTACGAAGCGCTTTCGAGATCGCCGATGATGCTCTTCAGATCATGGGCGGAATCGGATATGCAGGTCAATCCCGCGTAGGGCGTATATGGGCCGATTGCCGCGGCAATCGATTCGGCGCCGGCACCGATGAGATCATGGTCCACATCGCAGGAAGACAGATTGCAAAACAGTACCATCGAAATTAGAGTAGTGAACATGTTCATTTAGCCAAGGAGGTTATCGTGAGCCTAGATCAACGAATCGTCATGCCCCCCGCCGAAGAGTTCAAAGACGTTCCCGTCGACGAACTGCCCAAAGGCCTTGAAGGCCTCGTGGTAGTCGAGCTGGGCGACTACGTCGCAATGCCCGCCTGCACACGTGCGCTCGGCGAAATGGGCGCCACGGTCTACAAGATCGAAACCATCAAGGGCAATCTCCACCGCGGAGACGGCGTCGGATTCGGCATGCCGGAACTCGGCGCAGACAATCCCGCCTTCGATATGAGCAACGCCAACAAGAAATTCCTTTCCATCGACATGAGATCAGACGGAGGTCGTGATCTGGTCGAGAAGCTGCTCGATCGGGCCGACGTGTTCGTCACGAGCCTGCGCAATCCTTCCCTGAAGCGCTTGGGCTACGACTACGAAACGCTGCATGCCCGTTATCCGCGTTTGGTGTACGGCCAGATGCGCGGCTATGGCGAGCGAGGGGATATGAAGGACGCTAAGGGCTTCGATGCAACCTGCTATTCCGCGCGCGGCGGCCTGCTGATGTCCATCCCACAAGCCGGCGAGCATTTCCAGCCAGGCAACATGCCGGCCGCCTTCGGCGACTTCAATTCCTGCATCGCACTCGGTCTTGGCATCATGAGCGCCGTCTGGCGCGCCCAGCGCACAGGCGTTGGCGACCACGTCACCGTCAATCTTCACCACATGGCATTGTGGGGCATGCAAGTTCCGGTCGTTTCCGCGCCCTTCGGCGTGCCTTTCCCGAAGAGCCGCAAAGCCGTGCCCTGCCCGACCAACAATTCATACATGACCGCTGATGGCATATGGTTCCTCATCTGCTACGGCACCTACGATTCCTGGTATCCGTTCGTCGCGCGCCTGATCGGCCTTGAGGAATACGCGGATGACCCGCGCTACACGAACTGCGAGACCATCAACGCCAACGGCGACAACGCGACGGTGGTGAACATGATGGCCGAAGCCTTCGCCAAGCACGACTGGGCATACTGGAAGGAAGTCTTCGACGCAAATGACGTCCCCTATGCGGTTTGCAACACCATGGAAGACGTTCTTGAAGACGACGAAGCATACGTCAACGACATGCTTCGCCCCATCCACTACGACAGCATCGGCGACCATTCCATCACCACGATCCCCATCCGCATGAAGAGCCAAGGCGATCCGGTCATCAGCCGCGCGAAGCCCGTCGGCTACGACACGCGCTCGGTCATGATGGACCTGGGATACAGCGAAGAGGAAATCGATGCCCTGGCGGCAGCAGGAAACGTTCGTTGCTTCACCGAAGAAGCTCCGGCGAAGCTCGACGACCTGTCATTCGGGCCCCAGCAAAGCTAGACTCTCGACGCATGCTCTTTCGTTCTTCAGGAAAACTAGAAAAGCATCATACGCATATAAGCCCTTCTTCCAAAAGAGGCAGCCTCCAATGAGGCTGCCTCTTTCTCGTTTGCGGCTCGTTTCTCGCTAAACAAATCATCCGATCGATTAATGGTAGTAGCGACGCTCGATCGGCTCCTCGGTGATGTTTTCCCGAGAATAACGTTTCACGCTTTCCACGAAGCTAGCCACCTCGGGGGCAAGCTCGACGTTGGAGCGAAACGCCATTCCGACGTAATGATACGGCTCGAGGAACTCTTCGATTGGAATCATGCGAATGGAATCCCATAGGCAATCGCGAGCAGAGTCGATGGCGATACCTACACTATCAGGGCTGACCGCCATAACCGAAAGGGCGCTCACGTCGTCGTCGAAAACGAGCTTAGGACTCAAGCCCTTCTCTTTGAACATATTCTCGAAAGCGTAGTACATGTATGAAGGCGGACGATACGACAACAGAGGATACGGCCTGATGTCGTCGATGCTCAGCATCTCCCTATCGGCTAGAGGGTGGGATTCATGCACGATAACCACCGCATCCTGCCTGAACAGAGGAACCCAATCCAACGTGGGCTCCCCAACGGGATACCCGCAAAACACAACATCGAAGGTATTGTCGAATAACTTCAAGAGAAGCTCCTTGGTCGATCCGTGGAGCGATATCTCGAATTCAACGCCGCGGCACTCGCCCTTGCAGTGGCCGCTCAAAAAAGAGGAAAGCGGCCCGCGCAGCAAGCTTGCCACAGAGCCCACTCGAACGATGCATCCTTCCTCCTCATGGCAACGCCGAGCGGCATCGAGACCGCTGTCGAATCGCTCGAGGGAATCGACAACGTGCTCGAGAAGCACCTTCCCCTCGCTGGTCAGGGCAACATTGCGACCCTCGCTCTTGAAAAGGGGGAAGCCCAGCTCCTTTTCGAGGCGTCTGATGGAATTGGACAAGGCAGGCTGCGTGAGGTACAGCGCTTTGGCTGCACGGCCGTAATGCTCCATCTGGGCAACCGCGACGAAGTACCGCAACTGTGCAAGATTCATCTTTCTATACGCCCCCTCACGATCCCCTCTCGAACACTAGTCTACCTTACGTAAACCGACTAACCCATATCGGGTCGATCAAGAGCAGCGCGCAACCCGCGAAAGAATCCTTACAGGGCGTTGGTGCGCTCGAGGTACGTGCGCATGGAATATTGCGTCAGATCGGAACGATTCACCACGCCGACGACGATGCCGTCATCGAGAACCGGGGCCTTCTTCAGGTGATTGTCGCCCAAAATTCGGCAAACCGTAGGAAGGTCGTCATGGATATCCACGCCGATGATGCCGCGCGTCGCGATGTCGCGCACCTCCATCCCCATCAAGCGCTCGAGCTTCTCATCGAATTCCGCATCGTCTTTTCGCTCACGCATGATGAACAGAATCGGATCGGTGTAGACCTGCGAGCGCTTCGAGAGATGCCTCATGATATCGCCGTCGGACACGAAGCCGCGTGGCTCGCCCTTGGAATTGACGACAGGCGCCGCGCTGATGCCCTTTTCCACCAGCAGATGCATCGCTTCAAGCACGGTCGCGTGCGAATCGATCGTGTACACATCGCGCTGCATGATGGATTCCAGCACCGTGCGGTTGCGCTCGCGCTTTTCGCTCACCACGCGATCGCCCGGCTTATCCTTCACGAAGGCGATGGTCATGAACAGGCCGATCAAGCACAGCACACCGCCCACGGCAAACGCGGCGTTGACGCCGGTGATGTTCGCCTGAAGGCTGCCCTGAAGAGGGGCAAGAGCAGCCGCGGAAAGCGTATAGACGCTGATCAGGATAGCCGTTCCCAACGAGCCCGCCATCTGGCGGAACGTGTTGTTCACCGACGTTCCGTGGTTGATCAGCTCATCATCCAAGGCGTTCATGGCCCACGTGGTGATGGGCATGTTGACCAGCGTGAGCGAGAACATGCGCACGGTGTACACGGCGGTCATGAAGATGAGGTCCGTTTCGGAATTAAGCGTGGCGAACACGAACGTAGTGGCCACCAGAAGCGTCATACCGATCAGACTCAGCACGCGCGGCCCATGCTTGTCGAACAGCCTTCCCGCAACGGGCCCCATAACACCCATAAGGATCGCGCCCGGCAAAATAACCAAGCCGGAAACCGTCGCCGAATAGCCCATGAGCGTTTGCAGGTAGATGGGGATAAGGACGCCGGCGGCAAGCAGCGACGCCTGCACCAGCATGCCGATGATCGTTCCCACCAAGAATTTACGGTTCGCAAGCACGCGCACCTGCAGCATGGGCTCGTCCATCTTCAGCTGACGACGGAAGAAGAAGACCAGCGCGATGGCGCCGACGCCGCTCGATGCGAGCGCCTGGATGCTCAAGCCGTAGGATCCGATCGCGGAAAACCCGTACAGCAGGGTGCCGAAGCCCAACGTGGAAAGGAAGACCGACGTTTTATCGAGCACCGCATCGGGATGCTCGGGCGCGTCGCTCTTGAGAACGAACGGGGTCACCGCAACAAGCAGCAGCGAAAGCACGGCGATCGATATGAACAGGATTCGCCAATTCGCCAGATCGATGACGATACCGGCAAGCGTCGGGCCGATGGCAGGAGCGAAGGCGATCACCAAGCCGAACAGGCCCATCGCCGAGCCGCGGCGCTCAACGGGGAACATGCGCATCAAAACCGTCATGGTCATGGGCATCAGGATGCCGGCGCCCGCAGCTTGCAGAAGGCGGCCGCCGAGCAACGGAACGAAGGTGGGGGCGAAACCGGCAAGGGCGCTACCCGCAGCGAAGATCACCATCGAAACGATGAACAGGGCGCGCGTGGGGAATTTGTCGATAAGCCAAGCGGTGACGGGGATCATGATGGCGTTGACCAGGGTGAATCCCGTCGTGAGCCATTGAGCGAGCGCGGCATCGATGCCCATCTCGTTCATGATCGGCGGCGTGGCGGGCGTCACTACCGTCTGGTTGAGGATGGTGATGAACGCTCCGATCAGCAGCACCACGAGTATCAGCTTTTGTCGCTTCGACAAACCCCATTTAGCCATAGAGCTCCTTTCTCGGACGTCCGGCTGGCTTCGCCGTCGCCCCTGATGACCTACCTTGGGCGCGCGGCGCTGCAAGGCCGCCGCCCACCCAACGCGCCTCGAGTGCACGGGCTTGCCGCCCACACCCCGAAGACACGCGAGCCTTCGCATATGCGAAGGCCACCTGAAAAAAATGATGAACGTAAGAAAAGGGGCGCCGATGGGCACCCCTGAAAAGCTATCCGATGACGATGATAGCGCGCATCGTCGATATGAAGCCGCACGGGCGAAAAAGGCGACAGAGTCAGCACATTTCGCCGCCAAACGGGACTGCGAATGCAAGGCTACTCCCGGGCCGCTTCACCTTCCGCAGGATCGTCGTCCTCGAAGATGACGTCGATCTTGTCGATGCGCAAGCCGTCCATAATGCGTGCGCGCAGCGTCACCTTCGTGCCCTCGTGATGGAGCACGTAAGAATCACCCTCTTCGGGAATTTTATCCAGCAGATCAAGCATCAAACCACCGGCCGTCTCGTAGTCGAACACGGGAACCGGCTCGAATCCAAGGAATTCAACGAGCTGGTCGACCGGCAAGGACCCGTCCACCAGGTATGCGCGGTCGCCCACCTTGAGGATCTCGTCCTGATCATCGTGCAGGTATTCGTCTTCCATGCGGCCGATGATCTGCTCGACCACGTCGGACATGGTGACGATACCCGACGTGCCGCCGTGCTCGTCAACGACCATGGCGATCTTCGTGTGCTTTTCCTGCAGCACCTGAAGAAGCTTGCCGACAGGGATGCTCTCGGGAACCGCCTGGATCGTGCGGATGCGGAGGTCCTTCATCGTGGAGCCTTCGGGCAAGAGATAGGCGTCCTTGATGTGGACGAAGCCGATGATGTTGTCCTTGTCTTCCCGGAACACTGGGTAGCGAGTGAATTTGTTCTTACCCATAAAGTCGAGATTGCTCTCCAGATCATCATCCAGATCGATCGCCATGACTTCGGTGCGCGGGGTCATGATGGCCTTCGCATCCTTGTCGTCAAGATCGAAGATGTTGTCGAGATACTGATACTGATCCTCGTCGATCGAGCCGCTCTCTGCGCTCTCCTCGAGAAGGATCTTGATCTCCTCCTCGGAATAAGCGTCCTGCTCGCTCTTCGTGTCATGGCCCGTGATCTTCATGATGCCGTTGGTCAAGGCGTTGAACAGCCACATGATGGGGTACGTCAAGCGATAGAAGTAGTAAAGCGGCGTAGCTGAAAACAGCGCATACGCCTCGGTCTTGAGGATGGCCATGGACTTCGGCACCAGCTCACCGATGACGACATGGAGGGTGGTCATGATCAAATAGCCGATAGCGACCGAGATGGCGGTGACGGCGGTTGCGGACAGATTAAGCGCCGCGAACACCGGATGGAACAAGGCCGAGATAGCCGGCTCGCCCAACCAGCCAAGGGCAAGAGAGGCGAGCGTGATCCCTAGCTGACAGGCGGAAAGGTAGGCGTTGACGTTGTCGGCGACGATCGCCGCGCGTTTGGCACCGCGTCGTCCCTGCTCGACCAAAAGCTCGACCTGGGATTTGCGGACGCGAACGAGCGAAAACTCAGCGATAACGAAAAAGGCGTTCATCAAGAGGAAGAATACGACCAGTACAAGACTTACACCGATGGTCATGAAATGCAGTGCTCCTTCATAGGGTACAAAACAACAAGCGAGGGGAAAGGGCCGAGCATCACACGGTCATCTCCTCCTTGCACAGGGAAGAGGGAGCAGGTTTGTGGGCATAAAGAAACGCAGCCTCGCCTTCGCACAAAGACGCCGACCGCGTACGGTTCGTGACATGCAGAAGAAGTTGTTCAATGCGTTTCGCGGACGAGCTACATCGACCGCCGCCGTCGGAGTCGTTCACGACAGCTTCACTCCTTACCTGGGGCGAAACAAGAATCGCCCTCGAAATACCCAAAACGACCCGCAGTGACGCGAAGCCGTGACACCCATGGTATCAGCGCCCTTTTCCTTGTCAACGTCGCATGGAGAAACGTTGCAGGGACGTCGGAAACCGCGTGAAGGAGGCCGATGCGCCCTATCATCGCTTGTATGGCCGCACTGAGCACATACCGAATCGGGCTGAAGATCTTCGCCGTTGCGACATGCGCAGCCCTCATTTCAAACGCCCTTCCATCAGGCCTTACTCGTGCAGCCTTCGCAGACGATTCCGCGTCGAATGGCGAAAAAGGCCTTGCGATCGACGCGCTTTCCCGAGCGGCCGAAGCGGCGTCCCGGGCGGACCTTGATGCCGCCGTCAACGACACAGCTGTCCTCTACTCCGTCGAAAACGTGATCACCCCCGAATCGCTTGTTTCCGTTGGCTCCGCGGCAAACGAGCCAACGGCGTTTTCCCTCTCAGGAGAGACCCCTATCCTTTCGGAGGACAGGGTTGCCGATCTCAGCGCCGCGCTTTCCGCCTTCGAAGACGACGGATACGACGTCGGTTTCATCTTGATCGACCTTGCCCGAGCAAACGGCATCGCTTACAACCTCGATGAGCGCATCTACGGTGCCAGCTCCTTCAAGGGGCCGTTCTGCACCTATCTCTGCGAAACGCGCGGCGACGGCAAGAAGGGGCTTTCGTCTTCGGCGCGTTCGCTCATCGCGGCGACGGTGACCGAATCCGACAACGACGCCTTCACGTCGCTGCGCTTTTCCTACGACGGCGACCTCGAGTCGTGGCTCGCTTCGTGCGGCGTCGATCCGTCGATCGCGCGCGACACGCATTTCCCCCGCTACTCGGCGCGCGAGTCCGCCCTCCTGTGGCTCCACACGTATCGCTATCTGCAGTCCGGCAGCGATAATGCGGCTTGGCTTGAAGGGCTGTTCTCTGAAACCAACCGTTCGTTCATTCGCGATGGGCTGGGCAAGGGCTCCCACGTCCTTAACAAAGCCGGATGGAACGCCGGGAACGCACGCTTCAACGGGACCTGCGATACCGGCATCATCGAGATCGACGGCAAGACCTACCTCATGTCCATCATGACCGGAGCGCCATGCGGAAGCGGAGCCGAAGAGAATGTCGCCGAACTGGCCGAAGCCCTCTTCGACTGTTACGCATCCAGCGCTCCTGCCGAAAAAAACGATGACGAGGACGACCTTCAAGAACTCGCCAACCAATTCCTCGCCTACATCGAACAGCAGCATGACTAGCAAGCGAAGCTGATCCCTGGACCAAGGCCCCCATCGAAAACGACCGACAACGGAACCATTCAGGGCTGTCGCGATACACCCTCCACACGTACAATGTGCATTACGCTTTACCGACGACCAAGATAACGAGGAAACCGATTGAGCCCCGAGGCATCACACGCAACAACCGCCGACGCGACCAGCAAAGTCAATACCTCCGGCACGGCAACCGATTACGGTCATGTGCGAACCCATGTAGGCGATCGGCCGAGCAAGCTCGTGTGGGTCTTCGCCATCATGGCCGTCGGCGGACTGGCCATGGAATCCGTTCAGCACATCATCGCTTTCGGGGAATGGGAAAACAGGATGGGCTTGATCTGGGGTCCGTTTTCGCCGATCTACGGGCTGGCGGCACTGCTTCTCACCTCGATGCTTGAACCGCTGCAGGAGCGTAGCGCCGCGCTGCTCTTCCTCATCGGCGCCGTTGTAGGCGGCGGGCTTGAATACTTCACAAGCTGGGCAATGGAGACCTTCTGGGGAGTCGTTGCGTGGAGCTATCTCGAGATACCGCTGAACTTCGACGGCCGCACCGACATATTCCACTGCATTGTCTGGGGCGCCCTGAGCGTGCTCTGGATCAAAGTGGGCCTCCCGCTTTTCGAGAGAGGATTCAATCGCGTGAACGTGGAGGGCGCGGCCTATCGCATCGTATCGACCCTGCTCGCCGTCTTCCTGATAGTCGATGCCTTCGTCACCGTGACAGCCATGCTCCGCGCCGACGCGCGCACGCATGGCGAGCCGGCCATCACGCCCCTTGGGCAACTGTATGACCAGGCATACCCCAACGAAGTACTGCAGGAGCGGTTCGGCAACATGGGCGGCATCGGCCGGGCCGATTAAGCCTGCGAGAACGATGTCGGCTCGCAGTCATGGCAAAGCCGCAGCAAAAGAAAAGGGCGGCAAGGCCGCCCTTCTGATTAATCTTCGTAATAATCGGCGGCGTCTTCCAAATAACCGACGATCTCAATGCTCTGAGGGCACATATCCTCGCAAGCGCCGCACTGAATGCAGGCCGACGCTCGCCCACCATTAGTCTGCCAAGAGTACAGGCCTTTTACGAACTCGCGATTCTCGGTCGCCTTCTCCAAATTGAGCAGGCCTAAGATCTCGGGGGTCTTCACGCCCGACGGGCAATCCTTCACGCAGTATCGGCAGTTCGTGCAGGGGATCATGCCGACGCTGCGCAGCGCCTCGATCGCGCGATCAAGCACGACGCGGTCCTCGGTGGAAAGGGGCTCGTTTTCCTTCCACTCCCGCACGTTTTCCTCGACCTGGGCAAGCGAAGACATGCCGGAGAGAACCGTCGCCACGTTTGGCAAGTTGTAGCAGAAGCGATATGCCCACGACACGACGCTGCGATTGGGCTCGGCGGCCTTCAGCACCTCGCTTCCGCGCTGCGGCAGATCAGCCAGGCGGCCACCGCGGGCAGGCTCCATGATGACGACGGGAACACCGTGCCTCCAGGCAACCTCCATGCAGCGCTTCGACTCGACCACCGGATCGTCCCAGTCGAGATAGTTGACCTGAAGCTGGACGAAATCCATGTCGGGATGCTTCGTCAGCAGATCGTCGAGGGCATCGGCCCCATCGTGGATGGAGAACCCCAAGTGCTTGATGATGCCCGCCTCTCGCTTAGCGCGCGCCCAATCCCACATGCCGTATTCGTCGAATTTCGCCGTACGCTGACCTCCGACGTTATGAAGCAGATAGAAGTCGACGTAGTCGACGCCCAAACGCTCAAGCGACGTATCGAGACACGCCTTTGCCGATTCGGCATCGGGTTGAGCCCACGCCAGGCACTTCGTGGCGATAGTGAACGACTCACGCGGATAGCGCTCAACGAGCGCCTTGCGCACCGCAACTTCCGATTCGCCCTCGTGATAGACGTACGCGGTGTCGAAGTACGTACCGCCGCCCGCCATGAAGGCATCGACCATCGTCTTGAAATGCTCGATGTCGATGCTCTTGGGGTCGTCGGCGTTAAGCAGCGGCAAGCGCATGCAGCCGAATCCGAGCTTGGGGATATTCAAAAGGTCGCTCATGGGCTCTCCTCTTCACGAGATAAGCGGTATCGAAATATCGGATGGTTTCACAACGAAGAAAGGCTACGCCCTCGAGCGAACTTCAGGTCAAGCCCTTTTACCGAAAGGCTTACGCGCGCTTTACGCCGTACTGCTCGTAGTACGCATCGAGCGCCGCTTTCACGTCGTCATCGATCACGACTCGTCCGAGCACTTCACGATTGTGCAAGCGCTCCACGACATCAGCCATGCTGACGATGGACGCCACCGGAAAACCGTAGCGCTCCTGAACCTCTTCCTGGGCGGTCACCACACCGCCCTTGCCGACCTCCATGCGATTGAGCGAAACGATGAGACCCTTCACATCAACGTCGGCAGCGGACTTCAGGATGGGATAGGTCTCGTCGATGGACTTGCCCGACGTGGTAACGTCTTCGACCATGATCACACGGTCCCCATCATGCAAGTCGGCGCCCAGCAGATTGCCCGCGTCCGCCCCGTGATCCTTGACCTCCTTGCGATTGCAGCAATAGCGAACTTCCTTGCCGTAGAGCTCCTGCAACGCAATGGCGGTAACTACAGCCAGAGGGATGCCCTTGTACGCAGGGCCGAAAACAACATCGAACTCCAAGCCGAAGTTGTCGTGGATCGCACGCGCATAGTACTGACCCAGCCGATGGAGCTGATCCCCGGAAACGTAGGCGCCCGCGTTCATGAAGAAAGGTGATTTGCGACCGCTCTTAAGCGTGAACTCTCCGAACTTGAGCACCTGACTTTCCACCATGAAATCGATGAACTCCTGCTTGTATGCCTCCATGGGCGCTTCCCTTCTCGTCGGTGAGTGCACGATCGTGCCTATCGCTTGCCATGATACCAGCAACTGCACCTCACCCGCCGCGCATGAAAAACGCCGCGCCCCCAACGATGGGACGCGGCGCTCTGAAAAACCACCTGAAGGCAAACTGCCCTTAGCGCTGCTCCATCGGAACGAACGGGCGCTCCTTGACGGCGGTTTTGTACGCCGGGCGGATGATGCGCTTGCCGCTGACCAGTTCCTCAAAGCGATGGGCAGACCAACCAGCCATGCGCGCGCAGGCGAACAGCGGGGTAATGAGATCCTCGGGGATGCCCATCATCGAGTAGACGAACCCGGAGTACATGTCGACGTTGGCGCACATTTCCTTCTTCGTGCCCTTTTCACGCAGGATGACCTCAGGGCTCAAGCGCTCGATGGACTTGAGCAGGTTGAGCTCGGCTTCGTATTCGGTGCCTTCGGCTAGCTTCGTGGCGAAATGCTTGCAGATGACCGCGCGAGGGTCTGACAAGGTGTAGACCGCGTGACCCATGCCGTAGATCAGACCGGTGCGGTCGAACGCTTCCTTGTTGACGATCTTGGCGATGTAGGACGCCACCTCGTCTTCGTTGTCCCAATCCTTCACGTTTTCCTTGATTTCGCGCTGCATCGCCAAAACCTGGTGGTTGGCGCCACCATGCTTGCTTCCCTTGAGGGAGCCGAGAGCAGCGGCGTATGTAGCGTAGGGATCGGTATCGGCCGAGGAAAGGACGCGACACGTGAACGTGGAGTTGTTTCCGCCGCCGTGCTCAGCATGGAGGCACAGCATGATGTCGAGCATGCGCGCTTCTTCGGGAGTGAACTGGCGGTCGGGGCGCAACATGGAAAGGATCGTTTCCGACGTCGACTGGCCAGGAACGTAGCGATGCATGATCATCGACTCGTTATAGAACTTCGCGCGCTTTGCGTAGTATGCCAGCACCATGATACGGGGCAAACGGGACAACAAGGAAATAGCAGTGCCAATCTCGTGCTCATACGATCGATCTTCGGCTGCAGGATCATCTGCGTAGAGGGTCAGCACCGAACGGGCCATGACGTTCATGATGTCGGGCGAGGGAGTGTTCATGATCTTCGAGGCGGTGAAGCCGTCGGGCAATTCGCGGTAGCTGCCGAGCACCTCGACGAAGGTCTCGAGCTGGCTTTCCGTGGGCAAGTTGCCCATCAAGAGCAGATACGCCACTTCCTCGAAGCCGAGGCGCTTGGTGGTGTCGCCGCCCAAAAGGTCGTAGATGCTGTAGCCGCGAAACGTCAGCTTTCCTTCGTCGGGGATCTTATCGCCCTCGTTCATCAAATAGCCGTGAACGTTGGAGATGTTGGTCACGCCGGCAATCACGCCCGTGCCGTCAGGGTTGCGCAGGCCGCGCTTGACGGGATACTGCTCGTACAGATCGGGATCGATGGAGTTGACTTTGGTGATGTTGTCGTAGAGGGAAAGCTTGTGATCGTCCATGAGGGTCCTTTCGACGCTGAAGCATCAGTTTACTCCAGTCGAGTGGAGTGAAGATTACCGAGCGGTTACAGACGGGCGCCCATGATCGGTTAGAGATCGAACGCCGCACCCCTGTTCCGTTCACCGAAGATTTCGCTACGTTCGCTTCACCGCATACTCTTTGAAACAATCCCCTCCGTCCGCGAAATAAAAGGACGAAGAAGAGCATGGGGCGTGCAGCGAACTCGCTCTTTGCAAACCCAGCGCGCATACGCGGGGAGGTCTTATCCCGCGTATGCGAAGACCCCAGCAGCGCAGGCAAGCAAAAGAGGACCTTCCGTTAGCGTTATCATGAACGTGTATCAATTATTTCAAACGATCATGAGAAAGGGTCGCCATGACGATCGAAATCACGGGGCACACCCGCCTGTGCGGCATTTTCGGGGATCCGGTCGAGCACAGCCGCTCGCCACGACTTCACAGCACCGCCTTCAAGATGGCGGACGCGGATTACCGCTACCTCGCCTTCCGCATCGAAGAGAAAGATCTCGCTCGGGCAATCGAGGCGGCACGCCTATTCAACATGCGGGGCTTCAATCTGACCATGCCCCACAAGATCGCCGTCATCCCCTTCCTCGATAGACTCGACCCCGCCGTTGACCTGATCGGCGCGGTGAATACCGTCGTGAACGAAGACGGCGAACTGGTCGGCTACAACACCGACGGCTACGGCTTCGTGAAAACCTTCGCCGTGCACGGCCATCCAGTCGCGGGCAAGAAGATGACCCAGATGGGCATCGGCGGCGCCGGTACGGCCGTCGCGGCTCAATCCGCGCTCGACGGGGCACGTGAAATCGCCGTTTTCAGCCCCGGCAACGGAAAGTCATGGAAACGCGCCGGCGAGGAAGTGGCCCTCATCGCCGAAAAGACCGGCTGCAACATCACCCTCCACGACGCGAACGATTACGACGACCTACGCGCCGAAATCGCGTCCTCCGACCTTCTAGCCAACATGACGCCACTCGGAATGGGCGCACTCGAAGGAAAATCGCCCATTCCAGACGCCTCCTTCCTGCACGAAGGACTCGTGGTCCAAGACGCCATCTACGCACCCCCCCCGAGACGGCGCTCCTGAAAATGGCCAAGGAAGTCGGAGCCGAAGCCATCAACGGCCTCGAAATGCTCTACTACCAAGGTGCGCGCTGCTTCGAGCTGTGGACCGGCAAGGAAATGCCCCTGTCGCTCGAAGAGGTAGCCGCCCTGTAAGGTCGCCCAGAATCCAATACGCAACCTCCGTCCGTAGACGGACGCCTTCCCTGGCGTCCGTCTATTCACATCGGGGCTATTTCCCACCTCCCGCGATCAAGCGCCATCAGTCATAATGGAACTGACCGTATCGAAGGGGATCGTCGGTCGACATCCGCGAGGGAGCATTCCGAGCTTCAACAAAGGGGACCGCCATGGATTGGCACAGCGAATACACGTCCAAGCAGCTTTCGGTCGAAGACCTCTTCGACCGACACCTCACGGGAGGTGGTCAGCGTATCTACGCCGGCGGCCTCCACGTTCCCACCACCATCATCAATGCGCTCATCGACCACGTGAAAGACGGCAGCCTTTCCGGAATCGAGCTATGCGGCAACTACATGAACGGCGACATCACCTTCGCCGGCCTCGACGTCGCACCGGAACGGTTCCGCTATCGCACCTATTTCGCCGGGCCCAACGAACGCACCGGCATGGCAACGGGGTCGAAATGCGTCACCCACATCCCCGTGCACTTCTCGGACACGAACCGCATGCTGCGCGAACAGGCATTCGACTACGCCATCGTCCAGATGACCCCGCCCGATGCCGGTGGCTACTGCAACATCGGCCCGGTCGGGTTCGAACAGGGAGCCCTCGAAGGGGCCCATCACATCATCGCGCAGATCAATAGGCATCTGCCACGCGTATGCGGCGACTCCCACACCTACCACGTCCGACAGATCGACGGCTTCGTCATACAGGATGAACCCCTTGAAGATGTCGCGACGCCAGCGCCGACGCCCGATGAAGCGAAAACGGCCGCGTGGATCGTCGACCGCGTCAATGACGGCGACACGATTCAGCTCGGCATCGGCGGCATCCTGAATGCAGTGGCCGAAGGCCTTTCCACCAAACAGCACCTCGGCGTGTTCACCGAGATGTTCTCGGACGCCTTCGTCGAACTGCAGCAAAAAGGCGTCATCGACAATTCCCGAAAATCTTATCTACCCGGCGTGTCGGTGGCGGGCTATTCGACGGGAACGCAGCGTCTCTACGACTTCATCGACGAGAACCCGGCCATGCTCTACACTTCCTACGACACGGTCTGCAACCCGGCGATCATCACCCGCAACGACAACCTTGTCTCGGTCAACACCGCCATCAGCATCGACCTGACCGGACAGGTATGCGCCGAAAGCATCGGCACGCGTCAATATTCCGCAAGCGGCGGACAATTCGACTTCGTTCGCGGCGTGAAAAACGCCAAAAACGGACGCGGGTTCATCGCCGTCACAAGCGTCGCCCACACCAAGAAGGGCCCCGTTTCGAAAATAGTTCCCACCTTGGCCCCCGGCAGCGCCATCACGTCGCTGCGAAACGACGTTCACTACATCGTGACCGAATACGGCGTAGCGGACCTTCGTTGGGCCGATGTCCCAACGCGCGCCAAGCGCCTGATCTCGATCGCCCACCCCGACTTCCGCGAAGAGCTTACCTTCGAGGCGAAGCGCTTGGGGATCTTGTACTGAAACAGGCCAAGAGCGGCGCGAAAATCCCTTACCAGCGAAACGAACCCGAACAAGAAAGTGAACGAGTGTGAAAGCGAAACGAAGCTTCCTTCACCATGGAAGGCGGCTCGATTCACGATAACACCGTAGGCAAGAAGAGCTCGGGGACGAGGGGCTGCGGAGGCGGCGTCCTGATCGCCGGCAGCGATTCCTCCTTCGAGATGTCCGGCGGCAGCATCACCGGCAACAGCGGCAGGTATGGAGCGGGCGTATACATCGAAGGCGACGGCGCGCAAAACGCAACGTTCACCATGACCGGTGGATCGATCTCCGAAAACGTCATGAACTCGTCGGGCGGCAGCTACGGCGGCGGTCTGTACTCTCAGGACGCCATCGTCACCATCAAAAGCCCAAACGGCACGACGAACGCACCTACGTTCAGCGGAAACACCACTTCCACTTTCCCTGGCGGGATGGATAGCCCCTTCACGGGTGACGGCGGAGCGATCTACTGCTCCAACGTTACCCTCACCATGGACGGAGCCGTTGTTAAAGACACGAAAGCAGAGAGCACCAATTATCACGGCGGCACCATCCACCTAGTCGATACGAAAGCCGATCTCAAGAACACCACGGTCAAGGACAATCAATGCGGAGACGTCAACATGGCGTTCGCTGGCGCATTCTATATCGAGGGATCATCAGACGTCGCAATGGACGGCATGACCATCACCGGCAACTCCGCTGCACCGCATTCAACGTGGGCAATGGCGGCGTCGGCGCGATCCTCGTCGTCGGCGACACAGATGCATTCGCGAAATTGACCATCTCCAACTCCGACATTTCCGGCAACTACACCGGCGGCTCCGAAAGCGGCGCGCTTCACGCGGAATGCACCAATCTGTCCATCACGGACACCACCATCAACAACAACTCCGTCGAATACAAGCCCACCAATGAATCCAAGCCAGGTTTCGGCTACTATGCTGGTGCGCTATACCTGGCCGGAAGCACCGTCGATATGGCCCGCGTAACGCTCGAGGGGAATAAATGCGTGGACGGCCTGGGCGGCGCCATCATGATGGAGGACATCACCGATCGCAGCGGCAACGTAATCAGCCCCTGCGAAGTCGAGCTTACCGATTGCGTCCTGAGCGGCAACCAGGCTCCCCGAAAAAGCGAGAAGCTGAAAGGTGGCATGGGCGGAGCGATCTACGTCGCTTCCGGCACCCTCACCGTGAAAGGCCAAACCAAGATCGTCGATAACAGCGCATACGCCGGCGGCGGAATGCTCATCGCCCCCGATGGCGCCGCCCAGCTGAAGGGCAACGCCATCGTTAGCGGCAATACAGCAGCCGAGGGCGGCAACGGTGACGGTGTTTGCGTGATGAGCGACGCCTCGGACGCAGCGGCCACGAAAACCGGCAGCTTCGCCATCCAGGAAAACGTCCGGATAGCCACCGATAACGACGTGGCGCTCTTCCCCGGCACCGTGATCACCGTGTCAGGACCCTACACCGGCACCGACGCCGCAAGCCCCATTCAAATCACCAGCTACGAAGAAGAAATCGAAAAGGTTGAGGGCGAGACCGTGACGAACAGCGGCACGCCGCTTGTGGTCTACACGGAAGCAGCTGGCGGAGCAGATCAGGCGGCGGCAGCCGACGCCGGAAAGCTTTTCGTGCCCAGCGCGTATATGCCTAACCCGACCGGCGACAACGCCGGCTTGCTTCTGCTCATCGGCCAAAGCAAAGAATCCGACAAGGCAAACTATTTGACCTATGTCGGCGCAGCGAAAGAAATCACCGTGACCTTCGATGCTAACGGCGGCGCTTGGAACGACGCAGATACTTTGAAGAGCTACAATGTGCCGGCATTCGGGGATCTAACGTTGCCGGATAATCCGATCAACGGAGAAAAGGCCTTCGCCGGATGGAACACAGCGGCGGATGGATCCGAGACTGCGTTCGCGCCGGATCAGCCTATTCCCGCTCCTTCGGAAGATACCACCTATTATGCGCAGTGGAAGTCAAGCGGTGAAACCGGCGGCGACACGACGACCGACCCCGACAAGCCAACCGGTCCCTCCGATTCGGGCAATTCCGATGAGACGGAGACGGGCAAGAACGCCTTGACCAGCCCGCAGACGGGAGACGCCGACATGGGCGCATTATGGCTTTCCCTTCTCCTTGCTGCAATTGCCGGCGCGACCGCAGCGACCATCGCCATCAAGAGAGGAAAAGCAAAGTAACGAAACCCAGGCAAGGATAAAGCGAAAATGGCGCTCCCCCGTTAACGGGGGAGCGCCATTCTTTTCTCACCGCTACCCATCGACCTTAGATCGGCGCTCTCGGCGGCGACGCGCCTTGAGCGATCCACCGATGCGACTTTCGGGTTGGAGAACCCTTACCGCGGCGAAAACCGAAACCAACCCGATAAGGGCACCGATCGGGCCTGACCACGTAAAGCCGATCCCGCTGCTCGCCACCACTCCCCCGACAAACGAACCGAAAGCGATTCCCATATCAGACGAAGTAGGCATCGCCGCGGAAGCGAGAGTAAGAGCCTGCGGATGATCGCGCGAAGCTATCTGAAGGAGATAGGTCTGCAACGGTGCATTCATGTGGTAGATGAAGATGCCCGTCGCCACAATATTGATTACCGCAAGAGCCGTGTTGCCCGATGCGATGCTTACGCCGAGCAGCGCCAACACGAGCGACTGCAGCGCGAACATAAGCGGCAGCTTACGAAGTCCATAGCGTTGAGCGATCGACCCGCCGCCGAGATTCGAGATGACGGTTGCCCCACCGTAAAAAACCAGAATAATGCTGACTGCCCACACCGATAGACCGAGTGGACCCTCCATGATCGGAGTCACATAGCAGTAAAACACATACGTCGCCGCCATGCCGAAGCCCTTCATCACCATGACGAGAACAATACGAGGGTCCTTCAAAATGACCAGCTGCTCGCGTACTCCAGACGAAGCGTCGGTCGAACCTTCGTGAGGCAAAGTGAACACAAGAAGCAGCGTCACGATCAAAGCGACCACCTCAACTGCCACGAAAGCCGCTTTCACGCCGAAGGCTTCAGAAAGGAGCGCGCCCGCCGGCGTTCCTAGAACACTTGCCACGGAGAATCCCGCATAAACGAACGAAATTATGCGAGGGGTCTTTTCCTCGGGAACGATATCGTTGATGAACGTCATAACCGTTGAAAGCGTTACACCGGAAACGACGGCAGAAAGGATTCGCGCCGCTAAAAGCATCTCGTAACTCGCCGCAAAGATAGCAAGGACGTTTCCCATGTTGAATACGACGAGAAAGACAACGAACAGAGGGAAGCGCCTGAAACGCCCCGTCGAAAGAACGATGATCGGCGTGGAAAGCGCATAGGCTATCGCGAAATAGCCGACTAGATTACCCGCTGCGGCAAGGGATACATCGTAGGCCGAAGCGATGTCGGGAGTAATTCCTATGACGATGAACTCAGCGAACCCCAAAGCGAAGCCGACAACCACCAAAGCGACAGTCGCAATCTTGTTTCGCATACTGTTTTCCACACTGCGCCTTTCTTCGATCACTGAAGATAAAACCACCCAATCGCCAGGTTTGAAAGCGACAAATCACGTTAACAGCAAAGCGAACAATGCGTCAACACGTCGCACCCCCTCGAA
Source organism: uncultured Eggerthella sp. (assembly GCA_959607715.1). Taxonomy (GTDB): domain Bacteria; phylum Actinomycetota; class Coriobacteriia; order Coriobacteriales; family Eggerthellaceae; genus Anaerotardibacter. Next base: position 122,102 of record CAUHNN010000002.1, on the reverse strand, counting down.
AAGCCCTCGAGCCCAAAAGCAGAGAGGGACCGGACGGATTAACCGTCCGATCCCTCTCTTCATCGATTCGGTATGCTTTCCCCTCGGGGAAAACCCCTACGAAAATACTATCGTGAACGCCTGACCCCCATCGCGCGACGAGAAATGAAGGCAAGAGCCACGGCAAGAGCCGCAACGAACCCGAAGCCGATCACGGCGTACGAATGGGAGTCTGCCGTCTTGGCAAGAGCCCCTTCGCCTTTTTCGCCGTCATTCGCGTTTTGTCCGTCGTCGGCGCCGTCATTCGCATCGTCATCTTTCACCCCAGACCCAGACGTATCGCCAGAATCGCCGGAACCGGTCGCAGGGATCTCGACAGCGCCCTTTGCGTATCCGCACTCGGTGCATTCCTCATGCTTGCTGCCGACTTCGGTCTCGGTAGCCTCCTTGTCGACAACCCACTTGAAGCTATGCGCAGCCTTGCCAACCGTCGCATCGCAACCCTCGCACTTCATCCAGTGGTACTCTCCGTCATGAGATGCCACGGTGAAGCTATGAGCCTGTTTGTCGGTTACCGCGCCGCAAACGTCGCACTCCGTCCAATGGAAATCCGCATCGCTGTGGGCGATGGTGAAGCTGTGATGGTGCACGCCGAAGGAGCCGTCTTTATTCTCCTGAGGAGCGAAGCCGTCGGCGCAGATTCCTTCATCGACCGGGCTGGAGAAGTTTCCGCCCGAAACGTCAACCACAGTGCCGGCCTCAGGCCATTCGCCCTCAACCTTGTCGGTGTTGTTGAAGGTGTAGGTCTTCACAGCTTCAGAGGAGGCGTCGGATTTGAACGTGCCGTCCTTGATGGCAACGGAGCCCAGGTCCATGTAACCATCGCGCTCGACGACCGAAATCGCGCACCGTCGATAATGGGGCCGTCATTCTCAGCCTTCTGCTGCGGGGTGCCGGTAGCCGTGATGGCGGTCTTGCTGCCCGTGACCACCAGGTCGCCCGCGCACACCTGCACGCCGAAGTGCTTGGCGTTGATGACGGAATCTTCGATGGTCACCGAGCCGCTGCCGGGGAAGTAGATGCCCAGACCCTCGGGGACGTTGAGCGTGGAGTTCTTGAGGACGATGGTGTTGTTCACCTTGGTGCCGTTGGTGCCGATGCCCCAGGAATCGCCGGGGACGTCCATGACCACACCATCCATGGTGAAGGTGCCGTTGCTGTACAGCATGGACACGCCTGCAACGTCGAGGGGCTTGGTGGCAACCACTTTGCCGTTCTTCACGTTAATGCCGGCGTTGTCGTAGTTGATGTCGAAGACCTGCTGCGAGCCGGTATAGGTAAAGGTATGGCCGCCCAGGTCGAGATTCGCCACATTGGTGCCCGAAATGATGGACTCGTTGCTTTCGTAGTCGTTGAGCATGAGAACGGTGCTGCCTTCGGCCGCATGGGACGCTGCGCTGGAATACGAACCGTAGACACGCTGCGTGCCGTCGGTCGCATCGACCTTGAAGCCGCCGTTGCTGAAGAACGACGCCGTCTTGTCCGAGTAGACCAGGTAAGCGCTCGAATCGAGCTTCACCTTGTCGGCGCCGCCGTTGACCACCTCGAGCTCAACCTCATCGCCGATGGAGACGGGCACATCGTAGGAGCTATCGCCCGACTTGCCCGCAACGGGAAGCTTGCCCGTCACTTTGCCGCCCTTTCCAGGCACGCTGTTGATCAGGCGCAACGTGGAATCCTTGCCATCGACGGGCTTATCGCCGTAAGACGTCTTCAGCGTCAGCGCCGCATTCTTGCCCGTGTAGGCGGTGCCGTCGATGTTGAAACCATTGAGGTCGACAGTCACGCCGAAATGCTTGACTTCGGCGCTGTACTTGCCCAGGACAGCATCCTCCATCAGCTTCACGGTGCTGTAGGCGGGAGCGTTGCTGCATGCCTTGGTGAAGGTTTCGTAGGCGGTCTGCGTGCCGTCTTCGGCGATGACGATGGCGGCAGGGCTCGTCATCTCGACGACGACCTTGCCGTCCTTCTCGACAGCGCTGTAGCGGTCGACGAAAACGGGCGTATCGCAAATGTCGGCGGCGGAAGCCACGTTGAACGTGCCGCCGGACAGGGTCACGGTGGCATTGAATGCGCGGTTGATGGCCTTGGAGCCCGCCGCGCTGGTGAACTCGCCGCCGGAGACGACGGCGGTTACAGCATTGTCAACGGAAAGCGCGAAGCCGCCAGAAGATGACAAAGTGCCGGCGGAGATGTCGACCTTCGTGGAGTCAAGCGCCTCGATGCCGCGCTGGTCACCGGAAATGGTGCCGCCGGATACGGTCACGGAAGCGGAATTGCACGCCGAAACGGCAACGCCGGGCGATTCAACCTCGCCGCCGGAGACACTCAACGAGGCCGTCGAGCTGAGAGAAATCGCGCACTTGCCTGCATCGGTACGGGCGTTGGACACAGAGCCGCCGCTGACGGTCACTTTGCCCAGGTTGGCGATGGCGACATCCCCACCGAACACAGAGCCGCCAGACACGGTTACCGTGCCGTTATTGGAGATTGCCGTGCAATACGCTTCGACAGCGCCGCCCGTCACCGTCAGGTTACCGTCGTTGACAATGGCGCAGTCCATTCCCATGGCCGCCACACGTCCGCCCGTGATGGTGAGCTTGCTGTTCTTTTCGATCTTCACAGCGTCGTTATAGTGGGCGAAAATACCGCCGCCGCCTACGCTGTCCTGCAGGGTGACGTACTTGCTCTGCACAGTCAGCGTTACACCATCGCGACCATTGAGCTGCTTGCCGTTCAGATCGATGGTGACCTTCTTGTTCGCAGGAATCGTCACGCTCTCGCTCATGTATTGGTTCAGCGTGATGACGTAAGCTTCCTTGTTGTTCTTGTAGTGGTAGTCGGCCACGTCGGCGAGGGCAGCGGCAATGCTGTCGTAGTTTTTCGCTTCGCCTTCACCCTGCTTCATGGTCACTACATCCGCAGCGGCAGGGGCGGGCTCGCCCGAAACGGCCGCAGGCTCCTGAGGCAACGAGGCGCCGGAATCACCCTGGACATCGCCATCGGACCCTTCAGGGGCAGATGAGCCAGTCGGCGTATCGCCTAGCGACGAGTCGCCCGACTGCACCACCGACGAAGCGGCATCTTCGCTTGGTTCGTCAGCGAAGGCGTGTATCGGCGCACACATCGCGACGACCAGCACGAACGCCAGCATCGCGTGCGCGAAGCGCGTGAGCGCGGTTGAATGGTTCATGGCCCTTGGTCCTTCCCGTCAAGCCAAACCACGATTCGATGCTCGACTGCTCTATTATCTCCCGGAACGGGATTTCAAACGAAGCAGCGTCCGAGCACCCATGGGGAGCTGCGCACACTTAAATGGAATTGTATGCGAACCGCCGGCGACAAACAAACATATAAGAGAAACCAATAGCGCAAATCCAATGGCGAGGATCGCTTCACGGATTCGAATTCAGTGGAAGTTCGGCGAAATCAAAACGGACGATTTCCCCTCACGCTCTCCCGCAAGAGCAAGACGTCCAGAAAACAAAACAGGTCACCGGATTACCCCGATGACCTGCGAAAATACTGGAGCCAACGGCCGGACTCGAACCGGCGACCCACGCATTACGAATGCGTTGCTCTACCAACTGAGCCACGTTGGCGCTACAGACCCTTCATTACGAAGCGCCCAAGTAGTATATCCGAGAAGCAGACTTCATGCAACGCCTCTCGAAAGGTCAGCCGAAAAAACAGGCGCACCGTGACGATAGGGGCATTTCATCAATGCAAACGGGCAGTTGCCTTCCGTTCTCGAACCCGCCTCCGCGCATACGGCGCGCTCTTTCGCGGCTCTGCGCTGCCGGCCTAATGATGGCAGGCGTGCTCGGGACCCATCTTCTCGACGCGCCCTTCGCACACGAGCTTGACGACACCGCCGACCGTAGGCTCGGAGCGATCAAAGTACACGGTGATGCCCGCATCGGCAAAGCCCGCCATCGGGCGCATTCCCATGCCGGCGGCAACGATCGCATCGCAGCCCGCGTCCTTCAGCAGCCCCACGGGGCGAAGGCATCCACCCTCTTCGTGAGGAGGATTGGCAAGCTCCGAAATCCCTTTGACCTCGCCGTTGTCGATCTCGACGATGGTGAAGCAGTCGGCGTGACCGAAGTGACCGCTTCGCTGCGAGTCGAGACCGGCCTTGCCCATCGTGGGAACCGCCAGTTTCAACGTTTCTCCCATGTCGACCTCCCTTTCAAAAAACAGCAATGCCGCGCACGAAACCGAACGCGGCGTGAGACTTATACAGCAGGAACCCTGCACCTCGATCATAGCCCAGGACTAAAACCCCAAGGCTACATAACGGGACCGCTTTCGCCGAATAGGCGCAAAAGCATCGTTGACGGCGAAAGGATCCATGCTGGATCCGAAATCCACTAGCGGGATATCAGCGCGAAAGGACTGGGCGCCGAAACGCAGATGGTCAAGAACCTGGGAGCGCAGGCAGTTCGCCCTAGCGCAGAGGATGGGGCTTCTTTCCCCAATACAGCTTGGCAAAACAACGCTTCGGCGGATCGATACGCCCCACCAGAGCAAGCGTCGCCTCGGCAACATCGGTAGCCGCATGGGGGCGACGCAGCGAATCACCTGCGGTGTTCATCTTCCGCAGAAGAGACGGATCATCGTGAATCGTGCGGAGGGAAGCAAGCACCGCCTCGGGCGTCTCGGCCGTCATGGCGGCACCCGTCGCGCAGACGGTGCGCGTGTTGGCGCGCTCCTGGCCATACGACTTCCCCACGAGCACGAGCGGCAGACGAGCGCACAGGCACTCCGTCGTCGCCAGGCCGCCGGATTTCGCCACGATCATATCGCTTGCCGCCATCAGGGCTGGAATGTCCTCGACATAGTTGAACACCGAAGCGTTGCCGACGCCCGCCTGCTCCAGCTCGCGCTTCAAATGCTCGGCGTATTCCTCGTCGGCGCCCGCAAGGAAGGAAAAGTGCATAAGCGGAAAATCGCCCAGCTTGTCGATAACATCGGCCATGATGGCGCGAAACGGCATGTAAGGCTGGGCAAGACGCGCGCCGGCCATGACCATGACGTTGATCTTGTCCTCGGGAAGGCCGAAACGCTCAAGCGTATGGTCACGATCGGCGGGCTGTGAAAATCCCTTGCGCACCGGAATGCCCGTTACCTTGATGCGCTCAAGCGGGACCTTGCGCGGCGTCAGCTCCTTGACCATCTCGTCGTCGGCGGCGCAGAACAGATCGGTGAAACGATGGGGCCACAACCCCTCGGCGCCGTAATCGGTGGGCACGCAAACAAGCGGGAAGCGCTGGCCGGTCAGCATGCGCGCTGCAACGGCCACGTTGGCGGCAACGATGTGGGTCGCGACGATGGCGATAGGACGTCGTTCGCGAACCAGGTCGGTAAACCGAGGGAACATGATCGGCGACCAGCTCCAGCCCCCGCCCCACAGGATGCGGCCGGTGAAAGCATGATGCCAGGTGAAATCGTACAGGCCGTTGAAGACGACCGTAACGTTGGCCGTCTTGTCGCCGTCGAAACGGACGCGGCCGTAATCAAGGATGTCGAGCACCGCGATCTCGGTGTCGGCGGGAAGGTCGGGACGAGAGCCCGCCAGATCCTCGAACGCCTGCGCCACGGCGTGGGCGGCGCTTCGATGGCCCGAGCCGACCGAGGCGTGAACGATGATGACGAGGGGACGCTCGGACGCAGCGTCGCACGACGTGGTAATCACGGCATCCTCCTCATTTCGCGAAATCATTCAGCAAGCAAACGAAACATGAGTATACGTGAGAGGTCTCGTCTTTCGTCAAGCGACAGGCAAGTCTCCCCGATATGCGCAAGAACGGTACACGACGTCGGTCATCTACCGCTCGCGACGAACCCCGAACTGCATGCGGTAATAACGCTCGTAGATGCCCTTGTTCGCAAGAAGCTCTTCATGGGTTCCCCTTTCCACCACGCGCCCCTCGTCAACGACGGCGATCACATCAGCGCTCCTGATCGTGGAGAGGCGATGCGCGATGACGAGCGTCGTGCGGCCCTCGCTCAACTGGGAGAGGGACTCCTGAACGCGCTCCTCGCTCTCATTGTCGAGCGCACTCGTTGCCTCGTCGAGAATCAAGATACGCGGATTCCTCAGGAAAACGCGCGCGATGGCAATGCGCTGCTTCTGACCGCCGGAAAGGCGCGTGCCTCGCTCGCCCACCAGCGTATCGTACCCCTCTTCAAGGCCCATGACGAAATCGTGGATGTTGGCGCGACGGGCCGCCTCTTCTATGCGCTCCTGGGAAGCACCCGGGTCGCCGTAGCGAATGTTGTCGCGGATCGTTCCCTGGAACAGATAGACGTCCTGCTGCACGATGCCGACCTGCGCGCGCAAAGACGCGAGCGTCAGGTTCTTCACGTCGAAACCGCCCACCTCGACGGTGCCGCCCTTCGCGTCGTAGAAGCGCGGCAGAAGGGAACACGTCGTCGTCTTGCCGCCGCCCGACGGACCCACCAGGGCAACCGTCGATCCGGCCGGAACGTCGAGGTCAAGGCCGCGCAGCACCTCTTTCCCTTCCCCGTAAGAAAAGCGAACGTCGCGGTAACGAACCGAAAGGGGCTGGGAAAGATCCACTTCCTTGCCAAGATCGACCGCGTCGGGCGCGTCGGCGACATCAGGCTTTTCGGCGAGTGTCTCGACGAAGCGGCGGAAGCCCGCATAACCCTTCTGGAAGGTTTCGGTGAAGTTGATCAGAAGCTCGATCGGCGCGATGAAGATGCCGATGTAGAGGGCATACATCACCATATCGGCCGGATCGAGGGACCCCGTCGCCACGAACCATCCACCGCCGACGATGGTCGCGGTGTAAAGTGCGCCTTGGAAGAGGCTCGACGCCATCTGGAACTGCCCCATGAAGCGATAGCTCGACTCCTTGGTAGCCACGAAGGAGTCGTTCACATCCGCGAACTTCCGCGCCTCGATGCCTTCGTTGCCGAAGCCCTTCACCACGCGGATCCCGCCCAAGGAATCCTGCAGACGAGAATTGATGCCGGCCATCTTCACGCGATTGGCGCGGAAGACCGTCCGCTTGCGGTAGTTGGCCACACCCGCATACACCGCCATCGCTGAAGTCACCACCAGCATGACGAGCGTCAAGGGGACGTTGATCATCATCAAGAGAACGAACGAGCCCACGATCTTGATGGTGGCGATGAAGAGGTTCTCGGGACCGTGATGGGCAACTTCCGAGATGTCGAACAGATCGGTGACGAGCTTCGACATCATCTCGCCGGTGTTGTTGCGGTCGTAGTAGGAAAAGCTCAGGCGCTGATACTGGGAAAACAAATCGCTTCGCATGCGAGCCTCCATGCGCGCACCCATGATGTGGCCCCAACACGCGATGAAGTACTGGCAGGCGCTGCGCAGCAGATAGAGCGCCACGAGCCCGGCAGCCACCCACGGCAGCACGGTGAGGATGGCGTCTTGCGAGTTGACAAAGAAATCGCGCACGAAGAAGTTGAGGATCTGGGGGAAGGCCAGATCGATCGCCGCAAGGACGGTCGCGCACACCAGATCGGCGAAGAAAAGGAACGTGAAGGGGCGATAGTAACCGATGAACTTCTTCGCCACGTCGCGAAACGACGTTGCCTGATCACCCTTATGCGACATGCAGATCCTTCCGAACGTAAATGAAACGCGCCTCAGTCTATCACCGCGCGAAAACGGCTTCCCCTTCGACGCCACCGACGGCAGCCTTCGCCGAAGGGGAGCCTAAAGACGCGCGTATGGAATATAAATATAGTATCCTGTATCGATGTCTATAAACGACGCAGTGGCCCATCCCGCTCTCCGCATCGGCACTGCGACCGAAGACGAACGGGGCCGCGACCCCCCATCGCGCTGCGGCCCGCACAGCAACGACAACCTCCTTCGCCGTTGAGCGAAGACCGAAAGGAAGACCGCGTTGGACTTCGACGCAATGGTGCAATACCTGCCCCTCTACGGGGAAGCTGCGCTTCTGACGCTGCGCATCGGGTGGACCGGCATCATCGGCTCCGTCATCATCGGCTTGGTGGTGTCCCTCATCGTCCACTTCCGCATACCCGTGCTTCGCCAGATCTGCCGCGTCTACATCGAGCTGTTCCGCAACACGCCGTTGCTGATCCAGCTCTTCTTCATCTACTTCGGCCTCCCGCGCATCGGGCTCGCCATCGACGCGGAAACCTGCGGCATCGTCGGCTTGGCGCTTTTGGGCGGCAGCTACATGGCCGAAACGTTCCGCAGCGGACTTGAGGCGGTCGAGCCCATTCAGCACGAAAGCGCCCTGAGCCTTGGCCTCACCCGTCTACAGACCATGCGCTACGTCATCCTGCCGCAGGCCGTTTCGCTCAGCGTTCCCTCCTTCGTCGCGAACGTCATCTTCCTCCTTAAGGAAACGAGCGTTTTCAGCGCCATCAGTCTGATGGACCTCATGTTCTTGACGAAAGATCTCATGGGCCTTTACTACGACACCACCGAATGCCTTGTTCTGCTGGTTCTGTTCTACCTGATCATCCTCGTGCCCGTATCGATTCTCGGCACGTATGCGGAAAGGAGGCTTCGCTATGGAAGCTTTGGGGCTTGATGTCTTATTCCTGGGCAACAACGGCATCCGTCTTCTGCAGGGTCTCTGGGTGGCGGTGCAGATCAGCGCCATCTCCGTCGCGCTGAGCATCCCGCTGGGCATGCTCTTCGGCATATTCATGACGTGGGACAACCGCGTTGCGAAGGTCATCTCGCGCATCTATCTTGAGATCGTCCGCATCATGCCGCAGCTCGTTTTGCTCTTCATCGTGTTCTTCGGCGCAACGCGCGTCGCCGGCATCAACATCTCGGCGGAGCTTTCGTCGATCATCGTGTTCGTGTTCTGGGGCACCGGCGAGATGGGCGACCTCGTGCGCGGCGCCCTGACGAGCATCCCCAAACAGCAATACGAAAGCGCCGAGGCGCTCGGCCTTTCGCGGGCCCAGATGTATCGCTACGTCATCATCCCGCAGGCGATCCGCCGCCTGATCCCGACGTCCATCAACCTCATCACCCGCATGATCAAGACCACCAGCCTCGTGCTGATGATCGGCGTAGTCGAGATGATGAAGGTCGGTCAGCAGATCATCGAGGCGAACCGCATGACTTCCCCCAACGCCGTTTTCGGCATCTACGGCACCATCATGCTGCTGTATTTCCTGGCATGCTGGCCAATCAGCATGCTGGCCAATCATCTTGAAAAGAAGTGGAGCTAATCCATGAGCGACGACATCCTCCTTTCCATCGAGCACCTGAAGAAGGCCTACGGCGACAACGTCGTGCTCAAAGACATCAACCTCCAGGTCAAGCGCGGCGAGGTCATCGTCGTGATCGGCCCTTCCGGCTGCGGTAAGTCGACCTTCCTGCGTTGCATCAACGCGCTTGAGCCCATCCAGGGAGGCACCATCACCATCGACGGCCGCACCATCGACGGATCCGCCAAGGACATCGCCTCCCTTCGCCAGAAAATCGGCATGGTCTTCCAGAGCTACGACCTGTTCCCCCACATGACAGTGCTCGACAACATCACCCTCGCGCCCATGAAAGCCCAGGGAAAGAAGAAGGAAGAAGCGCAGGCCGAAGCGCGTGACCTGCTTAAACGCGTCGGGCTCGCCGAAAAGGAAGGCAGCTTCCCGCGCCAGCTTTCCGGCGGCCAGAAACAGCGCGTCGCCATCGCCCGCGCCCTTGCCATGCACCCCGACGTGCTTCTGCTCGACGAAGTCACCGCGGCGCTCGACCCTGAAATGGTGCGCGAAGTGCTCGATGTCATCCTCGGCCTGGCCCGCGAAGGCAAGACCATGCTCATCGTCACCCACGAGATGCAGTTCGCCCGCGCCGTCGCCGACCGCGTTTTGTTCTTCGATGGCGGCGACATCGTCGAGGAGGACATTCCCGAGCGCTTCTTCGCCCATCCGCAGACCGAACGCGCCCAGAAGTTCCTCCACACCTTCGAATTCGACGCCGTGCGCCACCACGACGCGTAGCTGCGCGCTCTTTTCGGGTGGCGGCGCGACGTTCACGTTCGGCAGCCCCACCTGCAGCGCAGCTGCGCCTCACCAGGCTCCCTCCGTGCTCTGCCACGACACGTAGCTGCGTCCCGCCGACCCATTTAGCCTTCTTGCGCTAATTCCTATTGACTAACTAGGGATTTGAGATTAACGTCTCCTCAATGTCTCGCGCGTCCGATGCGCGCAGGAGGAGGAAACCATGACGAAAACGAAACGCACGTGGAAACTACTTGTCGCAGTCGTTGCGACGCTCGCTCTTTCAGCAATGCTTCTCGCGGGCTGTGGATCGAGTGAAAACTCCTCCGACAGCTCGTACCGCACGCTCGACCAGATCAAGTCCGACGGCACGCTCAAGATCGGCGTCTTCAGCGACAAGAGCCCCTTCGGCTACGTCGACGAAAACGGCGAGTACCAGGGTTACGACATCGAGCTTGCCAAGCGCCTCGGCGAGGACCTGGGCGTCGATGTTGAATTCGTCTCTACCGAGGCTGCCAACCGCGTCGAGTACCTGAAGACCGGCAAGGTCGACATCATCCTGGCTAACTTCACCGTGACCGATGAGCGCGCTGAACAGGTCGACTTCGCCGACGCATACATGAACGTCGCCCTGGGCGTCGTCTCCCACAAGGACAACGTCGTCACCGACCTTTCGCAGATCGGCGACCGTCCCGTCATCGTCATCTCCGGCACCACTGCCGAAACCTATCTGACCGAGAACAACCCCGAGCTCACCCTCGAGAAGTACGACACCTACGCCGCAGCGAAGACGGCCTTCGAAAACAATCCTGACGCCGTGTGGGCCAACGACAACACCGAGGTCATCGCCTTCGCCAACGGTGCAGGCAGCGGTTACGTCGTCGGCATCGAGCAGCTCGGCGACCTCGACACCATCGCGCCGGCCGTCTCCAAGGGCAACACCGAGCTTCTCGACTGGATCAACGAGGATCTGGCCAAGCTCGGCGCCGAGAACTTCTTCCACAAGGATTACGAGAAGACCCTTGAGAGCACCTACGGTGACGAATTCGAGGAAACCCTCGTGGTCGAGCCCGGCCAGAAATAATCTCTCTGCCCAGCCGCAGTTCTGCGCTCTTGCCGCAGACGAAAATGGACCGATCGACGATCGGTCCATTTTTATGCCAAGGTCCCGAAAACGAAGCGGGACCTTTCTTTGCCCTACGCAACCGGTACGCGCGGAATCAGCGGATGACCCCTGCCTCGCGCCACTCCTTCGCCTGGTCGTAGTCGTGGCCGAAGAACAGCGTGGCGCCAAGATCGGCCTCCATCGCCTCGATGCGATCGAGATTCTCGAAGAATTCATCCTGCGTCTTGTTGATGCCGCCACCTGGAGCGAGCGCTTTTTCGTAGCTTTCGCGGGTGTAGACGGTATCGCTCGTGAAGATGACCGTCCCCTTCTCCTCGGTGCGCACGATCATGCCCGTGCAACCCGGCGTGTGCGAGCGCTGCACGAACAGCTCCAGATCGTCGGCGAGCTTGAGGCCTTCATCGATCGTGCGGTACGTCACACCTTCGACGTCGAAGAGGCACTTGATGTACGCGCCGCCATCGCCCGTCATCGTGCGGGCGTAGGCTTCGCGAAGGTCGGCGTCGGCCACGATGACGTTTTTGATGGCCTTCGTTCCGCGGAAGTAGCGCAACCCGCCTACATGGTCGAAATGTAGATGGGAAAGTATCAGCAAATCGATATCGCCGGGACGGAGGCCTTTCTGGGCGAGCGCGTCCTCGATAGAGATGAATTCATCTATCGGGTAGGTTTCCAGTTCCTCGGGGCTGTATTCAGTGGAATAGAACGGGCTATTCCCCGTGTCGTACAGCACCAAACCCAGCTCAGGATGGCGGATAAGCACCGACACCATCGGAGAATAGATTTCCTGCGCCTCGTCTTGCGTTTCGACAAGCTCAAGCTTCTTGCATTTGATTCGACCGAGATCCAGGATTTCCAGTTCCATGATCGATCCCCTCTTCCCTTTCCTTGAAGCGCCGCGGTGAAATACGTCGCCTTTCCTTTCGGAAAGGACCGCCGTCCCCTTGGCGAAGCCCCTTCCCTTGTTCGCTCCATTGTACTCTCTCGCTGATTTCGACGAGCGTTATCGAGTCGTAAACTTCATGTACCGTTGATGTCAGGAGCGCTTCATAGGATAGAGTCACACTCAAAGGAAAGGAAACGATCATGCAGAACCAAGATGCACGCACTGTACGTGGATTAAGCATAGCTTCTGTCATTCTTGCTGGAATTGGAGTCGCCCTCTGGGGAATCATTGCCCTCGGAACGCTTGTTGGAGGAGGCCTAATCGGCCTGTTCGGCTTCGCCGCCTGCTCAAGCGGCGCCGCATGCGGAACCGCCGCCGAAGCAGGAATCGCAGCGGGACTGATCGGGGTATCCTTCTTCGTCTTCTTCATCATGCTGGCCGTCGGACTGGGGCTCGCCGCCATCTGCCTTATCGCCGGCATCAAAGGGATGAAGCACTTCAACGACCCGAGCGCCTACGACAACCTGTTCGCCTGGTCGATCGGCGCCGCCGTAGCATCGTTCGTGACCGGCGGAGTAGTGAGTACGGTCCTGTTCGTCATCATCGCAGCGTTCCTGAGCCGAATGCGCCAAAGCTCCGATTATCTGAACGCCACGGTGAATGCGCCCTGCTCCCCTCAGCCGCCGCTGGTCGATGGGTCTCCGGACGCTGCGGCACCTCAGCCCCCGCAACCCAACGACGCCAACCGTCCCCAGCAGTAGCGCGGCAGGCGAGCAGGTCGCCGCGGGCCTGACCGCCTGAAACGAAGCTCGAAAAACTGCCTCTATATAGGAAAGGGCCAGCCCGGAGTTGCTGGTCCTTTCCTTTTCCCTGCACGGCGAATCGGCCCTCTGTTCCCCAACAAGAGCCGTTGCCGGTTAAGCCCCTACCAGGCGCCGACGGCAACCGTCGGCATCGTAGCAAGAGCGATGCAGCAAACCAATGCGCTTCCGACGAAGACGAGGGAAGCAACCGCGAGAATCCATCGCTTGCTGTGGAGGAACTTCATGCCGCACCACAGAAGGGCCAAGCCATCGACGCCGTAAGCGAGCATCCACGGCATCGCCTGGGATTCAGCGATGGAAGCGAAATTATCGGGCTGAGGGCCCATCATCATGAGCATGAGAAACGCGAAACCTGCGATGAGATAGACGACGTTTTCAGGAGCGAGCGCCTTCGGGGCGGTTTCTTCGGTGGAAGTGGGCTGATTGTTCTCGTTCATATGCGGTTCCTCCTCGTGATCCATCTGGTAAACCCAGGTGAACACGTTCAATTGCCGCCATGAATATCTCATAAAACATGTTCATCAGGAGAACAAAACACAAGGTCAGTCGACAATGAATGAAATGAACGCGTTTTATTGTGCCCCGCCAATGAATAGGATGGGGACTTGAGCGAATAGGTTTTGAGGCGGAAATCCCGAGAAAAGAGCCTAAGCAGGTTTCCCCTATCTGCCCGGAACCCCGAGCACGACGGCATAAAAAGGAAAGGGGCATTGCGCCCCTTTCCTTGCAGCCTCGAAACGCCGATCACGGCTTCCGAGAATATGTGCCGATTAGATCTAGCTGCAGACCTTACCGGGGTTGAGAATACCCTTCGGGTCAAAGACCTGCTTGATACCGGCCATGAGCGCGATCGCGGTTTCACCGGCGGATTCACGCAGGTAATCCTTCTTCGCATGGCCGATGCCGTGCTCGCCGGAGACCTGACCGCCCAGATCGGCGCACTTGCGGTACGCCTCCTGCATAACGCGGGACGAGCGGGAAAGGAACTCTTCCTGCTCCATGCCGTTCGCGCCGCAGTAGATGTGGAGGTTGCCGTCGCCTGCGTGCCCGAAGGAACGGATGGCGACACCCTGCTCGACGCCGACTTCGTGCACAAAGCCGAGGAATTCGGCAATGCGGTCGACGGGGACGACGACGTCCATCTCGTCGAGCAGTTCGGTATCTGCCTCGATCACGGTAAGGAAGGCGCTTCGAGCGGCCCAAACGTTTCGCTTGTCATCGGGATGACTGAGCACGAGCGTGTCGTAAGCACCTGCCTCGTCGGCGACTTCGGCAAGGGTCTCGGCGCGCTGGAAAATCTCGTCCTGATCGTTTCCGTCGAGCGTGACGAGGATGTACGCACCGACTTCCTTATCTTGAACGACCGTCGGAATGATCTTGTTGCCGGTATAGTTTGCGGAGGAATCGACGATGTCGCGCTCCATGAACTCGATCGACTGAGGATCAAGGCCGGCGAGCTTGATCTGGGGAACGGCGCTGATAGCGGCCTCGATATGCTCGAAGGGAAGAAGGAAGCTGATATCTTCCTTCGGCTCGGGAACGAGCTTCATCGTGAGCTCGGTGATAACGCCCAGGGTACCCTCGGAGCCGACCATGAGATGAAGGAGGCTGTAACCGGAGCTCGTCTTCGTGACGGCGCGACCCAGATCGAGGATCTCGCCGCTGGGAAGGACGACGGTCATCGCGAGCACATAATCGCGCGTGGTGCCGTACTTGACGGCGCGCATGCCGCCGGCGTTGGTGGAAACGTTGCCGCCGACCGAGCCGGTCTTCTCACCGGGATCGGGCGGATACATAAGGCCGTGGGTGAGGGCGTCGGCAGCGAGGTCGCACAGACGCACGCCGGGCTGAATGCGCACATTGAGGTTATTCATGTCGTACTCGAGGATCTGGTTCATGTGCATCGTGCACAGAACGACGCCGCCCTCGAGCGGCGTGCTGCCGCCAACCAGACCCGTGCCCGCGCCGCGCACGGTAACGGGAATCGAATGCTCATTGCACAGACGCATGATGCCAGAAACCTGCTCGGTGCTCTCGGGGAAGCAGACGGCTTCGGGCATGCGAGTGCCGTAGATGGGCATCTCGTCGTGGGAGTAGTCCTCACTAACGGCTTCTCCTGCGTGGCAATTGTCCTCACCGACGATGGCCTTGAGCTCAGCGATGAGCTCGGGGGTGAGTTCGTTGTACTTTGTCATGACAACCTCTCGGGGTCTTCAAACGAATAGTTCATACCGGGCGATCAGCGCCACGGCGAATGAAACTATACTTGAGCCCGAACATTGCGCCGTCACGCGAAGTTAAAGGGCATGGCCAGCCCGCCTATCGGTAGAGAGGCGCCGAAATTGTGTCGAATCGGTGAACGCGGTCAAAAATCGGCCTGCTCCTTTTCGCGCAAGAAGCGCCGCTGGACGCTCCCCCTCCCGTGAGTGCAGCATGGGCAGCCAGGGCGCCAGGGCTGGGCGGACGCCTGGACCGACGCAGGCGCAAGCGCAGGGTGGCACGCGAGCGAGGCAAACCTCACAAAGACTCCCGACTGAGGTCCTACTTCCCCTTCTTCGAGGGAACGACCGGACACGGAGCGGCCGACCTGCGACGATAGCGCAGTATGAAGCTCGCCCCCGCGATCATGAGCGCTACACCCAAGCCCGTGTAGAAAAATGCGATGAACCACTCAGGCAGCACGCTTGAGGAGCGCAGGCCGATACCACCGCCCATCATGATGGCCATGATGATGTAGCCCTTCGTGTCGAAGAACTTCCACACCGCGCTCCGATCTTCCTCGTAGCTCATGATGCGATCGGCATGCTTGCCCACCATTTTGTTGAACACGAAGAGATGGAACAGCACGAATATGACGATGGTCGCGACAAGGAGCGCGATCACTGCCCAGCCCCAATCATGCCAATAGGCTCCGATGCCGATCAGGGCGATGTTCACGCCGGCGATAGCCCAAATGATGCCTGCGACCAAAAGCAGCTTGTCTGTCGCGATCTTCATAGCGACCTCCTTTTCTTCCTTCGGCATTCTGCTCGTCTTTCGCAACAAACGTGGAACAATCACTGTATCTACGCAAAAATGGCCGCCGGGCTGTTCCCGGCGGCCATTCTTGGAAGGGAAGCCTCCCGCCGCTAAGCGAACAGGGGGTCGTCCTTAGATGCTTCGATAATGCGATCGATCGCCTTATCGAGAACGCGCCTTGGGCAGGCGAGGTTCCATCGCTCGAACCCTGCGCCACCGACGCCGAAGAGGTAGCCTTCATCGAAGGCTACGCGAGCCTTGTCCCGGAAGAACGCCTCGAGGACATCGGGGTCGGAGCTGTATGCACGCCAATCCGTCCACGAAAGATAGGTCCCCTGAAGCGTCGAGTAGTTCATCTTCGGGAATGCCTCCACAAGGCGCTCCTTCACATGAAGATCGTTTTCATGGATATAGGAGCGCAGCTCCTCGAGCCACCCTTCCCCCTTCGTGTACGCGGCGATCACCGCTTCGCGGGCGAAATTGCTCGGGCCGTTGATGACTAGGCCGTACATATGGGAATTGAAATAACCCCTCATGCTCTTATTGGGAATCCAGATGTTGGAATTCATCAAACCCGCTTGATTGAAGGTCTTCGACGTCGAGTTGCACACGATGACGTTTTCCAGGAGGTCTTCCGGGAGCATCATGGCACTGACGAAGTCGATGCCGGGCATCATGAGGTCGCCGTGGATCTCATCGGAGATGAGAAGAACACCATGCTTCTTGCAGATGGAAGCGACGCGCTCGAGCTCCTCGTAGGTCCACACGCGCCCGACGGGGTTGTGCGGATTGCAGAGGATCATGATCTTCGTGCGGTAATCCGCAGCCTTGGCCTCGAGGTCGTCGAAATCCATGCGATAGGTCAAAAGCCCCTCTTCATCGAGTCCCTCAACGAGGACGTTGTTCACCACCTGACGGCCATTGCCTTCGGGAATCATACGGAAGGGGTAGTAGACCGGCTCCTGAATGATGACGTTGTCGCCTGGGTTGCTGAACACCTTCACAGAAGCGCACAGCATCTGTATGACGCCCTGAGCGGGAACGAGCCACTCGAAACGAGGCTCCCAACCTTGGCGACGCACATACCAATCGCGACATGCTTCGAAGTACGGCTCGTCGGAATTCTGATAACCGAACACGCCATGGTCGATACGGGCGCGCAGCGCCTCGGTCACCTCGGGCGGCGCGACGAACTCCATATCGGCGACAGAGAGAGGCACAACGTCCTCCAACGGCTCGCCGTCCGGAACGTTAACCCATTTAGAAGCTCCGGTTCCTCGCCGGTCAACCAATGTCTCGAAATCGTACATTACCGTTCCCCCTTTGAATCACTCACTGGATTCCATCGACTATTCGGCGTGATGGAGCTTCCAGAACATCGCGCTTTCGGCGAGGCATTCATTGGCCTCGTCGAGCATCCTCGTATGATGGACAAATGCATGGAGGACACCCTTGTATTCACGGAATTCGCACGGAACCTCGTTTTCCTTCAGCACTTCGTAGAGGCACGAGCTGTCGTCCTTCAGGGGATCGAGCTCGGCGCAGGCCACGAAGCAAGCGGGCATGCTGGTCTTGAGGTCGTTGCGAAGCATGTCGACGTACGGAGCGTTCTGCTCGGAGGCGTCGTTGAGCCAGCACTGGTTGTAGTAGTCGAGATCCTCCTTGCGCATGCCGTCGATCAGGTTACCGTAGAGGCGACGGGATTCCGAATCGACAAGGCCGTAGAAGCCGTAGTAGAGCAGGAGCGTCTTCACGAAGGAATTGCCGCCTTCCTCGTCGCGCAGCCACAGGTTGGTGGCCATGGAGAGAACGGCTCCACCGGAATCGCCAGCGAACGAAAGGTCGTTTCCGTCGATTCCCTTTTCCGCACCGTGCTCGTGGAGGAATTTGGCGACAAGCGCGCATTCCTTGATGTTGGTGGGGTACTTGGACTCGGGGGACAGGTGGTAATCGACCGCGACGACGGCGGCGCCGGTCAGCTCCGCGATGATGCGGCAAACGCGATCGTGGGTGTCGAGGCTGCCGACCACGTAGCCACCACCATGGATGAACTCGATAACGGGAAGCTTCTCCGCCTCGACGGGGTAGTAGTAGCGAACCTTGAATTCACCAGCCGGGCCTTCCATGACCTCATCGACGGTCTTGAACATCTCGGGGCCGCCCTCGTTCCAGAACGCGCGCTCCTTGATGTAGTTCAAGCGCAATTCGTCAAAGCCGACGTTGGTGTCGAACGCATCGCCCGCCAGTTCGTTCTGCTTGGCGACGACCGCCTTCATCTGTGCGTTCATCAGATTGTTGATGTCGAGCTTGTTTTCCATTGTGATCCCTTCCTACACGAAGGCCGCCCTCTGCCGGGGCGGCCTTTCATTTGGGTGGCGGCGCGCGATCCCATGCGCACCGCCACCTTATTGCTTATTCGCCCGGAGAATGAATCTCGCGTCTATGTTGGGCTACTTGTCGGACTCGGCCGCCTCGCGCTCTGCGATTTCAGCCTTGCCGTCGGCAGCAAGCTTCTCAGCGTTGCGCTTACCGACCTTGAGGGTGAGCCATGCGAACACGAAGACCAGAACCGAAGCACCGAGCATGATCATGAAGATCGTGTCGAACGCAGCCACGCCCTGCTGGTCGATGATGGCGCCGAACCAGGTGTGGATGAATGCGTCGGGCATGAGGCCGATGACCGAAACAACACCAACTGCTGCACCAAAGGTTTGCGGAGGAACGTGAGCGTCGGCGAGCTGGCCGGAAGCGATGCCGTACAGACCGTTCATGACGAAGGAGAGCAGGCAGACGACGACGGCGACGGCGACGATCATCTCAGGACCGCGCGGCAGGAACATGAGCAGGAGCAGGCAGGCGATAGCGCCGAGGATGCCGATCATGATGGCCTTCGAAGCGGTCTTGGTGTACTTGGTGAACAGACCGAACAGAGGTGCGGAGATGATGGACACGCCGAAGGAGCGAATCGTACCGATGATGCTGACGATAACGACCGGAGCGGCAAGGCAAGCGGTCATGAACGGCGTGGTGAAGGTTGCGCCGATGTAGACGAAGTAGATGAAGAACATGGTGAGGGCAGCCAGCCACACGCCGGGGTTCTTCAGAGCGACGACGACGTCACGCAGGCTGAAGGCGCTGCCAGCAGACTGCTTGATCTCACCCTTGAACTTCGGAATAAACACGAAAGAAAGAATCGCGCACAAGCCGATAAGGGCGGCACAAACGCCGAGAACGACCTGGATCGCGACGCCAGCATCGACGAATGCGGCGATGATGCCGGTCTGGACGAAGGAAAGAACCAGGCCGATGGCACCGTAGATACCATAAGAAAGACCGATCTTCTGGGAGTACTCTTCCTCACTGCAGATCAGACGAACGAGCTTGTAGCGAGTGCCCCACCAAATAAGGATGGAGAAGACGGCGTAACCAATGAAGATACCCATCAAAACGTTATAAGACGGCAGCATCATGTAGACGATCGTCAATGCGGCAACGCCCGTGTAACCAATCCAGCTCAGATTCCTTACACGGAACTTGTCGGCGATGATGCCAGAGGGGAAGTAGAAGATAACGGCTGCGATACCGTACAGACTGACGAGAAGACCGAGCTGCTCGTTGGTGCAATTAAGCGCCTGCATCAGCGGATCGTAGAAAACCATCTTCAAGTAGATAGGTCCATAAATAAGCGAGGAACCCATGCTGACCAGAATCAGCAGGAACCAGCGACGTGCCTTGGAGAGGTCTTTGTAGTCCTTCTCCTCGGACAAAGCAGCCATTGCCATGGCGGCCCCCTTTCCGATAATCCGCGCTCTTGTTCGATGCGCGGCCGCCGTTTCCGGCCGCATCCCCATGCGCCCGGAAACGAACTCCCTTGCCTTACGGCCTTCAACTGCGCTCCACGCACCCTGCGTTGAAGCAGTCTCAGTATTTCTGGGAATCTCCATAGTTTCATCACGTTCAGACGGTGACAATTAGTAATCATCAAGCGCTGGTGATACCTCACTAGTTCAATCGTGCTTATTATTGCTTTGCAATAAGTCACAAAAAGCCGCCCTCCTCGCGGAAGACGGCTCGCGCAAGGAGGGGACGCTATGACTACTGCCATTACGGGGAAACTGCGTAGGTGCGACGCACTCAAACGTTCGGCTATTCTCGCAACGACGGGTAGATAGCTTATGGGCGCCCCATCGCTTTCCGCTCTTGCAGCGGCGATATCCCATCCCTTCACCCCGAACGAACGATGGCACGTCGCAAAATACCTCGGTCTCGCCATACTTACTGGGTTTTCGCAGCTTCTCTGGTTATCGAAGGACGCCTTCCGGTATAAAGACCTGATGTCATGGGACATCACCATCGCCTGGCTCCTCAACCTCATCACCCTCGCGGTAGCAGTGATGATGATCCAGGCCGCGAAAAAAACGCGCGCTGTACTCATCGCTAACAGCGTCGTCTACGCCACGCCCATAATCGCAAGCATTCTCGCCCTTATCCTCTGCTATTTTCCAGAGGTAAACGGCCTCACATGGCTCTTTTGGCTCACATCGATCCTCTTGGCCGTTTTCGAGGTCATTCTCTGGGTGCTTTGGGCCGAATGTCACGCATCGGCGCGATCTCGCTACTCGCTCGGGCATGTAACGGTCTCTTTCGGCACCGTCTTCATCGTCGTCGTCCTTCTGTCGCTCTTCCTGCCCGACAACATCGTCCCAGCATTCATTTCCGTCTTGCCGACGCTTTCGGGAATTCTGCTCTGGAGCACCCTGAAGCACGTCGATAAAACGTTCCCGCCCCTGCTTCCTCGATCCATGTCGATAGCAGTGAGGCCAAACATCACCGTCGTTTGCGTTGTCGTATTCAGCATGTGCGCCGTGTGCACCTTTGTAGGAGGGATGATCCCCCAATCCGTCTCAACGGCGTCCTTTGGACTGATTGTCGGAACGTTATCTGGCGGTGCGATGATGCTCGTGCTCGCCCTCATCCATTTCATCTCGAAAAAGAAACTCACCATCTTCCAGCTTGCGCCATGGGTGGTCATCGTTGCAATGAGCGCGTTCGCGCTCTATCTCTACGGACCGGAGACTTACGAGGCAGCATGCGTCATCGTCCTCGGATGCCCGCTCGTCTTCCAGGTCATGCTCGTGGTATACTTTGGCAAGCTTGCGACGAAAGGCTACTTCGCCCCTTCGTTGATGTTCGCGCTTTCCCTCCTATGCAGCCAAATCGGCGTGGCGGCGGGAGACGTTCTTTCGCTCGTCGTCGAGACCCTGCCCGCACCGACGCTTGAAAGCACAGCGACCATCATTTGCTTCGCCTTCATGCTCTTCCAGGCCGCACTGATTATTCTTCTCACGCGTCAAGAGTTTCTGCTAGAACGCCTCATGAGCGATCCTGTTCCCCGCGAGAAGGCAGAGCTCATCTGCGAGGAAATGGCAGCCGAATTCAAACTCTCTCCGCGCGAAACCGAAATCCTTCGCCTGCTGGCTCAAGGTGCTTCGACCAACAAAATCGCCGAGAAATTCTTCATTTCCCCCAATACAGTCAACACCCACATCAGGCACATCTACGAAAAAACGTCGATTCATTCCCGAGCCGAGCTGATCGACTACGTGAACATGAGAAACGATTAAACAAAGCGCAAAGACGCGTCGGATGGCACAGCAAGGCAAGGGGATGCGACCCTGAAGCCCTCATACCTGAAACGAGAAACTCCCCGCCGCGGCAAACCCGCGACGGGGAGTTTCTAATTTGCAAGGGGGACGTCGCCTATCGACGCGTCTACGAACGAGGAGCGCCCTTGACGATCTCTATGCCCCTAACGGTACCCGCATCGATATCGTACAGAACGCCCGAAACATCACTTGGCCATAAACCCCATTCCTTCGAGCTCAGAGTCAGGTGCTCGCCGTCGAGATCCTCGAAACCTACCCCCAAAGGCAACTTGATAGTCTTGCAGAGATCCGTCCTGCTTTTACCGAAGTCGCCGCTGCTTGCAGCACTCATCTGGCGAGGGGAATCGAGAACGAACAGGACGAGAACGTCGTTTTTCTGCGCCGAGAAATCATCGACCATATCGGGAGCCACTTCCTTTGCGCGCTTGCCATATGTCGTTACGACAACCTTACCCGAAAGGCCATCGACCGCGGCGCTGCCGGAATCATCTGTCGATGGACGCTTACTTCCCGGCGTCGAGGCTGTCGCCAGCTTGTAAACCTTGCTGTACTCCCAAAGAACAATGGCGTCTTCAGTGTCGAACAACTCGAATTCACCCAAGCTGCCGCCTTCCGTATCGAAGGGATTGTCTATCCCGGCCAGGGGCTCCACCTTGAACGAACCGGTAATGGGAACGTAGACCTTCGCCCCCAATTTGCCGGCAAACGGGGTCTCAGAACCAGGGAGTTTCGGAGCGGCGTTGTCATTGACGGGGACGAGAGAAGCCGAAACCTCCCCCGTCGTGCCGACGCTCGCACCAAGGCCGGTAAGACCATACAGAAGCGCTTCGACATTAAGCTTCAGCCCGATGCTTCCCGAGCACTTGCTTTCATCTTCGGAAATTCCAATATTGAAGCCAGGGGCGATCGAGCGATCCTCGTTGACCCCCTTGAGGCCACTTTCGGTGGTGTACTCGAATCCAATCGATTTATCGAGCGTGGCATCGACCTTCCCGTATCCGCCCGACCATTCGGCATCGAAATCGATCGACGGGCTTGCCCCGAACACGATAACGACGGGCACGGGTCCAGCCATGAAGGTGAGCTTCTGGTCGGTGAACGCCTTGAAGAGCTTCTCCACCGATTCGATCTCGGCCAGGTCGAACTCGGTTGAAACGGAAGCAGAGTTGATGCCCAACATGAGCGCGGTATACCAATCAAGGACGAACTTTACATCTGCTTTGCCGTCCTTAATCTTGAGATGGGCGTCGATTTCGTAGCCTAGTTCGAGATCGCCCTGAATACCCATCGTCTTCGTTATCTCTTGGTCAACGATGTAGTCCTTTTCGACCAAGCTGAAAATGGCGTTGTCGGGATCACTTGCGCTCGAATCGAACACAAGGCGCTTCGTCGAAGCGCGATTAAAAGCGTAAGCCTGGCGAATGGGAACAAATTCTTCGCTTCCGCCTGTAGCCTGGGTCACTTCGGACGTACCGTCATCTTTCAACGCGACTTTAACCGTGATGTCGCATTCTTCGATCGCCTCGGTCAGGGCAGCTTGACGCGTTTTCAGGCGGTATGTGCCGTCTTCCTGCTGCTGAACCGAGTCTATTTTGCGCAGCAAGCCATCGGGAGTGGCTGAAGTGACGCCCGCGCTGATGATGGAATCTTCCGACAGGCCGCCCATGGACGAAACCGTAACGGACCCAGCATCGCTCGCGAGGATCTCGAACGGAGACAAGCCTTCTTCGTACACGACAACGTTGGGGTTGATCTTCACCCCGTTATCCCACGGATCGCCCTTCGCGCCGACGATGCCGCTTCCGAGCAGGTACCCGACTACCGCGACAAGCGCAACGGCAAGCACGACGATAGCGACGATCAAGCGGCGATTGCCGCCTCCCGACGATCCGCCCGATGAGCCGGAACCCGCCGAACCCCCGCCGCCGGATGCGCCTCCTGACCCCGATTCGTCCCTAGGAGCGGAGGCAATGGATTCCGATGGTTCGGCGCCAGATGGAGACGCTGGCTCCACCTCGGTGTTTTTATCTTCCTGCGGCAATCGCGCTCCGCAGGATGCGCAGAAATCGTCTTCGTCGCGAGACTCGGCACCGCATTCCTGACAGAACATAAATAGCTCTCCCTTCGTTTTTTCCTCGCCCATTATCCCAAAGATGAGGAGGAGTTAAGAGAGGAAGGCGAACACCGCAACAGAAGACGGCATGCGTGAACATACCTGCTCGGTATGTGGCGCGACCGTTTCCGAGGTTATTCCCGCTACAGGAACGAATGCGAATGCCGACGACAGTGCTACCGAGGACAGCGCGGTTTTGGCTAAGACCGGCAATTCCTCCACGGGCATCACGGTTGGCGCGTTTGCCGCAGTCGTTGCAGCTGCCAGCGTACTGGCTTTTGCCCTGCGCCGAAGCAAGCAGCACTAGGACCTGACGGTACTGGGCATTCCGCGACCCCGATCGTACGACGACGGTCTAGGGCCAACATAGACCACTTTGAAGCGGCGCCCTTGCGAGGGCGCCGCTTTTTTTGGAGGGCAACGAGGCGAACGCAGAGCACTCGCGCGGACGAAGCCGCTTAGCGAGCGGCTCAGCAAGTCTGGAGGCAAAACAGACCTAACCATGCAAACTACGCATACCGCTGGATGGCAAAGCAGATGACAGAATACCTCGGCCCACCACCGAAGTGCAGCGCCTACCCCGTATGGGCATGGTACAAGCAGCCCAATCGGCATGACGGCAAACTGGATATGCGAGCCTCCTATTACGTGAAAGGGCGCAAGTGTGTTCGGATTAAGCTAGACATTCCAGACTGGAAAGTGCTCTTATCCGACTTCGACGACTGGCACTGCGCCCTGAACTACTGGTATTGCCCGCTCGACGAGAAAGACAGCAACGCATTCGAATCCTGGCATAAGAGGCTTGGCGTTGACTATTGCGATATAAGCGACTGGGGCCGCACATCACCGGAACTCGGTCTGGTTCGCAATAGGGTCGAAAAGAGCTGGCAGCGAATCCTGGGAGTATCGCAGCAAAGTGAGAGCTGGGGGCTCCCTTGGGCCAAGCGCACAATACAGGCAACGTTCTGGACGATCGATCTCGAAAACGTCGTTTCAGTCGAACACTTTGTTTCCCGATGAGAAGAGCCTCTCGACGCTTCGGATGCTCGTTGTAGCAACCACGACCTCTTCCCCGCCGCAATAAAAAAGCAGGTCAGAGAAAATATCCTCTGGCCTGCGAAAATGCTTGGTCGCGGGGGCTGGATTTGAACCAACGACCTCCGGGTTATGAGCCCGGCGAGCTACCAGACTGCTCCACCCCGCAGTGTTAAGCAGTTGCGCTTTGCGCGCAGTTAGTTATTATACGCTCCTCGTTACATCCAGCAAGGAACTAACTGCTCCTCCACATGAAGCACACATTCAAAGCTAAAATACGCAAGAAGCTTAAAGCCCTGGGGGACCGCCAGCCGGCCCACAGCAGAGGCCAACCACAGCGCACTCGCCAATCAGGCGCCTCGCCGCGCCGATAAGCAGGCCGGCAAACGTGGCCGCGGAATCGCCCGCGCCGCACCGGCATCCCCTCACTAGAACAGCAGGAAGATCTTCGCCAGAACGTAACCGATGATGCCGCAGCCCGGGAACGTCAGGATCCACGCCAGAACCATGTTGCCGGCCTTGCCCCACTTCACGTTGCTCAAGCGCTTCGACGCGCCCACGCCCATGATGGCCGTGGTCTTCGTGTGCGTCGTTGAAACCGGCATACCCGTCTCATTGGCCAAGCCGATGCAGAAGATCGCGGAAAGGCAGGCAGCGAAGCCCTCGTACGGCTCCATCTTCACCATGTCCATGCCGACGCTCTTGATGATGCGCTTGCCGCCGACGGCCGTGCCGAGGCCCATCGTCAACGCGCATAGCAGCACCAGCCACATGGGAAAACTCACGTTGTTCGGCTCCATGCCCATGCCCATACACAACATGATGCCCATCATGCTGATGGAAAGGAATTTCTGGCCGTCCTGGGCACCGTGCATAACGGCCACACCCGCACCGGCCAGGATCTGCGCCCAATGCCAGAACCGCGCCGAACGACGGCGATCCAAACCGCGCGCCAAAAATTCGATCGCCTTCGTGAACAGCCACCCGCAGAAGAAACCCAAACCCGTGGAGATAACCAAGCCGTACAGGACCTTCACCCACTCGGCGCCGTTGACGCCGCCGATGCCGCTCTGCAGCGCGATAGCCGCACCGGTGATGCCGGCGATCAGCGAATGGCTCTGGGAAGAGGGAATGCCGAAATACCACGTCGCCACACCCCATACGATGATCGCTATCATCGCCGCGGCTAACGCCAATAAAGCCGCTTGACTATCCCCGCCGAAATTGACCATGCCGAAGATGGTCTTCGCAACCGCGGCTCCGACCGTGGTTACCACCACCAGGCCAATGAAGTTGCACACCGCCGCCATGACGATGGCTGCACCAGGGGACATGCTGCGCGTGCCGACAACCGTCGCGATCGCGTTAGGGGCGTCCGTTGCACCGTTGATCACCGTCGCGCCGAGCGTCAAAGCCAATACGACGATGAGGACGGGGCTTCCCATGAGCGCCGTCAAGAACGAGCCGAAATCGATCACTTAGAAACACCCTTCGTAGAAAAGCCGCCCTGAAAGCAGCATCCATCCCCGCATCCCTCGGCGCTAAGAAGCACTCGCGCGGTACCGGGAACAATTATGACATGTTAAATGCCATGCAACATATCTCGTTGGGCATCAATAACCCGACTTACGGCCTCTTTCCTTCGCCTTCGCCCTGATTCGCTCGAATCCACCGCAAAAGCAAGCCTGCAAAGCACACGGCGCACAAGGTCGGAACGACCGCGAACAGCACAGGGCCCACGGCGGCAAGGACGTAACACGCAAGCGTCACCACGACGACGCCGAGCATCCCCGCCGAACGAGGCGCGCGCGAAGGAAGCAGCGCCTGGAAGGCCACGTAACCCACGAAGGGCATGCCAAACAGCCAGACCATCGCCATGACGGCCACCATCAAAACGGCGATCGGGGCCGTCACCAACGGGATCATCAGCAACCCCGCAACGACGGGGGCCGCTGCGAACACCGCCAGCCCCTGTACGAACATGCGCTTCGCGTCGCCTTGCAGCAATGAACGCGCGCTCAGCAGCGCCCGCGGCGCCACCCGTTCGTACACCATTGCCAGCAGCACATGGGCAATGATGGCGAACAGCGCACCGAACACGAGCACCCCCAGCGGAATGCCCGACACCAGCATGCCTTGAGCCACCGCCAGCACGCCGGCAACAGCTCCTCCGACATCACCCTGGGCAATCGCACCGAGCGCCTCCATGTTGTTTTCCTCGGCAAACGACACAACGGTATCGAACGCAGAACTCGCCGCCATCCCTAGTCGCCTTCCACGATGGTGATCTGCTTCTCGGCGATCGTCGCGATGTAACCGTGATCCAAAATGCAGCCCAAGCCGGCCGAATGATCGACGTCGTTCAACGTCAACTCGCCATTGGCAAGCACCAGCGGAGGCCAGGCGCAATCATGCTCAAAGTAGGCAGAATAGTCCGAGACGTCCCCCGGCAAATCCATCCCCGGCAAGGTGCAGAACGCCGCGTGCATGCGCTTCGACACGCCCGTATCGAACATGCCGCCCATCCAGGCGGTCTTGCCGCTCTCGCGCAGAAGGCGATAGAAGTCGAGCGTCGACTGGATGCCGCCGAACTTCGCGATCTTGAGCGAGAAGCAGCGCAAGTTGTCGAAGGAAAGGGCGTGCTCCATGTCCTCTGCCGTCACCACCGATTCGTCGAGGCACACCGGCATAGTCAGCTCTTCCTGAAGCAGGGACAGCCGCTCGAACAGGTCGGTTTCCCCCGAAAGGGGAACGTAGGCGGGATCGTAGGGCTCTTCGATGCACGCGATGGACAGGTCGTCGAGCTTCATCAGCACATCGAGGGTCGATTCATCGAACGACTGGTTCGCGTCCAAGACGATGGTCAGATCGGGATACTTCGCGCGTACCGCGCTTATGCATTCGTAGGCCGATGCGGGTACCACCTTGAACTTGATGCGCGTATACCCCGTCGCAACCAATTCGTCGACGCGGGGTAGCACCTCTCCAGGCGTACCGACCCCCACGACCGCGCCGCCGAGAACCTTTTCCTGGTCAGACCCGCCGATCAGCGCCGAAAGCGGCTGCCCGGTGATCTTGCCGTACAGATCCCAGATGGCCGGCTCAACCGCCGCCTTCGCCATGGGATAGCGCGCCAGCGCCGGGAAGGTAGCGAGCGACGCCGACACCTCGCTCGGATGAAGATAGCGCTCGGACATGATCACGTGGGACAGGCGATCGCGCACGACGGCGAAATCCTCGCCCAGCGTTTCGGGAAGATACCAATTGGTATCGAACGAAACGCATTCGGCAATGCCCGTGCGTCCTGCCCAGTCCTTCACCTCGACGAAGAACGATTCGCGCTGCGCCACCACACCGCGCGACGTCGTGACGGGATGGGCCATCGGCTGCTTCACGCGGAACAGGCTCACCGACTTCACGTCGATGCGCCGATCGTAGAGCTGCTTGAGCGCGATGCGGTCGACCTTTCCCGCCACGGTGCGTGGGAACTCGGACAGCACGAGAACGTGCTTGGGGTGATGCAGGTGCGACATGGTCGGCTCGATGAACTCATGAACCATGTGGGCGAATTCCTGGGGGCACGAGGCGGGCTTCACACAGCACTCCGCCGGGTCGATGCCCGCCTCTTCGCAATCGGCCTCGATGGAAGAGGGCGAATAGTCGGCCTCGACGAAGGCGACGGGGCGGTACCCCCACACCTCGTCCGCCGTGCCGAATACATAAGCGTCTTTGACGCCGGGCGTGCGAAGAAGCTCGTCACGCACTTCGGCTGGATAAATGTTCTCGCCGCCGGAGATGATCAGATCCTCCGTGCGGGCATACACGTGAAGCAGGCCCTCGCGATCGATCTTCGCGCGGTCGCCCGTGACGAAGTACCCGTCGGCGCTCATGGCCTTACGCGCATTGAGATAACCCGTGAAGATGCCAGAACCGGACAGGTGAAGCTGGCCGATGCCGTCTTCGTCGGGGCTCATGATGCGCGCATCGTAGCCAGGAAGGAATTGCATCCCCCCGTTGAAGGCGCGATCGACCGGGGCGCAGGCAACGAGGCTCCCCGTCTCGGTCATGCCGTAGCTGGTGTAGACGTTGGCGTGAGCGCGCAGCGCCGTGCGGATGGTCTTCTCGTTCAAGGATGACCCGCCCAAGAGGATGCAGGCGTATTCGCCGATGACCTTGTCACGGTCTTCGGCAAGCAGGTCGGCCAACATCTTGTCGACCACCGAAATGTGCGTCACCTTGAAGCTCAGGACGTCGTTCAAGATACGACGCGGGGAGAAGCGCTCGTAGATGATGAACGTACTCGCATTGAGCAGCGAGCGAACCATCACCTGGAACCCACCGATATGGCACATCGGCAGCACGAGCTGCCACACGCCGAAGTCCTTCAGCCCAAGCGCCGCATTGGCAGCGGTCGCCGCGCCGATGACCGATCGCCACGACATGAGCGCGGCCTTCGGCGTCCCGGACGAACCCGAGGTGAACATCACGATGCCGTTCTCGTCGGCGTCGAACGCCTTTTCCCTCTTCGCGGCCCACGGCTCGAGGTCAAGCGCAAGGTGGGTGAGCACCGACGCCGCCTCATCGAGACGGGCGAAAGCTTCGAGCGTGTAGCCCGTGGCGTCGAGCATCAAGCGATCAACGGCCGAAGGGCCAAGCACCTCGATGCCCGCCTCGCCTGTCGCGTTCTCAAGCTCGACGAGGCGCAAGCGACGCTCGTCGTAGGAAAGGCGGGGGTTGAGCAGCGCCAAGGTGAACCCACCGTAGGCGGCGGCGAGGGAAAGAATGGCGATGTCAGCGCCATTGTAGAGGCTGCAGGCGACCGTCGTGCCGTCGCCCATGCCGCGCCTGTCCATCTCGCGCGCAAGAGCGCACGCGGCGTAACGCGCGCGACGATACGAGAAATGGATCGACCCGCGATCCCCCTGCACGATGAAGAACGTCTTCCCTGCCTTGCGGCGGGACAATTCGGCCAGTCGGGCGATCATAAGCCCCTCACTCCCCTCTTAGCTGTTCCCTCTTCCGTCCATGAGCGCAACCCGCCGCGAAGCGGTTCAGTCCGCTTCGCGGCGATTCGGCGCACACGGATCAGGGAAACTTCGGAAATTGATCGAAGTCGGGCTGGCGATGCTCCTTGAAGGCATCGCGGCCTTCCTTCGCCTCGTCGGTGGTGTAGTACAGAAGCGTGGCATCGCCGGCGAGCTGCTGCAGACCGGCGTAGCCGTCGGTCGCCGCGTTGAACGACGCCTTCAGGAAGCGCAGCGCCGTCGGCGACAAGGCCAGCATCTCGCGGGCCCACTGCACGCACTCGGCCTCAAGCTCGTCGAAGGGGACCACCTTGTTGACGAGCCCCATATCAAGCGCCTCGGCTGCGGTGTACTGACGGCACAGATACCAGATCTCGCGGGCCTTCTTCTGCCCGACGATGGCGGCAAGGTACGACGCGCCGTAGCCGCCGTCGAAGCTGCCCACGCGTGGGCCGGTCTGGCCGAACTTCGCCGTTTCCGCGGCGATCGACAGATCGCACAGGATGTGGAGCACATGACCGCCGCCGATAGCGTAGCCGTTGACCATCGCGATGACGGGCTTGGGCACGACGCGGATCAGGCGCTGCAGATCAAGCACGTTCAATCGAGGGATGTTGTCCTCCCCCACGTAGCCGCCGTTGCCGCGCTTCTTCTGGTCGCCGCCCGAGCAGAACGCCTGGTCCTCGGGGCGCCCGTCGTGGTTTGCGCCCGTCAGGATGATGACGCCGACCGACGCGTCATCGCGCGCGATGGAAAACGCATCGAACAGCTCGACGTTGGTCTTCGGCGTGAAGGCATTGCGGCGCTCGGGCCGGTTGATCGTGATCTTGGCGATCCCATCATACGTTTCGTAGATGATCTCGTCGTATTCTTTACCCTTCTTCCAGGGGAAATCGCTCATCTCGTCGTTCCTTTCGTTACTTCGTGCGAAGGATCGCGCCCAAGCCGGAAAGCTCGGTCGAACGCAGGAAATCCTGCACGATTCCAAGATAAAGCATCGGGGCCTCCAAATGAACGTTATGGCCCGTACCTGCTCGATGCACTTCGATGCCGCGCTCATGCAGCTTGTGCGCCAACTCCCCAGTTGACGCATCCTCTTCGCCGCAGACGTAGGCAACCGGCACCCATGTGAAGGAGAGCGCGTCGATCGTTTCCTGCTCTAGGGGCATGACGTGTTTGCCGGCGCGCTCGACGATGTGCGCCATGGCCTGCGCATCGTTGGCAAGACGCTCGGGACGCAAACGCTCATCGAGCCCACGCTCGCGCTGCGTGGCGAACAGGGGAAGATCCTCCCAATACGCGACGAAGGCTTCCACCCCCTCCTCGCGCAAACGCACCGCCCATCCTTCGTTGCGCTCGCGCGCCGCCTGACGCGCCGCCTCGTCTACGGGTCCGAAACCGCAGCTCTCGAGCAGCACGCCACGCAGGAGGTCGGCACGCGTCTCGACGAGGCGCAGCGCCAAGCGCCCTCCCATGGAATACCCGATGACAGCCGCTTTGCGACGCTCGCCCGTCGAGGGATCGACGCACGCAACGTTCTCCAAAAACGACGCTACGCCATCAGCCAGCGCTCCATAGGAATACGCCTCGGGATCGCTCGGCGCATCGGAGCCGCCGTGGCCGACGAGATCGAGCGCATAAACGCACCTGCCTTGGGAAGCGACCTCCGGAGCGATGAAGTCCCACGACGCCGCCGACTGCATGAAGCCGTGGAGCATGACGACCGGATGCCCCGAAGGGTCGCCCCATCGGCGCACGCGCCATTTCACGTCTCCAAGCGTGAAGGTCGCGGTGACGACGGCGTAAGGATCGACGTGGGAATGGCCCTCATGCCCATGGCCATGATCTTCCCCGCCGCAGCCGCATCCGCCGTGGTCGTGCCCATGCGCGTAATCGTGCCCGCACGCGCATTCCTCATCATGGGAACGATCGTCCGAACAGCACTGATGTCCCATTCGCTTGCCTTCCTCTCCTGCCTGCGCCGATCGCGGCGCAGAAATGAATCTATCTACCAGAATCGCCCTACCAGTAGCGATCGTAACGCTCGCGCACCCCCGAAAGCGCAAGCGGCACCCTAATAAGGGAAAGCCCCGGGGTGCCGAAGGACCCGTCAAGCGCCTCACGGAATCCTTCGACGCATGAAGCCGATCGAGCGGGCACGCCGAAAGAAGCGGCCGCCTTCTCGAAATCGACCTGCTGGGGCGTCAGGAACAATCGCTCGAAATACGGGTCTTCCGATCGCTGGGGGAGCATGTCGAAGATGGCGCCGCCGTTGTTGTCCAGAAGGACGATCACGATGCTCGGCCGGGAATGGCCTGCAGCTTCGCGCAGAAGCATCTCCCCCTGCAAAGCGAGAGCATTCAGGTCGTGGAGAAGCGTCAGGTCTCCCGTCAAAAACACCGTCTGCTCGAAGCACTGAGCGGCTCCGATGGCCGTCGAAGTCGTTCCATCGATACCGTTCAGGCCGCGATTGGCCATGACGGTCAGGCGTTTGCCCTGCTTGAGGTAGAACGAATCGACCGCGCGAACCGACATGCTGTTGGCCGTGAAAAGCAACGACTCGGGCGGCATCGCGTCGATCAGCTCGCGCACGTAGGCGCCTTCGAAGCCATCGGCGCGTGCGATGTCGGAAGCGGCGATGCGCTCGGCGCGCTGGCGATCGAGCATTCCCCACTCCTGCACGCAAGGTGAAATCAACGACGACGAAGCGTCCCGCCCACGATGCTCGCCCGACGTGCTCGAACCGGCCTCGAGAAGCGCCGTTACGAATTCGGTCGGATCGCATTTGACGAAGGTCGTCGTCTGCGAATTGAAGTCGCGTGTCGCGCGGGCGTCGACCACGATCTGGGCGGGCTCGAGGATCTCGACCGTCTGGGACGTGCGCTTGGAAACAGGGTAGCGCCCGAAGCGCACCACCACGTCGAAGGGCGGCAGATCCTCGGATCCCATGATCCGGTCGTACCCCGCGATCACGGCAGGGTGGCCGTAAGAACGCAGCTGCGAAAGCGGATCGGCCAGCAAAGGCGCATCGAAGCGCTCGGCGAAGGCGATGAGGGCCTGAGCCTCACGGTCGCGGCGGGCGTGGTCGAGAAGAGCAGCCGGAGAAAGCGTCCCCTCGCCGGCCAAGACGATCACACGGCGGGCATCGAGGTATTCCGCCAGGGAATCGGCCGCACGGGCATCCAGGCGGCCCTCGCCCGTCACAAACGGCGGCAGATCTTCAACGCCGCCAGGGCGGCCGCCGTCGAACAGGTCATCCGCATCGATGTTCGGAGTTAGGGGGTCGTCGAAGAAGAAGTTCACGTGGACCGGGCCCGCCTGCCAGGTGCAAGGGGCCGCAGCGATGAGCGCCTCGCGGGCGATCTGGCGCACATGCGCCATGCTGCGGTGGGAGCCGGACGGCTCCGGGACCTGGAAGAAACCGCGAACGCTGTCAGCGAAAGCCTTCGTCTGGTCGCAGGTCTGGGGAGCGCCGAGCTTCTGAAGGCGCAGCGGGCGATCGCCCGAAAGGACGATAAGCGGCACACGCGACACCTCGGCCTCCATGACCGCTGGATAGTAGTTGGCGAGAGCCGTTCCCGATGTGCAGATCACGCACACCGCGCGACCCGTCGCCTTGGCGATGCCCAGACCGAAGAAGGCCGCGCCGCGCTCGTCGACGTCAAGGTACAGACGGAGCCGTTCGCCGTAGCGCTTCGAGGCCTCGTAGGCGACCATCGACAGCGGGGTCGAGCGCGATCCCGGGCTCACGACGACGTCACGCACGCCGGCGCGCATGAGCTCGTCGAAAAACGCCCCGACGAAGCGCCCCAGATCGCGCGAGGTGTGCTTGCGCGAAGAACGCGACATCCCGAAGGTCCTTTCCTTCCCATCGGCCATGGGTCGATCACCTCTTCTTTTCCGTAGGGTCGTCGAACGCGCTCAGGATGGTTGCGAGCTTGAGGTCGATCTCCTCGAATTCGAGCTCGGCATCGCTGCCGCGCACTACGCCGCAACCGGCGTAGAGCCACCCGCGCTCGCCGTCGAACACGCCCGAACGGATGGCGACTGAGAATTCCCCGTTCCCGGCTCCGTCGACATACCCGACCGCCCCGCCGAAGAAGCCGCGGTTGTACGGCTCGGCCTCGCGCAGCGTCATGAGCGCTTCGCCCACCGGCGTGCCCGAAAGGGCCGGCGTGGGGTGGAGCTGACTTGCCAGCGAATGGAGCGTGCGCCCCTCCATCACAGAAGCGGACGCGGGCGTGTAGAGATGCTGCACGTGGCGAAGCTTCATGATGGAGGGTTCCTCGGGGATGGAGACCCCGTAGCAATTGCGGTTGAACACTTCACGCATGAAGCTGACGACGTACTCGTGTTCGCGGCGGTTCTTATCGTCGGCGAGAAGGGCCGCGGCGTTGCGAGCGCGCTGCTCATCGTTTGCACCGCACGGGCACGTCCCCGCCAGGCACATGCTCTCGACAGACGATCCCTTCTTCCGCACCAGCAGCTCGGGCGTGCATCCGCAAAAGAACACGTCGCCGTAGCGATAGAGGAACACCGTGCCCAGGGCATCGCCGTCGATGAGATTGACCAGGACGTCTTTCGAGGAAAACGGCTCGTCGGCGATGAGCTCGATGCGGCGAGAGGGCACGATCTTCTCGATGCGGCCCTCCTCGATGCGCGCCATCCCCACACCCATCACGCGCTTCCACTGCTCGAGCGTGTCGCGCACCAGGCGATACGTCACGCTGCGATGCGTGCGCGCAGGCGCCTGTCGGGCCATACGCGCGAATCGCTCGACGCGGCCCTCGTATACGGGCCCCAAGCTGTTCACCTGAAGGAAGGATCCCTCCTCGCTCTGTCCCAAAACCACTTCGGGAAGCATGAGCGAAAGACGGGGAAACGCCGCCATCATCGAATCGGACGGGGCGGGGTTTTCCGCATCGAAGCGATTGAAGGAAAAGAAGTAGGGCTGCGCGTCGAGCGGCCCCTGGACGATAGCGTCCGCCTCGTTGAGGCTCGCCAAGGCGATGCAGCGGCCCAGGCCCAAAAAACGCGTCGGGCGCTTCTTGTCGTAGTAGACGAACTGATCGGTGAACCCCTTCTGCATCACGCAGAAGGCGTCTACCGCATCGGTGTCGATGGGCACCGTGTACGAATAGACCTTAGGCATCGTCGTCGCCTTCCGCGCAGGAACGCTTCGCCTCATCCCACAGCGCCTGCATCTCATCCATGCCAGCATCTTCAAGCGACAGGCCGCGCTCAGCGCTCGCCTGCTCCATGAACGACCACCGGTCGCGGAACTTGCGGCACGTAGCGCGCAGGGCGGCTTCGGGATCGACGCCCTCCTTGCGGGCAACGTTTACGAGGGAAAACAGCACATCGCCGAACTCCATCGTTTTCTCGTCGGGATCGTTCGCGGCGCAAGCCTGCTTGAATTCCGCGATCTCCTCGTCGACCTTGTCCCACACATCCTCAACGGTCTGCCACTCGAAGCCGACCGCCGTCGCCTTGCGCGAGATCTTATAGGCCTGGAGAAGCGCCGGCAGGCTCACCGGGACGCTGTCGAGAAGCCCCTCCGGCCGCTCGGCGCCCGCACGCTCCTTCAGCTTGACGCTGTCCCATAGATCAAGCACCTCGCCGGCCGAATTCGCCTCGGCTTCGCCGAACACGTGGGGATGGCGGCGGATCATCTTCGCGTTCACGTCACGACAGACATCGGCCACGGTGAAATCGCCTTCATCGGCGGCAATTTGGCTTTGGAGCACCACCTGGAGAAGGACATCGCCAAGCTCTTCGCGAAGATGGACCATGTCGTTCTGCTCGATGGCGTCGACAGCCTCGAAGGCCTCTTCGATCATGTTGCGGGAAATGGATGCGTGCGTCTGCTCGCGGTCCCAGAGACAGCCATCAGGCGCACGAAGAGAAGCGATCGTGTCGACGAACGCCTCGAATTCACGCGCCGCATCGGGACCGCACGAACGACCCTGTTCCTGCGGCGCGGGGGAAGTATGTTGTTCCATGTGAATCGCCTAGATCTTGTACATGAACTGGAAAACGTCCTCGCGCTGGAGGATGATCTGAACGCCCAGCTCCTCGCCGTTCTTCTCGAGCGCCTCCTGAACCTCGTTGAACGAAGCGACCTCCGGATCTAGACGCACCAGCATGGTCATGCTGAAAATATCGCCCAGGATGGTCTGGCTGATATCGTCGATATTGGCACCCTTCGAGGCCAACGTGTTGGCAACGGCGGCAACAATGCCGCTGCGATCCTTACCGAGTACCGAGACTACACAACGCATGCGAGTTCCTTTCGCTCGAAGACACTTGCCCCGCACGCCGCAAAGGCGACGCGCAGGTTCAGATTAGCGGCCCATGAGCAGCGACAGCGCCTCTGCACGCGTCGCCGCCCGTTCACTGCTCTCGAATATACCACGCACCGCGCTCGTGGTCGTTTTGGAGCCGGGCTTCTTGACGCCGCGCATGCTCATACACAGGTGCTCGGCCTCCATGATCACGATGACGCCCTGCGGGTTGAGTTGCTCCACGAGCGTGTCGGCGACCTGGGAGGTCAAGCGCTCCTGGACCTGCGGACGGCGAGCATACACGTCGACGAGGCGGGCGAGCTTCGAGATTCCGCAGATGCGCCCGGTCTTGGCGGGCACGTAGGCGACGTGAGCCTTGCCGAAGAACGGTGCCAGATGATGCTCGCACATCGAATAGAAGGGGATGTCGCGCACGATGACGAGTTCCTCGTGATGCTCGTCGAAGGTGGTCTCGAAATGTACGGCAGGATCCTCGTAGAGGCCCGCGAAGCATTCCTCGTACATACGGGCCACGCGCTCAGGCGTCTTCAGCAGACCCTCGCGCTCGGGGTCTTCGCCCACGCCCTCGAGAATAAGGCGCACGCCCTGCTCGATCTTTGCCAAATCCATCTTGCTTTCAGACATCATGTCCCTTTGCTGTCGTTTTCTATCCGTTTGTTTCGTCCCGTATTGTAGTACACCCTCGCATCGGCTCTGGGTGCCACGCGCCCCTACACGTCAAGCTCGACCGACACCGGGCAGTGGTCGGAGCCGAAGATCTCGGGGAAGATGCTCGCCATCACGACGCGATCGCGCAGGGCCTCGCTGACGAGGAAATAGTCGATGCGCCATCCCGCGTTGTTGGCGCGCGCGTTGAAGCGGTAGCTCCACCAGGAATACGCTCCCTCAAGATCGGGGTGGAGGGAGCGGAAAGTGTCGATGAAGCCCGCATCGAGCAGCGTGGTGAACTTCGCGCGCTCCTCGTCGGAAAATCCGGGATTACCGCGATTGCTGCGCGGGTTCTTCAGGTCGATCTCCTCGTGCGCCACGTTGAAATCTCCGCACATCACGACAGGCTTCGGATCCGTGCGCTCGTCGGGTTCGGTGCGGGGTAAATCGGCAACGTCGATGTGCCCGTCGCCTGCCCCGGCGCGTTCGATGCCCACGCCCGCCGGAAGGATGCCCTGCTCGAGGCCCTTGCAAAACGCGCGGAACGCGTCGTCCCACTCCATGCGATGATCGAGCCGCGCGAGCTCGGCTTGGGCGTTGGGCGTGTATACGTCGACGAACCAGAACTTCTCGAACTCGAGCGCGAGGATGCGCCCCTCGTCATCGAGCGCCTCGACGCCGAGGCCGTGGAGAACGCGGATCGGCTCCTCTTTGCAGAATACCGCCGTGCCCGAATAGCCCTTGCGCTCGGCGTAGCTCCAGTATTCGCGATACCCCGGCAGGTCCATCTCGATCTGGCCGGCCTGCAGCTTCGTTTCCTGAAGGGCGAACACATCCGCGTCGAGTTCGGCGAAGGCGTCGGCAAAGCCCTTCTTCATAACGGCGCGCAGGCCGTTGACATTCCAAGACACCAGTCTCATGCGCGTCATCCTTTCATACGAGAAGAGGGGGATCGAGGCCCCCTCTTCATGAAATGCCTTCACGGGAGGAACCACGTCCCCCGATGCTCGGCTCTACTTATTGTGCTTCTGCTTCTTCATCTGCTTACGTTCGAAGCGCTCGTAACCGCGCTGGCGCAACGGACGGAGCTGCTTGGTGTCGATGCGCACACCGATGAAGAAGAACACCCAGGCGACGATCATCGTGCCGATGGAGAGGAACATCTCCTGAGGAATGGTGAGCGAGATGATGATGGCGACGACCATGAGGGCGAAACCGATGCCGGAATAGATCATGCGCTTGCGGTTGAGGCGCTTGAACTCCTCGGAGTCGGGAACGAAGCTCGAGATAGCGCGACGACGGACGCGGTCCTGCTTGCGATCGGCCTTCTCGGCCTGCTTGGCCTCCTTGCCCTTGCGATCGATCTCGACCTTGGGGGCATTGTTGGTCGGGCGCTCTTCCTTGACCTTCTTCTTAGCAGGCTTGGAAGACTCCATGCGGACCGAAGAGGCAGCCTTCGACGCAGGCTTCGCAGACGCAGCGGATTTGCGCGTTTTGCCCTCGGGCTTGTTGTTCTGATAGCGTTCGTTCATGGGGTTTCGTTGCGACATGGACTTTTCTTTCTCTACGTTTCGTCTTGAAGGCTCGGCGATCAACTAGCGGGGACGAAGGTCCTTCCCGTGATCTTCTCGTAAGCCTGGATGTACTTTTCGCTCGTTGCCTCGATGACGTCCTGGGGCAAACGAGGCGGATTGCCCGTGCGATCCCAGTTGGCGTTGAGCCAATTACGCACGAACTGCTTGTCGAAGCTGGGCTGCTCCTCGCCCTCCACGTACGTGTCGGCGGACCAGAAGCGGGAAGAATCGGGAGTGATCACCTCATCGCCCAGAATGACGGTTCCGTCGATGACACCGAACTCGAGCTTCGTGTCGGCGATGATGATGCCGCGCTGCGCCGCATGCTCGGAAGCACGCTGGTAGATCTTCAGGGTCAGATCGCGGATAGCCCCGGCGGACTCGGCGCCGATCATCTCGACGCAGCGCTCGAAGCTGATGTTCTCATCGTGGTCGCCGATTTCCGCCTTCGTCGAGGGGGTGAACAGCGGTTCGGGCAGCTTCGAGGAATTCACCAGGCCGGCGGGCAGCTCGATGCCGCACAGGGAACCGGTTTCCTGATACGCCTTCAAGCCGGAGCCCGTCAGGTAGCCTCGAACGATGCACTCGACGGGGAACATCTGGGCCTTCTTCACCAGCATGAAACGGCCCTTCAGGTAGTCGGCGTAAGGGAGGAACCGCTCGGGCAGGTCCTTCACATCGGCGGAAATCAGGTGGTTTTCCACCACGTCGGAAAGAAGCTCGAACCAGAAGCACGACAGCTGCGTGAGCACCTGCCCCTTGTAGGGGATCTCGTCTTCCAAGATGTAATCGAAGGCCGAAATACGGTCGGAAGCGACCAAGAGAAGCTCGTCCCCCAGGTCGTAGATATCGCGGACTTTTCCTTGCGCGTCAGGTTCAATGTCTATGCCAGACATGGCGATCCTTCCTTATGAGTTCTTGTCAAAGCTCCATTATGAATCACTTTGACGCACGATGGATGAAAAAGCGCGTCTCAATCACACACAAATTTCCCTTCTCGCGCCCCTGATCACCCCAGGCGCAACAGGTGGGAAGCGAAGAGGGCGCGGATTAATCGCGACGGCGACCACTGCGCTTCTTCTGGTCATCCTCGTTGAAAAGCGGGATGTAGATCGTGAAGCATGCGCCCTCGTTGGGCCTGCCCTCGACTCGAACCCAGCCGTTGTGCTGATCGACGATCTCCTTCACCACCGACAAGCCGACGCCAAGGCCTCCGGTGGAACGCGCGCGGCCGGGATCGGCGCGCCAGAACCGCTGGAAAACCATCTTCGCCTCCTCGGCGGTAAGGCCGATTCCGGTGTCGCGCACGATGATCTGCCCCATGATGTCGCCCTTGCGCGCGATCACGGTAATGGTCCCGCCTTCAGGCGTGTAACGCACAGCGTTCGATATCAGGTTCGCCGTCGCCTGGCGCAGCAGGTCGGCATCGCCGAAGACGAAGACGTGCGGATCGTATTCGAACTTGAGGTTCAGCCCCGCCTCCTGGATGTAGGCCTGATGGGTCCCCACGACCGTCGAGAGCAGCTCGGTCAAATCGACCTTCTTCCGCTCGATCGGCTTGGTGCGCCCCTCGAGGCGCGAAAGCTTCAGCAGCGCGTCGACGAGGCGCGAAAGGCGGCGTACCTCGGAATTGAGCGTTTCCAGACGCTCGGCGTCGGGTTCGAACACGCCATCTATCATGGCTTCGACCGTCGACTGGATGGCCATAAGCGGGGTGCGCAACTCATGGGCGACGTCGGTCACGAGGCGTCGCTCGAGTTTGCGGTTCTGCTCGACCGACTCGGCCATGCGGTCGAACGTGAAGCCCAGACGGCTGATCTCATCGTCGCCGCGAAGCCCGGTTCGAGCGGTGTAGTCGCCTTCCTTGATGGCGGCAGCCGCCGTGGTGATGCGCTTGATCGGGGCGGTCAGGCCACGGGCGAACACGGCGCCGACGCTCACGGCGACAAGCAGGGCGATGACGCCGGCCAACGTGATGGCCTGATACGATTTCTCGCGGAAATCGGCGTCTGCTTGGGTGAGGAGGGTGTCGGACCCCGCCACGCGAACGAACACGGTGCCGACCGTATCGTCATCGGGAGTGATGATGGGCGCCGACGCGACACTCGCACCGGAATCCTTCATACTCACCGAACCGAGCACATCGTCGGGAGAATCATCGTAGACGACCGTGCCGTCTGAGCTGCGCACCTGGATATGGACCGAGCTGTTGAGCTCGCTTGCGGCGGAAGCGGAAGCGAGCGCGCCTCCGTACCAGTCGCCGTGGGAACGCTCATACGCCACGCCGATCGATTGTGCCGTCGACTCGGCGAGGCGCTGAACGTTTTCACGCGTGTAGCTTTGGAAGTGCTGCTCCCAGACAAACGACAAAACGGCCGCCGAAGCGAGGATGGTGATGAGCGAGACGAGCATCGCCACGAGCATGATGCGCTTCGTGAAGGATATGCTGAAGCCCTTCTTGGGCTCGTCGCGCAGATCATCGGGCACCTCGGACGAAGATCCCCTCTCGTTCTTGCCGTGCGATTCCGTGCTCAACGACAACACCGTCGCTCCCTCCTGAAGAAAAACGGCGCGCCCTCACGAAAGGAGAAGACGCGCCGCGCTCGTGTGACGTTTCCCGATCCTGCTTCGCGGGCGATCAGTTCGCCTTCGTGGGATCCTCGAAGCGATACCCCACGCCATGGACGGTATGGAGCCACTTGGGATTGCGGGGGTTGTCGCCGATCTTCGCACGGAGGTTCTTCACGTGAGAGTCGATCGTGCGCTCGTAACCCTCGAAGTCGTAGCCAAGGACCTTTTCGACCAGCTCCATGCGCGAGTAGACGCGCCCCGGATAGCGGCACAACGTGGTGAGGAGCTTGAATTCGCTGGCGGTGAGGTCGACCTCCTCGCCGGAGACGAGGATCTTGTGGCCGGAGATGTCGATGGTCAATTCGCCGAACTCCAGCACCTCGCGCTGAGGCTCGGAATCGGAGTGGACGCGGCGCAGCAGTGCGCGCACGCGGGCGACGAGCTCGCGGGGGCTGAAGGGCTTGACGAGGTAGTCGTCGGCGCCGAGCTCGAGGCCGATGATGCGGTCTTCCACTTCGCCCTTGGCGGTGAGCATGATGATGGGCGTGTCGGAGTTGTCGCGGATGGCGCGGCATACGCGCTCGCCCGGGACGCGGGGAAGCATGAGGTCGAGGACCACGAGGTCGAAATGGTGCTTGGAGAATTCTTCCAGGGCTTCCTGTCCGTCGCCGACGGCCGTCACCCAATAGTTTTCGCGTTCGAGGTAAGCCGCGACGGCGTCGCGGATCGCCTTCTCGTCTTCAACAAGGAGAATGCGACGAGTGTTGTCGTTCGTTGCGGTCATATGGTTCCTCCTGTGATGTTCCGTTTGGGGTTATTGTATCAATTGACCATTTGAGGACCTCAAGCGACACCCGAATGACACAATAACCCATCAGCGCTTCAGCAGCCCCTCGATGCGAGCTTCAGGAGGATACGTGCCAACCAAACGCAAACAAAACATCCCCGGCAAAGCACATGCCCAGGCGCGTTCAAGGACATCCCGCTCGTCGTACTCGTCGGCGCGGCGGTCGCACGCTCCCTCAACGGTGCAGGGCGGGTTCTCCACGTCGAGCGCGCGTCGCCCGAAGGCGAAGAACACCGTCAGGCCTTCTGCCCTGAAGCCCGGATCCTCCGCCGCCCCGTCGGCGCCTACGCTCCAGAGAGGAGCGGCCGGGAGCGCTGTGATGACGCGCCGCAACCTTCTTA
Source organism: uncultured Eggerthella sp. (assembly GCA_959607715.1). Taxonomy (GTDB): domain Bacteria; phylum Actinomycetota; class Coriobacteriia; order Coriobacteriales; family Eggerthellaceae; genus Anaerotardibacter. The sequence goes on along the minus strand of CAUHNN010000002.1, from coordinate 80,086 downwards.
TCGGCGCCGGCGCCCTCGCCGGGCTCGCCGTCGCAGGCGGCGGCATCTCCTATGCCATGAACGCCATGGATCAGGGTTCGGAGACGACGGTCGAGCACATCGCCGTCCCCGCCGATGCCGTGGTCGACCAAGGCTCGTACGCTCTCGTCAAGGCGACAGACCACGTCAAGCTCGCGGGTTCGTACAAGCTTCCCTACGGGACGCTCGTCTGGGCTGACAACGACACCCTCGCTGCCTGCCTCGTCCCCACAGAAAAAGCGAGTCCGCTCACCACCGTGAGCGTCCTCAACCTTTCCAGCGGCAACACGACAACGATCCTGAAGAAGGCCCAAGGATGCGACGAGGGCTTCGAGATCCTCGATGTCCGTTGCAGCGAGAAGGGCCTCGTCTGGACGGAGGCGAACGCCTACACGTCCGCTTGGCGCGTTTACACCGCCAAGCTCTCTGACGGTAGCGCCAGCAAGATCACGAAGGTCGACGAGGCCGATGGCGCCTGGTGCATCCCCTCCTTGGCGGCCGTCGAGGACAGCGCCTTCTGGCAGGTGTCACCCAAAGCCGACGGCGCGGCAGCTAAATCTCCATCAGCCCTCAAGGCCGCGCGCTTCGGATCCGATGCGGTAGAGGTTCCGTGGACGACCAAGCACGCCTTCGCCACGCGCCTCGTCGCGGCCGACGACGGCGTCGTCATCGCTCCGCGCGCCGAGTCGACGACGACGTACTACCAGATCACCAAAATAGCGGCCTCCAATCGCTCCACCGTCGATCAGATGACCCTTCCCTCGTCGATGACCCCCGACTTCGTCAGTTACGGACGAAGCGGCTTCTCCTTCGGCTTCTCGAGCATCTACAACTACGGGGGCGGCATCGCCAACCTCGGCACCTACACTCCGCGGGCAGCGGCGACGCCATTTCAGTACAACGGCCTGCAATGGTTCCGCTTCAGCCGCACCCCCTTGGCCTCCCCTTGCTGGAGCGGCCAGTGGTTCGTCGTCAAATCGACGACGTCCCTGTGCGGCATCCACTTCTCAAGCGGATCGTACTTCACGCTTTCCATACCGAGCGGAACCGATGACTACGGTGAGCATCTCGTTTCAAGCGGAACCCGATCGTCGTTCGTGGGGCTTTCGCAGATCGCCCCTACCGATACGACCGACAAAACGAAGGGCCACGCGCTCGTACGCGTCTTCACCCCCATCAAGGATTCCGTCGGATCGGCTTTCTCCTCATAAGTTGAAGCCCGTCCTATCAGACGAGCTCAATGAGCACCGCCATCTTCTTGAAAAACGAAAGCGGCCTGCACGAAACAACGTGCAGGCCGCTTTTCCATAGCCGCGATGCGGATTAGAACTCGAGGGCCTCGAGGCGCTCGAACACAACGTCTTTGCGCGTCAGGAAATCCCACGGATCGAAGATCTCGTCGAGGGTCTCCTTGGAAAGCTTCGCCTCCGAATCGGCCTCGAGACGCTCACGATACGTCGGGCCGTCGACGGCGTTCTGGATATCGGCCCAAACCTGCATAGCGTTACGCTGCACGATGACGTAGGCGTCCTCGCGAGAAATGCCCGTCTGAACCAAGGCGAGCAGCACCTTGGAAGAGAAGATGAGGCCCTTGGTGCGCCACAGGTTATGCTCCATCTTCTCGGGATAGGTCTGCAGCCCATCGAGCATCCACTGCATCTTGCCGAACATGTAGTCAAGGGCAGTGAAGCTGTCGGCCAGGGCAACGCGCTCGGCGCCGGAGTGGCTAATGTCGCGCTCGTACCACAAAGCGACATCATCGTAGGCAACCTGCGCGTTCGCCTTCACGACGCGGGACAGGCCGCAAACACGCTCGGCGGTGATGGGGTTGCGCTTGTGAGGCATGGCCGAGGAGCCCTTCTGACCCTTGGCGAACGGCTCTTCCGCCTCGATGACGTCGGACTGCTGAAGAAGGCGAACCTGCATGGCGATGGAGTCGAGCGTGGAAGCGGTTACCGCGAGCGCCGACATGACCTGAGCGTGACGGTCGCGGGCAAGCACCTGGGTGGAAAGCGGATCGGGGGTAAGGCCGAGCTTCTTGCACACGTAGCTCTCCACGAACGGGTCGATAGAGGAATACGTGCCGACGGCGCCCGAGATGGCGCCGGTGGCAGCGACCTTGCGCGCCTCCTGCATGCGCTCCTGCGCGCGCTTAAGGGCCCACGCCCAGCTGCCGAACTTCATGCCGAACGTCATCGGCTCGGCATGGATGCCGTGGGTGCGGCCCACGCACAGGGTGTTCTGGAATTCGAATGCGCGGCGCTTGCAGGTCTCGCCAAGCGCCTTGATGTCTTCGAGGATGATGTCGATCGCCTGGGTGATCTGATAGGAAAGCGCCGTATCGCCCAAGTCGGACGAGGTCATGCCGTAATGGACCCAACGGCTCGGCGGTTCAGCGCCCTCGGGGATGTCGGCGTCGATGAACTCCGCCATGTTCGTCGTGAACGCGATGACGTCATGATTGGTTACCTTCTCGATCTCGTCGATGCGCTCAACGGTGAAGTCGGCATGATCGCGAATCCACTGGGCCTCTTCCTTGGTGATGCCGGATGCACCGAGTTCGGCCTGCGCCTCGCACGCGAGAACCTCGATCTCCTTCCAGATGGAATACTTGTTCTCGAGTTCCCAGATCTTGCCCATTGCAGGGCGCGTATAACGTCCGATCATGCGATTTCCTTCCTATGATGCAGATAACCCGCTTGCATTTTTCCGTGCCCTATTCTAGCAACTCGCGCATAATCCGACGCGCAAAAGAAAAGGCCGCGCAAACGACCTTTCCCGAACGAATGCGAGTCGCCCCGACCGGCACGTCGCGCGCGACAGCGAGGCAGTAGCTCCCTTCCCCGACGTCACAACCGCGCGGCAAATCGCAACGCCGCAAAAGGCTACAGGGAGCGTATGATCTCGCGGGCGCGGGGGATCAGATCGGTGTCGGCGATGATGATGATCTCATCGCCCGGGCGGACCCTCGTCTCCGACCCGATCACCTCCACCTCGTCGGCATGCTGAACGGCGATGAGGCGCATCCCCTCCTCGAGCTCGATATCGAGGGCGCGGACGCCTTGGTAGTCGTCATGATGGCGCATGGGAGGAACGGTGATGTCGACGAGCCCGACCTGATCGCTCGTCAGGGCGACGGCAACGCTCATCGAGCCCAAAACAGCTTCCTCCTGGATCATGTGAGCGATGAGCGCCGTCGAGGAAATGCTCTCGATGCCGAGGCGCCGGAAGATGCGCAGGTTCTTCGGGCTGTTGACGCGCGCGATGCAGCGCGGCACGTCGAAGACGCGCGAGGCGATCTCGCACGCCGCAAGGTTAGCCTCGTCTTGACCCGTCGCCGCCACGAACACGTCGGCGTCCTGCATGCGCGCATCCTCCTGGATGGAAGTGGCGCAGCCGTCGCCGCACAGCACCATGCACGATCCTACAAGGGTCTCGGACAGCTCATCGGCGCGCGCCTCGTCGGTTTCGATGAGGGTCACCTGGTTCCCGTCGCGCAGGAGCGTGCCGGCCAAATACGATCCTAGCTTGCCGCCGCCGCAAATCACGATGTACATGGGACACTCCTAATCTTGCGCGTATTTCGCGATCGTGGAAACGGACGCGTTGGACACGACCGCCAAAACGACGTCGCCGTGGTAGAGGATACTAGACGAAGAAGGGATGGAGCTCGTCGTGCCGTCGGCTCTCATGAACGCGCATACGCGCAGGCGATGATGGGACTCCAGATCCGACACCTTGATCGAGGTCTGCCCGAGCGCCTTGAGGTTGAGGGCGAACTGCATCACCTCGTAATCGGCGAACGTCGCGATGTGGTCGCCGATGCCCGAAGTCGCCTTGGAGTACAGCTCCTCGGCCACGAGCGTCGTGCCGCAGACGTAGTCGATGCCGAGCTGAAGATAAGTCCTCTCGTGGCTGCTGTCGTAGAGGCGCGCAACGGCGTGGGGGACGTCGTAGAGACGGCGGGCGATTTCAACGACCATCAGGTTCGCATTGTCGCTCTGCGTGACGGCGGCGACGAAATCGCATTCCTCGATACCCGCGCGAACGAGGACCTCCTCGTCATAGCCGACTCCCTGGAACGTCGAGCCGTTGAAATCGCGGCCAAGGGCCGAAAACGACGCGGGATTGCGATCGATGACGCAGACGTTGTTGTCGCTTTCCGAGAGCTTGAGGGCCAGCTGCGACCCTACGCGACCGCAGCCGACGATGATGATGTTTCTCATGAGGGCCTTCCTTTTCCGATCGGCCAAGTATAAACCCGATACGGCGAAGAAGGGGCCGGGGGCGCCGTGCGCTACAGGAAGCGATACGAAACGGTACGCGTGCCCCAATCTTCGTAGGAGGAGAAGCCGAAGGCCTTGTAGACGCCGGGGGCCAAGTCGAGGACGCGGCCGTAGCGGGCGAAGCCGCCCGTATCGGTGACGGTGGCGATGACGACCTTGCCGTCGTAGCACACCTCGACGATGCGGCCGAGCAGGTAAGCCTGCGATTCGGGAACGGCAACGGTGACAGAGCTTTCGCTCAAATCGACACCGGAAGCGGTGTCGGTGACGCCGAAGTTGCCCTTGCCGTCATCGTTGGTGGCGATGGCGTAGGCCGATGCGATGCCGGAAGACCAGGTGCCGTCGTTCGTGTCGGGAGCGACGCGAGGAGCGGTGGGGAGGGGATCGAGCGTGCAGACCTCCTTGGCCTTCTTCACGGCCTCGGGGTTGGATTGGTCGATGGCGACGGGCACGACGACCGGATCGGGGTCCTTCACCGTGATGGAGCGCTGCGCGCCCTCAGACGGATCGACGGCTTCGGTGACCTCAAGAGACGTCGAGGCAGCGGTTCCGGTGGAGGAGAGGCGATCAGCCGCGGAAATCGCGGTGCCGTCGGAATGGGCCTGTGCGACGCCCAGGCCAAGCGTGGAATCGTCCTCTTCGCCGCTACCCTGGGCCTGACCGACCGAGAAGAAGGAGACGATCGCAACCGTGGCCACTGCGAGCACGAAAACGACCAGCGCGAAGAAAGGCGATTTTCTTTCAGTATGTGACGTACGAAGAGCCAAGAAACTCCCATGACGTGGCTTCGTCCGCGTCCGTCATTCCTGTGGTGGGGCATGGCGGATGGACCTGCTGCGCGCCGTGAAATACGGGCATCTCATCCCGCAGCGGCGCGAGGCAAAACGGTGTTTGCGTCAGAAAAGTATACCGCGAGCGCTCGATCCTGCCAAATCCACCACACGGAGCCTACACGCGAACGGAGCGCCGCAGCCGATGAACACGTTCCGCTCACCCAGCCGTTTAACCCACGAGCATCGGGGAGACCATCGTGTGGCGAGAAAGGGCGGCAAGATCGTGAAGGCGCGCGATGACGTTGAGGTCGATGAACGAAGCGCCGAGCGCCGCGCCGATAACGATCGCGGCGAACACGAGCAGAAGAGGCTTCCTCAACAAGAGCCCGCACAAGGTCAGGGAGAACCCGACGAGCCACATGGCGGTTGAGAATCCGCTGAGGCGATACAGGGATTCAAGAGGGCAGATCCCCAGCGTGAACGGCAAGAGCAGCAGGCACAGCTCAATGCAGAGGATCAGCCCGCACAGGCGGCTAACGAGCGACCACTTATCGGCGAAGCACGTCAAAAGCGTCGTGCCCAGCACGACGAAGAAGAGCGGAGAGAACCCGATCACCCCTTCGCGGGGCAGGTCAGGCATGAAGAGCCCGACGAAAACCGCGAACAGCACGGTCATGCCGAGCGCAACGGCGAAGACGAGCGGCGCGCGGCGATGGTGCTGCTCGGCAGTGACGGGTAGCTCATGGATGCGCTCCCAGTATTCTCGTGGACGCGACATGCCCACGGCTTCGCGCGGGGGCACGGGGGGCACGTGGCCGCTATCGGCAAGGACGGCGCGATCGCTTTGGGTGCCGCCCTTCTTGACGACGACCTGCCGATAGCGATCAGAGGCGATGGAGGTGGGATCGATGTCGAGGGGCTCATTGCCGCAGCGATCGCACGGCATCAAGACGGCGAGCACCATGTAGGGAATGGCGATGACGCCGACCGTCGAGATAAGGAGGACAACCGCCGTCACGCGCACGGAAATGGCGTCTGCGTCCAGGTAGTCGGCGATGCCGGCGCATACGCCGGCGACCACACGCTCATCGCCTTTGCGCATGAGCGCCTTGCCCCGCTGCCGCCGGTCGATCTTCTTTGCTTGGCCTTCGAACACGATCCTCCTTCCGACCCTCCCATTTAAGCCGCCCCGCTTTCCGCTGGCTCCAACCGTAAAGGAATCGTTCCCTTTCCTACAAGACGTAAAGGACGATGGAGAGGAACTGGCACACCGATCCCGCGACGATCCACACATGGAAGACGGAGTGCATGTAGGGGATCTTCTTCAACACGTAGAAGATGCAGCCGATCGAATAGCACAAACCACCCGCAAGAAGGAGCCAGAAGCCCGGAGCGGGAAGAAGCGCGTACAGCTCGGGGATGAAGAAGACGACCGACCACCCGAGGCAGAGGTAGAGCAGGGCCGAGACCCAACGGGGGCGGAAAACCCAGAACGCCTCGGCTGCGACGCCGGCGATGGCGATCACCCAAACGAAGGCGAACAGGGCGACCCCGTGATGATCGACGAGCGTCACCAGGCAATACGGGCTATACGAAGCGGCGATAAACAGATAGATGAAGCTGTGGTCGAGAACCTTGAAGACGCGCTTGGCCTTCTCGACGGCGATGGCGTGGTAGAGCGTCGACATGACGTATTCGAGCAACATGAAGATGCTGTAGACAAGCGCCGCAACCAGGGATAGCCCGCCACCCGAACTAACCGCAGCCACAACGCACAGGGGGATGGCGGCGATGGCCAACAGCGCCCCGATGCCGTGAGTGATCGAATTGGCGATCTCCTCGCCGGTGCTGTAAGCCCGAGCGCTCGTCTTGGAGGAACCTTCCTTCGAGCGGTCTTCCTTCGTCGGACGCGGGCGGAATTGGGAGGGCATCCAATCCCGCCCATATGTACTAGGCATCCCCATGATCCTTTCCTTCCCCTCTGGCGGCAGCGCCGTCGTCGCCGAAAGCCCTGTTGCGCGGGAGCATCCAATCGAGCCACGCCTTCGCATCGGCGGCATCGACGTCGATCAAGCGGACACGGGTGCCGCCGACCCCCGCGGCGCTCACCGCATTCAAGGTTGCCGTCCCAACGCGGCGCTGGAGCGGATTGGTGCGCACGAAAGCGCGCTGTATCTTCACGCGCGGAATCGTGGTCGTATCGACCGAATAGCCGCCGTTCACCACCGTCACCGCAGCAGCGTCGTAACCAAACGCCGCATGGCGATACCACAGCAAGGCCCCTATCACCTCGAACACGAAGACGACGAGGGCGACGACGAGCAGCGACACAAGAACGACGAAGAGGATGCCCTTCTCCTGCCCATCAAGGGGAAACGCCCCGAGGAAAAGGAGGGCGAGGGTCACCACCACAGCACTCCAGAACCCGAGCCCCTGGAACACCGCGCCACGCGTTACCGCACGGCGACGGGCTTTCGGGCTGACCCTCCGATCGGGAAGCGGGACGGAAGCGAACTCGGGGGTGAGACTCGACACCACCTCAGGAACGCGCGCGAGAGGAAGGAACGGATGGACCACCAGTCGATCCTCAACGCGCGACGAGGAAGATCCCCCGTTCTCGGCGGCTTCCGTCGCCGCTGCGATGCGACCGTAGGAAATCGAGCAACTCTTCAAAAGGCGCTGGAACAGCGTTTGATGGACGATGACCGACTGAATGCGCTCAACGTCGATGCCGCTGAAGACGTGGGTGAGAATGCCGTGCTCGACCTCTATGCGCGTACCGCGACGGCGAGCAGTGAATCCGCCGTAGGAAAGAAGGGACGCGATCAGGTAGACAACCCAGGCAACGGCAAGGAACGCGATGACGACAAGCGCGATGACGACAACGGCCAACGGACCCGCCGAGATAAAGGAGCTCACCTGGGGCATCGCCATGAATCCGGTGTCGATGAAGGCCGTGATGACCGAGGCGATGGCGCTGATGGCCGCGACGAGGGCGAACGCGAACGACGATCTGCCCGTCACCGCCGCCAGAAGCAGCTCCTTGTTGGTCAAGCGGGTCTCGTACGTCACCGTGCCGGTATCGACTTCGGCCGCGGCGAACACACCGCGCATATCGGAGACGATGTCAGCGGGAACATCGAGAAGATTACCCTCGGCGGTGGCAACAGGGACCTGCTGGGAAAGAGCCGCTTCGGCGCGCTTTCGGGTGAAGAGCTCGCGGCGAATGATCTCGGCAGCGCTTCGCTCGACGCACTTCACCTTCACCGCCTTGTTGTCGGCGCCGCCCGCCGTCTCGATGACCACCGAGCACACGCCGACGAGGCGCTGGAGAAGCGAGGTGGTCTCGTTGACTGACTGAACCTTCAGATACGGCACGTGGGCGCGCCGCTTGCTCAGGATGCCCTCACAATACGTGAACTCTCGCTCATCGAACTGATACCACGTGAAACGATAGGAAACGGCGCTCACCCCGGCAATGACCGCGGTGATCAGCACCGTGGGAACGACCAGGCCGATGAAGCCGAATGCAACGGCGGCGACAGGGCCCGTGACCTCGACGGCAGCGAAAACGAACGGGAGCACGCACGAAGCGATGACGACGATGACGACGGGCAGCGATCGCAGGGCCGTAAGCCAGATGTAGCTATGGTGCAGACGGTTCTTGGCCCCGAGAACGACGCTCGGCGCGCTTTCGCCACCCGCAGCGGAATCGGAGCACGCGGCCACCTTGTCGACGGCCTCCGCCTGAGGGGAAGGCGAGGGACGCTCCTGCCGAGAAGGCTCGTAGCCAAGCGGTGGAATCGGACGCCCGGGCATCTGCTACACGTCCTCTCGCGCGATGCGGGCGAACTCCGCAGCGCGATCGCGCACGGCATCGGCTTCATCTGAGGCCAATCCCGGGATCTCAACGGCGCCGGCGGCAGTGGACACCGTCACGCTCGCCAAACCGAAGGCGCGCAGGATGGGCCCCTGCTTCGTGTCGGTGTTCTGAACGCGGATGAAGGGAACCACGGTGGTGGTGCGCCAAAAAATGCCGCGGACGATGCGGAGGAAGCCGGGTTCGAGGTGATAGCGCCACCTCAGGTAGCGAAGCGGGGTGATAACGACCAGGAACAGAAGCAGCAGCACGGCGTAAACGGCGGCAACCACCCCGCAGTACAGCCCCGCGCCGTCGAAACCGCTCGAAAGCGCGATGAGGCCCGGCGCGATAGCGATAGCGAAGACGATGCTCACCCATAAGGCGTCGCTGATGCGCCATACGGCCTTGATACGCGGATCGAGTTTGCCCTCCAGCCCTTCGGTCATGTTCCCCTCCCGATCGCTAAACGGCGCACGGTTGGCGCCGTTCCAGGTTTATCTCATTCGTAAATGCGAAATGGGTCTTTCCCGATTATACGGAAAAGGAGCCTTTCGGCTCCTTTTCATCAGGCAGAACGTTACAAATAACGGTAATACGCCGCGCAGGATCCCTCGGACGAGACCATGCAGGGGCCGACCGGATTCTCGGGAGTGCACACGCGACGAAACAAGGGGCACTCGTTCGGCGCCATCATGCCGCGCAGCACATCCCCGCAACGGCAGCCCTTCGGCTCCTGCGTAGGCTCCACCGCGAAATCGAAGCGCTTGCAGGCATCGTAGCGCGCGAACTCCGGGCGAATGGCGTAACCCGATTCAGGGATGACGCCCAAGCCGCGCCACGCCGCGTCGACCGTGCAGAACACTTCCTCGATAGCCGCCAAGGCAACAGGATTGCCCTCGGGCGCCACCCCGCGCGTGTAGGCGATCTCGATTTCCGCGCGCCCTTCGTGAAGCTGGCGCATGATCATGGCGATGCCTTGCAGCACGTCAACTGGCTCGAAACCCGTGACGACGCCGGGGATGCCGTACTTTTCCGCAAGGAATTCATAGGGCTTGGTGCCGATGATGGTGCTCACGTGGCCGGGCAGGATAAGCGCATCGATCTTCAGATCGGGATCGGAGACGATCGTCTCGAGCGCGCCGGGCATGTTCTTGTGGGCGACGAAAACGCTGAAGTTCTTAAGCCCCAAAGCATCGGCCCTCTTTATGGCCATCGCGACAAGGGGGGTCGTGGTCTCGAAGCCCACGCCGACGAAGACGATCTGGCGATCAGGGTTTTCCTGGGCAAGCTTCAATGCATCAAGCGGCGAGTACACGATCTGGACGCTTCGGCCGGCGGCCTGCTCCTTCAGCAGACTCGACGTCGATCCGGGAACGCGCGTCATGTCGCCGAACGTCGCCACCGTCACACCGGGAACGCGCGTAAGCGCGATGACCGTGTCGATATCGCGGTTGGAGGTCACGCAGACCGGGCATCCCGGACCCGATGCCAGGCGGGTGCCCTTGGGCATCATGGTGCGCAGGCCGTTGCGGGCGATGGCAACGGTATGCGTGCCGCACACCTCCATGAGCGTCGCCGTTTCAGGCGCCCACTTCTCGATCGAATGGATGAGCCCGCGGGCGAGCTCGGGATCCTTGAACGAAGAGAGGTCCATGGTGCCCCCCTACAAGCCTTCCACGTCGGCGAGCTCGGGGAACTGTTTGATCAGATCGAGCGTCTGCTGGGCATCGCTCTCGTCGATCACCTCGATGGCGAAGCCGGCGTGAACGAGCACGAAATCGTCGACGGAAGCCGACGGCGTGAGGTCAAGCGCGACCTGGCGCGTCACCCCGAGGATGTCGACAGTCGCGATCTTGTTGTCATCAATAGTTTTAACCCGTGCGGGAATAGCCAAGCACATAGCACATCACTCCTTGGTTCGCGCCTGCAAGCCTAACACAGCCTGCCCGTAGGAAATCGATGCATCGTTAGACGGAAGGTCGCGGTTGAGCGCGACCGTGAAACCGCGGTGCTGCAGACGGGCCAGCGAAGCTTCAGTGACGAGACGATTCATGAAAACACCGCCGGAAAGCACAACCGTGTCGATACCGTACGTCGCGCGGATCAGTTCCGCCATCGTCACGATCACATCGACCACCGCGTCATGGAAACGGCGGGCGACGATCGGAAGGGGAACCTCCGCATCGAGATCGTCGAGAAGCGCAGCGAACACCGGGGCGGGATCGACGAGGAGGACGGACGTGTCGGACGCGGTGCTCTGCTCGGTCGCGACGTTCTTCATGAACTCGGCACGATACGCTCGATCGGCGCAGGCCTGCGCCAAAAGCCCATCGGCCGACCCTTCTTCGGCGTCGCTCCAGGCAACGCCCTCGAACAGCACAGCCGCCTCCCCTTCGTAGCGCGGCTCGAGGCACACCCCGCACAGGGCGGACGCCGCATCGAACAGCCTGCCGACCGACGACGACTCGGGACAGTTGATCCCCTTGTCGATCATCTGCTCGTACACGTTCGCATCGGCGACCTTGTCGGAAACGAAGCGGGTGGCGAAGGGGTGATCGAGCAGATCGAACGACCACAGGGCGCCGAAGGCGATACGCGCCGGATGCTTGATCGCCGCCGCGCCTCCAGGAAGCGGAATATAGGCGAAGTTGGCGAAGCGTTCAAAAGCGCTGCGGTTGGCGAGCATGATCTCGCCGCCCCACAAAGCACCGTCGAGGCCGTAGCCGGTGCCATCGAAGGCAATGCCGCAAACGGCTTCATCGAGGTCGTTTTCCCCCATAACCGAAAGAATATGCGCATGGTGATGCTGAACCTGGACGATCGGAAGATCCTGGGCATGAGCCCACTTGCTCGTCAGGTACTCGGGATGGTAGTCGCAGGCGACCACGGCGGGCTTGAGGTGGAACAGCTCGGCGAATCGCCGACGCGTTTCCTCCCAAGCGTCCATCACCGCCGCGCTTTCCATGTCGCCGATATGCTGAGACACGAATGCGCGATCGTCTCTAACGCACGTGAAGGTGTTCTTCTGCTCGGGGCCAGTCGCAAACAGCTCGGGCGCATCTTCAGGGCCCGATATGTTCAGCGGCGCGGGTGCGTAGCCGCGGGCGCGGCGAACGAACTGGATCACTTCACCAGCTGGCCCGCCGTCGAGAACGCGAACGACCGAATCGTCGTAGCGGCCCTCGATGGCGCGGTCGTTCACGACGAACGCATCGGCGACCTTAGCGAGGCTCTCGAAGGCCGACGCCTCGTCGACGACGATCGGCTCGTCGTGGATATTGCCCGACGTCATGACGAGCATGCCCCCGAAATCATGCAAGAGCAGGTGCTGGAGGGGAGTCGAGGGCAGCATCATGCCAAGCTCCGGTAAACCGTCGGCCAAGCCAGCAGCCAGCGAAGCCCGCGCGCGCTTTTTCATGAGAACGATCGGGCGGGCGGGCGAGACGAGAAGGCGCTGCTCGGCCTCGCCGACGCAACAGCGCTCCTTCGCCTCGTCGATTGACGCGACCATGACCGCAAGCGCCTTGCCTTGGCGGCGTTTGCGCACGCGCAGGCGCGCGATGGCGTCTTCGTTATCGGCGTCGCATACCACGTGGTATCCGCCGAGGCCCTTCACCGCGACGATGCCGCCGCGCTTGAGCACTTCGACCGCTGAAGCGATGATGCGATCGGAAGCGTCGCGATCCTCGGCCCAGACGATGTGGTCGACGGCGAGATCGTCCCCTCCCTCGACGTAGGGTGCGGAATCGAGGGAGCCGTTGGCTATCCACCCCAGACGCGGACCGCAGTCGAAGCAGGCGTCGGGCTGGGCATGGAAACGGCGATTGGACGGATCGTCGTATTCTCCTCGGCACGTCTCGCACATGGTGAACGGCGCCATCGACGTAGAGGGCCGATCGTAAGGAAGCTCGTCGATGATGGTGAAACGCGGGCCGCAGTTCGTGCAATTGATGAAGGGGTAGCGGTAGCGACGATCCTTCTCGTCGAACAGCTCGGCCACGCACTCGTCGCACGTCGCCAGATCAGGCGAGACGAGCGTCGTCCTTTTCGCGTCTCCTTCTTGGGAAAAGCGAATTTCGAAATCGGCGAAGCCCTCGAGATCGACCTCTTTCAGGTCGATCTCGGCGACATGGGCCGCAGCAGGAGCCGATTCGGAAAGGGTGATGGCGAAGGCGTCGAGATCGTCGAGCTCGCCTTCGGCGTGGATGATCACGCCCTCAAGGGAATTGCACACCCATCCGGTCACGTTGTGCGAACGGGCGGCACGATAAACGAAGGGGCGGAAACCCACCCCTTGCACGATTCCTTTTACCGTAATGTCAAGCGCTTCGCTCATTAGGCAAACACAGCTTTCTTGAAGGCCTTGACCAACGCGCGGATGGAAACCGCCGAGTTGTCAGGCAGGTGGATATGAACGCAACGGCGACCGCGGGACGAAAGGATCGAGAAGTCGCCCATCGCCTGCGCCTTGGCCAATTCCCCAAGGCTCGACGCGCGTTCGTCGTCGATGGCGATATCGCGCGGCTCTTCGGCTGAGAGAATAAGGAAGACGCCCAAATTGGGGCCGCCCTTGTGAAGCTGACCAGTCGAATGAAGGTAGCGAGGGCCGATCTCCAGGCACGAAGGCACCGTATAGCGATCAGCGATGACGTGACGCATTTCCTCGATGGCCTCGCGGCGGCCTTCGCCTGTGAAGGGCAGGAAGGCGTTGAGGGAGAAGTAATCGCCCGGGGCGATGCTCGAGAAAAGAGCACGCAAAGCGGATTCGAGGGTTTCTTCCCCCATCGAAGCGCGAACCGCTTCGGAGATATGAACCTCGACGTCTCCGATAGGAACATCGGCGATGCCTTTCACCACGAACTCGGGATCGCGCGGCCCTTCGGCGAGAATGCGAAGAACCTCCTTCTTCGCGGCGGCCACGTCGGGCTGGTCGAAGGGGCAGATCTGCATCAGATGACCAACCATGGCGATGGCGTATTCCCACATGACGAAATGAGCGGCAAGGTCGCCGACGTTGAAGACCTTGAAGTTCATGCGGGGGATGGCGGGGTCGAGGAACTCGAGGGCATGGCTGAAGTTTTGGCGATCATCCCAAAGGTCGGTCTTCGTGTCGTAGGTGATGACGGTGCGATCACCCGGGTCCTTCGAAAGGACAAGGGAGTCGACCTCGATATTGGGGAGTATCCCCTTGCCGGACTTGCCCAGGCTCTCGGCGACGAGCTGCTCGATCCACAGCCCCAGGACGCGTCCGCGCTTCGGAGTGTAGAAGGAGAACTTGTCGCGGCCCTTCTGGCAGTTGTCGAAAAGAAACGCCGCAAGATTGGCAGCAGGGTTGTCGATCGAATCGTCCGAACAGACCTTTTCCGCCTCGGCCGCGCTTTCGATGAGCGCGGCAACGTCCATACCGACGAGGGCGGCGGGGACGAGCCCGAACACCGACAGAGCCGAATAGCGGCCGCCGACCGTCGGCTCGCCGGAAAAGACGCGCAGCCAGCCTTCCTCAAGGGCCCGCTTCTCGAGGTCGGAACCGGGATCGGTGATGGCGATGAGGTGCTTGACCACCTCGTCTTCGTCGAGCGTTTCCGCCAGGATCTGACGAACAGCCTTCATGACGAGCGTCGGCTCGATGGTTCCGCCCGACTTCGAGGACTGGATGACGAGCGTCGTGCGAAGATCGCATTCCGAGAGGATCGCGCGAACGCGCACGGGAGACACCGAATCGAGCGTCTTGAACGTCACGCGCGTCGAGTCGGGCTTGTTGTATTTGGTAAGCGTCATGGGCGCCTGGGTGGAACCGCCTTGGCCGATGAGCACAACGGAAGTGAGGCCCGATTCAAGCTGCTCAGAGGCGAACTGTTGAATCTCCTCGATGGGGCACGGCGGCTCGCTCGCAAGCGTCGCCCAACCCATATACTCACGAGCGCATTGCTCGGCTTCATCTGAAAACGCATAAAGGGAGCTGTCTTTACCCTTGATGCGACTAGCGACTTTGCCATCTACCAGGACCTGCAGAGAGGGCGGGTAAATACCCTGAATAGCGAAATCGATCATCGGAATCCTTCTTTCATACGTCCCTCGATTCTATCAGACGGCCCCGATTAAGCCCAAATGGCGCGCCTAAACGTTGCCCGTTCGACACCACCGCCGACCAGCAGCGCATGGGAATCCGTAACCTCGCTCTGACGTGCTACGATTCGCCCCGAACCACCCTTTCGAGCAAGAGGAGGATCTTATATGGCAGCATTCGATTTCACCGGCTCAACCGTCGTGGTCACCGGCTCGTCGCGCGGCATCGGCCGACGCATCGGGGAGCGATTCTACGAAGCAGGAGCCAACGTCGCCTTCTGCAGCGTCACGGGCGGCGGCGGTGAGGAGCTCATGGAGGAAATCGCGGGTAGCGAGCGCGAACGCATCATGACCGGAACGCTCGACGCATCGTCGGTCGATTCCATCTTCGCGTTTCTCGACTCGGTGGCCCAGCGATGGGGAAGCGTCGATATCCTCGTCAACAATGCCGGCATCTTTTCCCTGGAGACCCTCGACGAGGTAACCGAGGAAAGCTGGGAGAAGATGCTCGACGTCAACTTGAAGTCGATGCTCTTCGCATCCCAGTGGTTTGCGCGTAATTTCGACGAGAGCGCCGAGCGGTCGCACGGTGCGTCGATCGTCAATATCGCCTCCGTCTCGAGCAAGACGTTCATTCCCGCCAATCTGCTCTACAACATCAGCAAAGCGGACGTCGTCACACTGACCAAAACCCTCGCCCGTGAACTCGGCCCGCGCGGGATCCGCGTCAACGCAGTCGGCCCCGGCAGCGTTCCCACCGATCTCAACGCGGCGATCTACGCCGATAAGGAGCGCGAACGCGCGCTCTGCGAAAAGATCCCTCTGGGACGACGCGCATCGAAGGACGACATCGCCTCGGCTGTTCTCTTCTTGGCAAGCGATGAGGCCAGTTACCTAACCGGCCAGGTCATCTACGCCGAGGGCGGATGGCTTTTAGTTTAGGGGAGATACTGACCAGCTCGACGAAGTCCACCAATGAAAAAGGCCCCTTTCGGGGCCTTTTTGAAGTTAGATGGTGGTCGGGGCGGGACTTGAACCCGCGACACGCGGATTTTCAATCCGCTGCTCTACCAGCTGAGCTACCCAACCGATCTGCGTCAAAGCGCTAGAGAATAATATCAGGAGATTCTTTCCTTTGCAAGCAGAAAATGGAATTTAGCTGCTTCGCGCCTTCAAGCCCTCCCTGCACCGCTGCCGATAAAAGGCACGCTACCTTCTCCCATGCTTGCCACGAGGCTCGAAAGAATCTCCCTCGTCTCCATCCGGAAGATCGATCGAGGGCAAATCCGACGGTCGCGCATGGGAAGCGCGGCGGGGCGCAGGCTGAGGCTGGGCGGAGGCGTTCGAGGTAGCGCCAACGCGACCCCACGGCGCGTTCGAAGGAGTTGTTCCGTATGCGGCGCTCGCTGTCGTGTTTTTACGTCGATTCATGAATCCTCTTCTATCTAAAGGCAAACGAAGCCGAGGGGTGCTCCTTCACCAGGCGCCGGGACCCGACGCCATGTTCATATCCACCGCGAATCGTCCGATCCGCCGATTTCCCTTCATACAGACCGAGCGTCCGATCTGCTCGTTCCTACCGCCAAACCTTTTACCCGCAATGAAACGTCGTTACCCCATTGCTCTCAGCACGTCAGGGAGTTATCCCCTCGTTCGCCGACCCATCAGAGGATTCTTTCCCCTGCCCCTGCTCGGTCGAGGTCGATGACTGAGCGTCGCTGGAAACGCCTGAATCAGACGATGACGTTTCATCCCTATTCACCTCGCCCGCCGCATCTTCTTCCTTCGGTGCATCGGAAGCCGTGGCAGACGAGTCGACATCGGCACTGTCCCCGCTTTTCGCGGCGTCGTTAGCCTTCGTCGTTGAAACGGTGATTTTATTTCCCGCGTTCACGGTTGCTTAAGTGCTCCATGCGTACGTCGCGCCAACGAAAAGGGCGACAGAGGCCACAAGAGCAGCGAAAGAGATGAAAAGGAGCGGCGACGCCTTCATGGCGGGAAGCGCGCCTTTCTGGAACAGGTGGAACGAACAACGCCGCATCAGAACTCACCTGCCTCGTTGTTTTTCGACTGAACGCCATCGACGCGCACATCGAACGTGACCCCGGTACCCTGATAGTCGTTTCGCGCACCTTCATTCATGTTTACCTGCACGGTGAAGGTTTCCGACTGACCGGAAGCAAGCACACGAGAGCCTTGCGCATACGACGCCCCTCGATCGAGCTCAACGGCGGATCCTTGGTATAAATCGGCGCCGGTCTCATCGAGCACGGTCACGTCAAGCGCGCCGGAAAGCGGCCCCTGGAGATTATCGAAGCTCATACGCCAGTAAACGTCTGCGCTGCCGGTGTTCGTGATGGTGAAATCCTCCACCACGGTCCTGCCCGGCTCGAGGCCCTCCTCGTTGAAACCACCCTCGAGGGCAAGCGACACCGTCCCCGTTGCGAAACGGTTTTCGGGAAGGCGCTCGTGAGCGTAGAAAAGCGCGACGGCGATGCTTGCTGCCGCAAGAAGAAGCGCGAAAACAAAGCAAGCCGAAACAAATATGTTCTTCTTGGTTTGCGAGTCGAGCGGAACGCGCCCTTTCCCTTCCGCGGGCGTGCCAGGAACGGTTAGCGACGAGCCTTCGCCCGATACGGGGATCGGGACAGCCTTCCCCGTCAGCTCCGATGGGCTTCCCTCGGCGACGACCGAGCTGGTCTGCCTATCGATAACGCGAAGATGTAGCGCCTCTGAAAGGCGAGCGATATCGCCTTCGCGATCCTCAGCGCGCTCAACCTCGAATTGAACCGCAAGGGGAGAGCTATGGCTCACGTCGAGCTCTATGCCCTGCGACTCAACGTCTCCAGGCAGCATGCCTGAAACAGAAAAAGGAACGTTTGCCTATTCAGTGCCCTGGGCAAGCTCTATCGACGCTTCATCGCCCGACGCATACGCCGATGAAGGCAAAGCGAGAACGAGGACGGTCGCAAAGAGCGCCGCAAGCAGGGTGATGACGAACGAAGGGGGAACGTGGGCTTTGACATGAGAGACCCCCCCCCCGAAAGAAAGGGCGACTGGCGTCGTCTCGTTCGGAGAACTATGTAGGATCTTCGAATTCAATGGCGTGGGCCCTTTTCCCTGGTCAATGGCTATATGGACCGAATGGCAACATATCGTCAACGTTTGTGAACTGGGGTTTTGCGGTTTTGCCCTCAAAAGCAGCCCTTTGCCTCTTTTGGGTACAGGAGATCACCCGCGCTGGATATACCCGCAGTTGAGAGGCTCGTTCCTAACCCCCTCATAAAAAAACCCGGGCCGACCGAAGTCGAACCCGGGCGAAAGCCAAAAAAGGTTTCGGGGGCATCCCCTACTCCTCCCATGCACTGCGGCCAACGAGGGCGCGCTTGCCGATGTCGGATCGATACTGCATTCCCTCGAACTTGATCGCCTCGCAGGCTTCATAAGCACGGTTTCGCGCTTCTTCGAAGGTGTCGCCCAAAGCGACGACGTTGAGGACGCGCCCGCCGGCGGTGATGAGTTCACCGTCGGGGTTAAGTGCCGTGCCCGCATGGAAGACGATAACGCCTTCGAGCTCTTCGGCGTCGGATACGCCGAGAATGACCTTGCCCTTCTCGTACGATCCAGGATAGCCCTCGCTGGCAAGAACGACGCTGACGGCCCACTGATCGGACCAGGAAAGATCGATATCCTCAGGGCGGCCTTGCGCAACGGCGAGCATGATCTCGACGAGATCGCCCTCCAAGCGGGGAAGCACGACCTGTGTTTCGGGATCGCCGAAGCGCGCGTTGAACTCAAGGACCTTCGGTCCCTCGGGAGTCAGCATGAAGCCGCCGTAAAGGCAGCCGCGGTAGTCGTTTTCGAACGGATCACGCGCCGTTGCCGCGGCGGAGCGCTCCATGATATCGACCATGGCCGCCATTTCCTCATCGGTCACGATCGGAACGGGGGAATACACGCCCATGCCGCCGGTATTGGGGCCGAGGTCGCCGTCGTAGGCACGCTTATGGTCCTGTGCAGGCGCCATGCAGAAGGCCTTACCGCCCGAAACGAACGCGAGAAGAGAGCATTCGGGACCAGTCAGCATCTCCTCGACAACGACGGTCTGGCCGGCATCGCCGAAATCGCCATCGAAACAGGAATTAACCGCGTCGAGTGCCTGGTCAAGCTCTTCAGCGACGATGACGCCCTTGCCCGCCGCCAAGCCGTCGGCCTTGACCACCAGCGGAGCCCCAAGCTCAACACAGTACGCGCGAGCGGATTCACGGTCGGTGAAGCTCGAATAACGCGCGGTAGGAATACCGTTGGCATCCATGAATCGCTTCGAATAGGTCTTGGAACCTTCAAGCTGAGCACCCTGAGCATCGGGGCCGAAAACGGGAAGGCCGGCATTGCGCAGAACATCGGCGACGCCGGAAACGAGCGGGGCCTCCGGGCCGATGACCACGAGACCGATGCCGTTGTCGAGGGCGAATGAAACGACGGATTCACCGTCGGTGGCGTCAAGATCCTTGACGTTGGTCGCGATCTGGGCGGTACCGCCGTTTCCGGGAGCAACGAAGAGCTCATCGCATTGGGGCGACTTGCTCAGTGCCCAAGCAAGCGCATGTTCGCGGCCACCGCCGCCGAGGACGAGAATATTCACGACTCTCAACCTTTCTTCATTCAAACGTACAACAACGTCCCTGCACGCGCGTGCGCAGGGACGTTGTCAAGGGTCATGTGCGGTAAACGATCATCCAGCGAAGCGGCTAGCGGCTCTGCCAGCCGTTGAAGATCGTCTGGTTGCGGTCAGGGCCGACAGCGATGATGGAGGCGGGGACGCCCGTGATCTCCTCGAGATACTTCACGTAACGCTGTGCATTCACCGGCAGATCCGCGAAGGTCTTGCAGTCGCTGATGTCCTGACCCTCCCAACCGGGAAGCTCTTCGTAGACAGGCGTAACGTGCTTCGGGTACAGAACGGAGTGCTGCATCGGGAAGTAATCGTAGCGCTTACCTTCGGACTCGTAGGCGACGCACACCTTGATGCGCGGTACGCACGAAAGAACGTCGAGCTTGGTCAAGGCCATATCCGTCATGGAGTTGACGTCGGCGGCATATCGCGCGATGACGGCGTCGAACCAGCCGCAACGACGCTTACGACCCGTGGTCACACCGTATTCGCCGCCCACTTCACCGAGGCGCTCGCCGATCTCGTCCTTGAGTTCCGTCGGGAACGGACCGGATCCGACGCGGGTGATGTAGGCCTTAGCGATACCGAGAACCTTGTCGATGGCCTTCGGACCAACGCCGGAACCCGTCGGAGCGCCGCCGGCGCAGCACGACGAAGACGTGACGAAGGGATATGTACCGTGATCGAGGTCGAGCAGCGTACCCTGGGCGCCCTCGAAAAGGACGTTCTTTCCAGCGCGCAGCTCGCTATTGAGAAGCTGAGCGGTTTCCGCCATATGGGGGCGGATGATCTCGGCGTACGGAAGGTACATATCGCAGATCTGGTCGACCGTGTAAGGCTCGAGGCCGTAGATCTTGGTGAGGATCTGATTCTTGAGAACCAGCGCCGCCTCGACCTTTTCACGGAAGATCTTTTCGTCCAGAAGATCCTGGATGCGGATGCCGGTACGACCAGCCTTATCCTCGTAAGCAGGACCGATACCGCGCTTCGTGGTTCCGATCTTGTGCTTGCCCAGATGACGCTCGGAAGCACCGTCAAGATCGATGTGGTACGGCATGATGACGTGGGCATCGCAAGAGATACGCAAACGATCGCAGGAGAAGCCCTCCTTCTCGAGCATATCCATCTCTTCGGTCAGCACCTTCGGATCGACGACGCAGCCGTTGCCGATAACCGGGGTGATGTGGTCGTACATGACGCCGGAGGGAATCAAATGGAGCGCGAGCTTGGTGTCACCATGGATGACGGTGTGACCCGCGTTGTTGCCTCCCTGATAACGGACCACATAATCGTAATCGCTCGAGATGAGGTCCGTGACTTTGCCCTTGCCCTCGTCGCCCCACTGGGCACCAAGGAGAACCGTGCTTGGCATGAAAGGTCCTTTCGATGGTTCGCATTATGAACTCGCGCGGATACGCCGCGAAGGAGCGTGTCCACACCAAGCAGAATCATACTACAGTTCAACGAGATTGCTTTGCGGATCGACGTCCCTCACCAATGACGCAACATCGGGATGGCACGTGAAGATAATCACCTGGCGGCGCGCCGCAAGTTCCTTCAGGGCGATCACCGCTTGACGCCGGCGTCGGTCGTCGAAATTGACCAGGATATCGTCGCAGATGACCGGCAAAGCCTTCCCTACGTTCTCGGCCGCCATCAAAAGGGCGATGCGCAGACTCAAGTACAGCTGCTGACGCGTTCCCAGGGAAAGCAGATGGGGAGCGCGGGGCGTCATGATGCCGTCGACGACCTCGAGGGACCCTTCGGCGTTCATCCTCACCTGAACCCACGCGCCATCGGTCATTTGAGACAAGAGGCGCGAAGCGTGCGCGTACACCTCCGGTTGGCTTTTGCGCTCCCATTCGGAGATAGCCGACTCGAGGGAGCGTTTCGCCAAAAGAAGGACCGCCAAGCGGTGGTGAGCTTCCGAAAGGCGCGTCTTGACGAGTGACTCTTGAAGCTTCACGTCGTCGACATCGAAATCACGGCGGGCGGCGGAAAGCTCTTGCGTTATCTCGCCGATGCGCCTTTGCGTATCAAGGGACACCTCCCTGGTTCGACTGCGCTCATCACCCGTGCGGGCAAGCACGCGCTGCAGATCCTCGAACGCAAGGTTTTCGTCGATCCCCTCACTGCGACAAAGCTCGGCACGTTGAGCACGCGCGTCGCCGAGCCTGCGAGAAAGCATCGTGCGCTTGACCGCTAGGGCCTGCTTGTTCTGATCGGCTACTTCGCGGGCGTGACGCGCTTCATGGGCCTCATCGAGAAGACGACGCGCCCGGCGAAGCGATCCCTCTGCTAAACCGAGTCCGTTCTCGTCGAGGAATTCGCGGATACGGCGATCGTGGTCTTCCAGCGCCGCTTCGCACACCGCAAGGGTCTTTCGATCTTGCAGCATGACCCATTCCTTCTTCTTTCGCTCTTCGGCAAGCTCTTCTTCGAGATGCGACGGCTTAAGCCCCATCACCATCCCCACGGCAGCTAGAAGCAGGCCCGCAAGAAACAGGAGCAGTGAAAGGATGAGAGAGGAAACACCCCCGAAGGTTTGCGGATGCGTGAAGAAATAGACACCCAGAAGCATCACGAACAAGGGAATCAAGAGAGCCGATGCCACGCGCAGCACGCGCTGCTTCTTCGCGCGGCGCCCCTTCTCCTCCGCGCTGGGATCGGTTTCGCTCATCTCGAAATCGGTTTGCGACTTCAAGGCATCGCGGCGGGCGTTCTCCACCGCATGCGAAAGATGCGAGCGCCCCTCTTCCCAGTCGGTTATCTCGTCACGCAGGCGGTACTCCTCGCTCATCGTCACGTTCGGCGATCCATCGCCTTCGGGCGCCGTCGGCTCAAGGCCCTCGAGCGCGGCGCTCGTATCGACCAGTTCCGCACGGGCGGATTCTATTTCCGCATCGAGCGATTCGAGGCGGGCGGCATGGCTGCGCAATTCCTCGATACAACGATCGAGGTCCTGGATGGTCGCATCAAGCGTTTCCTGGCGCTTCTTCAGTTCCGCGAGCTTCGCTTCGGCGCCCCTCAGCTGATCGGCACGGGCCATGCCCTCGCTCTTCAGGGCGCCCAATCTGTCCTTTTCCCTCTGAAGGGAACGGATCGAATCGGCATTATGCATCGAACGGGAAAGGAGCTCCTTGATCTGCCCGTCGATGGAAGCAAGTGCCTGAGCCGGAGAGACGTGGGTCCCCGAACCAGCCGTCAAAAGGCGCGCGGTCATCTCGTTGTGGCTGTCGAGGCGAAGAAGCTCGTCGCTCGTGAGGGCGAACATGGTCTCGTACGTATCAGGGTCGATATCCCCCAGGATGATCGAATCAGGATCCACCTCATCAGAATTCTTAAGCCGCGTAAGTTCAACGACGTCGCTTCTTCCCCCATACCGGAAAAACAGGCTCCCCGCTCGATCGGCGGTGTCGGGGCGGTAGGGGTTGTTCTCACCGCGCGCGGCGGGCCATCCGAAGAGGACCCCCTTCACCAACTCGTTGACGGTGGTCTTGCCCGCCTCGTTGGGACCGTACACGACGTTGAGGCCAGGTCCGAACGCGCCAACGATGGTGTTGGAAAAACGCCCGAACGACGTCATCTTCACGTACTCGAGGTAATAAGGGCTGAATCGGCGCTTGTCGAAGCCCTCGACCGCTTTCTTCTTATCCTGCTTGCTCATTGCCCCTCCTCGCTCAAAAGATCAAGGACGAGGGTTTCCGCTTCGTCGCAAAGCTGTGCCATAGATCGCTCGAACGACGCCGGGGCACGAACGTCGCACTCAGTGAAGTCGGCTTCGAGCATGCGCGCCGTCGAAACCGCATCGGCGCGGCGGCCCTTCACCTCATCCATGAAAACCGCAGGGAATAGACCCTGCGAACGCAGGAAGGCCCGATCGATCGGAGGCTTGGTGGCGTTGGTTATCGCATCGACGTAGAAGAAGGGATAGCTCTCGTTCAGGGAGCGTCTGAGGTCTTCCAGAACATGAGGGAGCAGGCTTGCGTGAAGGGGAGTCTTCCCCCCGAGGCGGTACCTGAACACCATGCGCTGACAGCACGATGCAGCGCTATGGGAAAACTCAGAGGAAATTATGGCCTCATGGACATCGGCGACGGTCGCGCACGACGACACGTCGAGATCGACGCTCTTCCAAGCAACTTCGGCCGTGGGGCAAAACTCCACCTTGTTCGGCTCGCCCTGCCTGAGCGTCACCTTGAACACACCGTGCTCGCCCTCTTCCTTGATATCCCGACCTTGCGGACACCCCGAATAGACGACATGGGGATTCTTCTCGTCATCGATGATCCTCGGCTGATGGATGTGTCCACACGCCCAGTAATCAACGGAGCGCCTGAGCAGCGAACGCGGCGAAACGGGAGAGCGCGTCGGGTCGATGTCGAGGCCCGTATGAAGGATTCCTACCATGAAAGGAGCCTCGGCGCCGAGGCTATGAACCGCTGCTTCACGTGAAACACCTGATGAAATATCCTGGTCAGAAGGCCAAGACTGCGTGAGGTATCCGCGGCCCCCCACCAAGCAGAGAGGCTCCCCGTCGCGCATGTGGCAGACGAATTCGGGCTGAGTGGCGCCGATAAGGGTGGCGTTGCAGGGGATATGGGCGAAATCATTGCGCCACAGGGCATATGGATCATGATTGCCCGTCACGAAATAAACCTCTATCCCCGCATCGTCAAGCCTACGCAAACCGTCGACGAAAAGAGAGAAATCCGCATACGATGGCCGCGAATCGTCGAAGACGTCGCCAGCGAAGATGACGAAGTCGACCCTTGACTCGATCGCGAGGGAAACGATACGGCGATAAGCGTTGGGAATCGCCTTCACGAGGACGCTAGCCCATTCGGGAGTAGCGGACCTCACCCCCTTGAACGGCGCGCCGAGGTGAAGGTCGGCGGCATGTATAAACGTAAGCGAACGGTCCATACCCCACGCAACCTCACTACACGCCACTAATAACCAGAGTCATCGAAGTAATCGGTGAACTTAGTGTACTCGGGGATGAAGGTCATGGTGATATCACGCGTCGGGCCGTTACGGTGCTTGGCGACGATCAGCTCGGCCATTCCCCAGTCCGGACGATGGTCCGATTCGGCTTCCGCCTCGGTCGTGCTTCGGTCGATGAACATGACGATATCGGCGTCCTGCTCGATCGAGCCCGATTCACGAAGATCGGAAAGCATCGGACGCTTGTCGGTGCGCGTCTCGACGCTACGCGACAGCTGAGAAAGCGACAAAATGGGAACATCGAGCTCCTTGGCAAGGACCTTCAAGCCACGGGAAATCTCGGCGACTTCGACGGCGCGGTTGTTCGGATGGGGAATAACCGGCTGCATAAGCTGAAGATAGTCGACGATGATCAAACCGTTCTTCTTGTTGCGCATCATGCGGCGCGCCTTCGTGCGCAACTCCACGATGGAAAGAGAAGGAGAATCGTCGATATAGAGCTCGTGCTGGGAAAGATCACTCGACGCCTGAACGAGCGATCCCCAATCACTATCTTGAAGGCGACCACTGCGAAGAAGGGAAAGGCTCAGGCCCGCTTCAGCCGCCAGAAGGCGCTGCGTGATCTGAACCGAGGACATTTCCAGACTGAAGAAGGCCACAGGGGAGCCGAGTTTTGCGGCGTTGACCGCCAAACTCATCGCGAACGACGTCTTGCCGACCGCGGGGCGTGCAGCAAGGATGATGAGGTCGCCTCCGCGCAAGCCGCAGAACAACTTGTCGACATCGCGGAATCCAGTCGGAACACCCTGCATCGTGCTGGCGCGCGTCGACATTTCGGCAATCTCGTCGTTAGCCTCCATGATGAGCGTCTGGATATCCTTGAACGTCGAGCTGACTGTCTGCTCCGTAACCTCGAAGAGGGCCGCCTCGGCCTGAGAAACGAGTTCGGCGGGATCTGCGGGGGAGTCGTACGCAAGCGAGGTGATGTGAGCTGATGCATGAAGCAGCTCACGGCGCATTGCGTCGCGCGAGACTATCTCGCTGTGATGCTGCCAGCTCGTGAACGCGAACGTGTTGTCGGCCAGCTCCAAGAGGTAGGCCTGTCCACCGATGGCCTCAAGCTGCCCATTCGCCTTGAGGTGGTCGGACACCGAAATGACGTCAATGGGAATGGATCGCGCGTTCATTTCACGCATCGTTTCGAAGATGATGCGATGAGCGGGACGGAAGAAGCTTTCAGGGCGAAGCTTCAGGGAGACTTCCTCGAACACGCCCGTCGAAAGAAGGCATGCTGCAAGAACGGTTTGCTCCGCTTCGATATTCTGAGGCAGCGATTTGCGCGTGTCTTTTTCAGTTTGAGTGGAGCTTTCCGCCACGTCCAATCCTCCGTCTCGTATCTCATGAGAATAAAGTCAATCTTATCGCGTTCGACGAGATGCCTGAATAAAGGATCGCGCGAAACCGAAATAAAAAAAAGACCGCCCTTTCGGGCGGTCTTCAGCGCGTTGAAAAACTACTCAGCGTCCTGCTCAGCGGTTTCCTCGGCAGCAGCCTCTTCGGCGGCTTCCTCGGCAACCTCTTCCTCAGCGGGAGCGTTGAAGGTGGTCTCGTCGCCAACGAGAACGGTGAGATCAGCCTTGATATCGCGATACAGGGAAACCTGAACGGTGTGCTCGCCTGCGGTCTTGATAGCGGTCTTGATCTCGATGCGACGACGATCGATCTCCATGTCAGCCTGGGCCTTGAGGGCCTCAGCGATCTGAGCAGCCGTGACGGAACCGAAGAGGACGCCCTCTTCGCCGACGCGAGCCTCGACCTTGACGGTCAGAGCATCGAGAGCCGCCTTGGAGGCATTGGCCTCGGCGATGCGGTTCTCTTCACGAGCGGCGATGTTGTGCTTGCGCTGCTCGAGCTGCTTCAGGTTGCCCTTGGTGGCAGGGATGGCGATCTTGTTGGGGTAGAGGTAGTTGTTGGCGAAACCGGGAGCGACATCCACGACGTCGCCTTCACCACCCTTGCCCTTGAGTTCACTCAGAAGGATAACTTTCATTTCATCCTCCTTTAACGGTTGCGACGATCACCGCGGCCGGAAACGGCGGGCACGGCGTAGGGCATGAGAGCCATCTCGCGTGCGCGCTTCACAGCATTGGCGATATCGCGCTGGTGCTGGGTGCAAGCGCCCGTGACGCGACGGGGCTTGATTTTCCCACGATCAGTAACATACTTGCGCAGCATCTGGGTGTCTTTGTAATCGACATATTCTGCGTGGTCCTTGCAGAACTGGCAATACTTTCGACGAGGCTGCTTTGCGTAGTCAGACATGTAAACCTCTTTCGAATGATTAGAACGGGATGTCTTCGTCGTAGACCGACGCGTCGATCACCGGCGCAGCCGGCATCGCGGCGGGAGCAGGGGCCTGAGCAGCAGGAGCCATGGCCGCACCCATAGGTGCAGCGCCATACGATGCACCAGCATCGTTGCGGCTCGACATGAATTCGATGTCATCGACGATGACCTCGATCTTGCTGCGCTTCTGTCCATCGCGTTCCCACTGGCTCCATCGAAGCTTGCCTTCGATGGCCACCTTGCTTCCCTTGGACAGGAAGCGGGAAACGCTTTGGGCACGAGCACCGAACATCGTGCAGTCGATGAAGTTGGGGTAGTCTTCCCATTCGCCGGTCTGCTGGTTGCGACGACGGTCGTTGACGGCGACGCCGAAACCCAGAACGGGCATCCCACTCGCAGTAGCGCGGAGCTCAGGGTCACGCGTCAAGTTACCGCTGATGACAACTCGATTGATGCTCATTTCTTACCTCTTTTCTCGCGCGAACGGTCCCGTTCGCCTTTTGATTTCCTTGCGTGAATTAGTCGCGATCGGTGCGAGCAACGATCATGTGACGTTCTACGGCATCGGTGATGCGCAGGACGCGGTCGAGCTCAGCGATGGCGGCGGGCTCGACATGGAAATCGATAAGGGTGTAATCACCGTCGGTCAAACCATTGACTTCGTAAGCGAGCTTGCGCTTACCCCAGTTGTCAACATTGTCGACAACACCGTTACCTTCTGCGAGGGCGGTCTCGATACGCTTCATAACAGCGATGCGAGATTCTTCGTCGATAGACGGAGCTACAAAATACAAGAGTTCATAAGCCTTCATCAGTTCACCTCCTCTGGACTTACGGCTTCGGGCGATAAAGGAAGACCCGAAGCAGGAATAGCCTTGCTAGGATACCAAGCCGATTCCTTCAGGTAAAGAACGAATCGAATCGGCTCATGATTTGTCCATATAAGCGCCCTCGCCCTTTCCTGGTCTCATCTTATCGGGGTCTTTCCTTCTCGAACGTAAAGAGATCCGCCTCCAAACGCAAAAAAGACCGAAGCGCGACGCTTCGGTCTTTTCCTTGCACGATGAGGGAACTTTACTCCTGAGCGCTCTTCTCTTCCTGAGCCTCTTCGGCGTACTGGGAACGATCGAGCGTCCCCTCCATCTCCAATTCGAGCGCAAGGCCCTCCATGAAGTTCGGGGCAAGGCCGATATAGACGATCTCGCGATCGATGCCCTCTTCGTCGTAGAGGTAGCCGAACGCGTACCCCTGCTCTTCACCTGGAAGACCACCTTCCGCGATCAGGGCGTCGCGCTCGCCATCTTCGGTTTCGATATAGCCGTCGTAGCAGAAGGCATATGCCGTTGCACCGCGTGCGCCCTGAACTTCTTGGCGCGCCTTCAGGAAGCACTCTTCAGCATCATCGCCGGGATGCGTTTCGATGAAGAGATTCTCCTTGACCGCCAATCCGGTAAAGGGAATCACGTCTTTGCCTTCCTCCATTTTGTCGGCGGCCTCATTGAGGACGGCGAGTATCACCGTCTTCAAAACATCATCGATATCGCCTTCGGGCATATTGTTTTCAGGATCCACCATACGATCTGCCATGGCCGTCCTTTCTCCGATTCTTTTTCCAATGGTGATCAGTGTAGCGGCGAGGGAGTCGACTTGCCACTCATTGCCGATCAATTGCAACCCTTTCGCCGCAAACGAGCGGCTGCAGGAATCAGCGCAACACAACCGATGGGTTACGACGAGGTGCGGTGCGTCGATACTTCGGTTTCTGGTATCCAACGAGCATACAGACCCGCAAAGGTTTCTCCTCCGACGAATCGAGATAGGCGCGTGCGGGCTGGCAGTCGTCGATCGCGCGGCGAAGATAGCCGTTGTAGAGCACACCTATCCCCATCGCCGTTCCCACCAATTCAACCGCCGCCGCGGCCAAGCCGGCATCGACCGGATCGGTTGCCTCCACCAGCAAGACGGCCGGTGCGTTTCTAAAGAGGAAATCCACCCCTTCTTCTTCACGAAGGGAGAAAAAGGTGCCCAAGCTCTCCTTCGGTAACGGCGTTTGCGCGCCCGAGTCGTACTTCCCTTTCAGATCCTCCCAGACCATCTCCTTGAAGAACTCGAGTGAATCCTGAATGAAGATGAACCGACAGGACTGGGTATTCTTCGCCGTGGGCATATGGGAAGCGGCATCCATAAGAACATGGAGATCCTCCATGGACAGCGGACGATCGTGATAATCACGTATGGAGCGACGGAATTTCACCGTGTTGAGCATGTTCTCCGTCGCCACGGAAAAGCGCGCAGGATCGTATTCCACGCACTGAGCGGGATATTCGTCGATGGAACATGCCCCTGCGGGGCAGATAGCAACACAATGACCGCAGTTGAAGCAGTCGTCGAGAATACGGGCCGTGCCCTCCTCTATGACGATGTTCCCTTTAACGCAATCCGCGACGCACGTTGCGCATCCCGTGCACCGTTCACGATCGATCGTAACCATGAGACCCCCTTTTTTCCGAACCGTCGCCCGCACCCATAGCGAAACGCTCGATCTCTTCATTTTACCTTCTTCAATCGAAAGCCCGATAGCTCCCCTCTCAACGAAAAAAGGGCCCCGAAGGACCCTGATGATCGATGGCGGAAGGGGAGGGATTTGAACCCTCGTTACCAGGAGTACTGGTAAAACGGTTTTCGAGACCGCCGCATTCAGCCGCTCTGCCACCCTTCCAAGTATGTCAGGCCCTGTGCATTGATATGCGCTGCACAGGGGCCTGTTACAAGAAAACGCTCTCGCGAGCGTTTCCCCACGCGCGGACTCGCGCTTATAGCCATGCCTTTCGGCAAGAAAAATACTGGCGGAGAGATGGGGATTCGAACCCCAGATACGCTTGTGGCGTATACACGATTTCCAATCGTGCTCCTTAAGCCAGACTCGGACATCTCTCCAGCTTTCACACACCTTTGGTGCGCGAGTTAGGAGTATACACTAAATCAATACTCGCTCACAAGAGAATAATAACCATCTTGAGACAAGATTCTCAAAGGAACCCCGAAGAGCTCGGAAACGCATTCGCTTGTAAGCGCCTTCTCTTTCGGCGCATCGCCGAAAAGCTTGCCGTCCTTGATCATCACCACACGATTTATCTCAGGGATGATGTCCTCAGGGTAATGAGTTACAAGCACGATCGATTTACCGGCCGCCACCAAATCCCTCATGGCTTTCCTGACGTAATACATTCCCTCGGGATCGAGCGCCGTCGTGGGTTCGTCAAAGACCAGGACTTCTGGATCATGTACAAGAGCGCGAGCTATCAAAACGCGGCGGGCCTGGCCCGAGGAAAGGGTCATGACATCACGATCGGCGAGGCTCTCCACCCCGAGAAACGCGAGGGCCTCCCTCGCCTTGCGCTTTCCCTCCTCATTCATGACATGACGCTGAGGTATCCCCAGAGAGCCGTAAATGCCTCCGTACACCACTTCGAGGGCGGACAGATGGACCGCGATCTGGCTCTGCATCGTCGAGGAAACGATTCCGAGGCATTTCTTGATCTCTTCGAGCGTAGCCAGTTCCCGCCCCTTGAAAACGACGGGGGGATGCTCGCGCCACAAAGGGAACACTTCCATCGTGATCAAATGGATGAACGTCGACTTACCTGCCCCGTTAGGCCCGATCAAGGCGATGTTCTCCCCTTGGTCCAGCGTGAAATCATCGACGTGGAGTATCTCACGTCCCTCGCGACGCACGACGGCATCGTGGAGAACGACAAGCGGGGCTTTCGCCTCATCGACCATAGATTCCTTCTTTCTATCCTCAACTCCACACAAAGAAGCCACCCTCGCGGGTGGCTTCGAGTGTATCCCAAAACTGTGGCTACTGGCCTTCCGAAGAGGTCTGATCCTCGGAAGTCGCGCTGTCGGCATTAGAGGAATCATCTGTAGATTCCGATGAGCTATCCGAATCCGCCGAATCAGATGAATCGGACGAATCTTCGTACGAAGTCATATCGAGGTTATAAGGAACGTTTTCGGGCATGTCGTTGTTCTGGATGTCCGCCTGCTCCTTGAAGGAAGTGAACCACTCCTGATATGACGTCGACTGGTTCTGGCTCTTCACGATCTCCTGGATGTAAGAAACGAACTCGTCGGGATAAGCCTTAAGGGACTTCTCCTTGCCGTCGGTGTTGAACACATCGGTGCACTTGATGATATGGATGCCGTAATCACTCGTCACGAGACCGGAAACCTCTCCCTTGGAAAGGTCATCGAGGGCCGTCGTGTATTCGTCGACGAAGGAATTGATCGCATCCCAACCGACATCTCCACCCTTTTGGGCGGAGGCCTCATCGGTGGAATACTTCTTGGCCGCCTCGTCGAAGTCGAGCTTGCCGGAATTGATCTGGTCGAGAACCTTCTGCGCCGTTTCCTGGTCGTCGGACTTGAACAGGATATGCGAGGAACGCTTGGCGCCATCGAACATGGAGGAATACGTGTTAAGCATCTCGAGCGTCTGATCGTCGTCAGCCGTGGCCTTGTCGCCCGCGACGTTTTCCATGAGGGCCTGCTCCATCAAACCCTCTTCGACAGACTCCCGATACTGCTCCTCGTCGATGCCCGAAGACTCAAGGGCCTGCTTCCAGGCATCATCGCTCTCGTAGTTGGATTTGACTTCGTTGACCTTTTCATCGACCTGGGAAGAATCGACGCTCACGCCTTTTTCCGAACAGGCTTGCTTCGTCAATTCCTTCTCGACGTAGTAGTCGATAACCTGGCTGCGAACGGTCGAGGGATCGAGCGAATTCTCCTTCATCCAGTTCGCCCAATCGTCATCGCTCGTCAGATCGGAGCTCGTGCGGAAATCCTGGATGTACTTAGTGACCGTGTCTTCCTGTATCTCCGTCCCATTGACGGTGGCAGCAACGCCGCCCGTGTAGCCATAGCTCGTCGAACCGCATCCAACAAGCGCCAAACAACATGCCGCCGAAACGCCGACTACGGAAACTTTCCTCAGGAGAGAACGATGGTTCATAGCGATCCTTTTTTCATTTTGAGCGAAACACCATGTCCCCTTAGGGGACACGCGATACGACGCTCATTGTTACACAAGCTCCCATCCACACATCCATCAGCACAATTTGCCCATGTTAGGCGCGTATTTCACCACAGCCTCTTCATACAAGTCCCCGATCGCCGAGAAAAACGAACGAGCCACCCCGTAGGATGGCTCGCGTGTTTCAAGAGGAAGAGGAAGGAAGGGGGCAACTACTTGCCCTTGGCCTCCTTGCGTCGCTGCGTTGCGGAAAGGGTACGCTTGCGCAGGCGGATCGACTGCGGCGTAACCTCGACAAGCTCGTCATCTTCGATGTATTCGAGCGCCTCTTCGAGGGTGAACGTGATCGGAGGAGTCAAGGAGATAGCCTTGTCGGCGCCGGAGGAGCGCTGGTTGCCGAGCTGCTTGGCTTTCGCCACGTTAACGACCATGTCGCCTTCCTTGGCTGATTCGCCGACGATCATGCCCTCGTAGCAATCCTCGCCCGGGCCGACGAACAGGCGACCACGTTCCTGAAGCGTATCGAGCGCATACGCAACCGATTTCTCGGTCGCCATCGCGATCATGCAACCATTCTTGCGACCCACCATCTCACCGGAATACGGACCGTATTCGCGGAAATGATGGAACAGGATGGCTTCGCCGTGAGTTGCGTTGAGAATGCGGGTCTTGAGACCCATAGTTCCTCGGGAGGGAATGCTGAAGGTAAGATGCGTCATGGTTTCGTCGGAAGCCATATCTTCCATGATGCCGCCGGCCGATCCCATGACCTCAATGGCTTTGCCGGAGTAATCATTGGGAACGTCGACCGTCGCCTCCTCGATAGGCTCGAGCTTGGCGCCGTTTTCATCCACCTTGTAGACGACCTGCGGACGACCAACCTGGAATTCAAAGCCCTCGCGTCGCATCGTTTCCATGAGAACGGAAAGATGGAGAACCCCTCGACCTGCGACGCGAACGCCGGACTTATCTTCGGTTTCCTCGATGCGCATGGAAATGTTGCTTTCCTTTTCGCGCATAAGGCGCTCTTTGAGCTGACGGGCGCCGACGATGTCGCCTTCTCGGCCGACAAGCGGGCTCGTTGAGGCCTCGAACACAACCGCCATGGTGGGTTCCTCGACGGCGATAGGCTCCATCTCGACGGGGTTTTCCGGATCGGTGATAACGTCGCCGATATCGGCCTGCTCGATACCGATGACGGCCACGACGTCGCCGGCGCTCACTTCGGGAACTTCGGCCTTGCCGAGGTTCTCGAAGGTGTACACCTTGCGGATTTGAGCGCTGTAGCTGTTGCCGTCGGGCTGCACGACGAGAACCTGCTCCTTTTCATGCAGAGAACCGCTCTGGAGGCGACCGATGCCGATACGGCCTTCGTAGCTGCTATGGTCGACCGTGCAAACCTGCAAAGCAACAGGACCCTCGGGATCGACGTCGGGGCAGGGGATTTCCTTGAGAATGGTGTCGAGCAGCGGAACCATGTCCATGTTTCCGTCTTCGGCGTCGTAGCGGGCGTATCCATTGACTGCGGAAGCGTACACGACGGGGAAGTCGAGCTGCTCATCGGAAGCGCCGAGCTCAACCATGAGGTCGAACACCTTATCGACCGCGCCGTCGGGATTGGCGTTAGGACGATCGATCTTGTTGACCACGACGACGATCCTCAGGCCACGCTCGAGAGCATGGGACAAAACGAATCGAGTCTGGGGCTTGGGTCCTTCATAGGCGTCTACGATGAGAAGGGCGCCGTCGGCCATGTTGAGGACGCGTTCGACCTCGCCGCCGAAGTCAGCATGGCCCGGAGTGTCGATGACGTTGATCTTGACGCCCTTATAGTTGATGGAAATATTCTTGGAAAGAATGGTGATGCCGCGCTCACGCTCCTGATCGTTCGAATCGAGGACGCGTTCAGCGACTTCCTGGTTTTCTCGGAATACGTGGGAAGCCCAAAGGAGGCGATCGACCATGGTCGTCTTTCCGTGGTCGACGTGCGCGATGATTGCGACGTTGCGAATGTTTTCCTGTTTCATGCTCTCTTCTTCCTGGATTTTTTAGGCGAGCTATTATACCACCTTCAAAAGGCAATAAAAAAGGTTCGCCAGTATGGCGAACCTCCAATAACCATGGTGGAGCATAA
Source organism: uncultured Eggerthella sp. (assembly GCA_959607715.1). Taxonomy (GTDB): domain Bacteria; phylum Actinomycetota; class Coriobacteriia; order Coriobacteriales; family Eggerthellaceae; genus Anaerotardibacter. The sequence goes on along the minus strand of CAUHNN010000002.1, from coordinate 45,941 downwards.
GGGGATCGAACCCTTGACCTCAGGCTTGCAAAGCCCGCGCTCTCCCAGCTGAGCTAATGCCCCATGCATACGTGCGATTTCGGCTTATCAATAAACGCTCCACCGGCAAACTCGGCTCACGGTGGAGCGTTTATCAGTAAAAAAATGGTGGGCCCAAGCAGATTCGAACTGCTGACCTCACGCTTATCAGGCGTGCGCTCTAACCAACTGAGCTATGGGCCCGAAATCGCGCTCAATTAATATACGCCGCTGACCCTCTTGGGTCAAGTATCTTTTTTCGGAATTTTCAAATAACGGGAAGGAATCGTTTATTCCCCTATCCGATCTGCGGATACACCGACCAAGTTTTCTCTTCGCCCAACAGCAAGGGAAAGCCGACTAAAGGAATGATACCCTCAGACAGGGAGAGAGGGTTCATTTTAGGGGGTTGCGATGATTTCCGTTCACGTAGAGAAGCTCATTGTTTCACGGGAAACAATGCCTTCGGTCATCATCCTCCGCCCCGACGACCCCGAGGGAGACGGCACCTGGTTTATCCCCATCTGGACGGGAACCACAGAAGCGGCTTCACTCTACCTTGCGCTCGAGGAAGAGAAGCTGCCGCGGCCACTCACCCACGATCTCATGATCGATGCACTCACCTCCCTCGACTCCTATGTGGATCACGCCCTCGTAACCCACGCCAAAGACCGAGTCTTCTATGCGAAAATCGCGCTGCGCCATCATGGGCGCCTCATCGAGCTCGATGCTCGACCAAGCGATGCCCTATCGCTTGCCCTGAAACAAGGAGCAAAGATCTTCGTTACTGAAGAGCTCGTCGATTCATCTTCCTACCGCTATGTCGCCGACGAGAAGCTGACCAGCGAAGAGGAAATCGAGGCATTCCGCTCGTTTGTCGAAAGTCTCACCCCCGACGATTTCTCGGAATCATCTCCTTCGTAGTCTCTCGTCGAGCAAGAAAAACGAAAAGGAGCCGGGCGCATATCGCGCTCGACTCCTTTTTCCAGGGAAAACAAGGGCACAAGACGGACCCTTTCCCACCTACTCGTCCAGAAGATTCATCTGGTCGTCGTGCTTATCCTTTGCACGGGAGGTCTTCTTCTCGCTCGTGGTGGAGATCGCTATCGCGGTCACCTTATCCTTCGCCGAAACGTTCATGACGTGAACGCCCTGGGTGGAGCGGCCAAGCTGAGAAACGCCGGATACCGGGGTGCGCACAACGACGCCTTCTTCGGTTATCACCATGATCTCATCGTCAGGGTCAACGATCTTCATCGCCGAAAGAAGACCCTTCTTCGCCGTCATGGAGATGGTGTAGACGCCCTGGCCCCCACGATGGTGGGAAGGATATTCCTCGATCGGGGTGCGCTTGCCGTATCCAAGCTCGGTGATCACGAGAAGCTCCGTTCCTGGACGGGCGATCTCCATGCCAAGTACGCGTGCATCCGCATTGAGGTTCATACCTCGCACGCCCATGGTGTCGCGCCCCATCGAGCGGACCTCCGATTCATCCCACATGATGGCCTTGCCGGCGCTCGAAACCATCATCACCTGCTCACCAGCCGCCACACGGCGAACCGAGATGAGGGAGTCGCCCTCCTTGAGGTTGATCGCGATGAGGCCGTCGCGACGCGAACGGTCATAAAGTTTCATGGAAGTCTTCTTCACCATGCCGGAAGCCGTGGCGAACATGAGGTACTCATCCTCGGGGAAGTCCTTCGTCGCGATAACGGCGGCGATGGTCTCGCCCTTCTCGAGGGGAAGGATGTTCACGATAGCCGTTCCGCGGGCGTGGCGCGACGCCTCGGGAATCTCGTAGGCCTTGAGGCGATACACCTTGCCAAAGGAAGAGAAGAACAGCATGTATGCATGGGTCGAGGATATGAACAGATGCTCGACGAAGTCGCTTTCCTTCAGATTGACTCCCTGCATGCCCTTGCCGCCGCGCTTCTGCTGGCGATATGTGGCGACGGGAAGGCGCTTGACATAGCCGGCCTTCGTCACCGTGATGGCCACTTCCTCCTCGGCGATAAGGTCTTCGACCTCGAGTTCCTTGGCGGCTTCGGTGATCTTGGTCATGCGCGCGTTGGCGTACTTTTCCTTGATCTCAAGAAGCTCGTCTTTGACGATCTTCTTGACCAAGTCCTTATCGGAAAGAACGCGCTTGTAGTAAGCGATACGCTCGAGAAGCTCGGCCAACTCCTGCTCGATCTTCTCGCGTTCCAACCCCGTCAAACGGCGGAGCTTCATCTCGAGGATAGCCTCGCTCTGCTTCTCGGAAAGCTTGAAGGCCGACATGAGGGATTCCTTCGCCTCGGCATCGGTCTTGGAGGATCGGATGATGCGGATGACCTCGTCGATGTTGTCGAGTGCGATGACGAAACCTTCGAGGATATGGGCACGCGCTTCGGCTTTCTTCAGGTCGTAGCGGGTCCTGCGCTCGATGACCTCTTCCTGATGCAAGATGTAGTAATGGAGCATCTCCTTCAGGGAAAGGGTGCGTGGCACGCCGTTGACGAGGGCGAGCATATTGCAGCCGAAACCGACCTGGAGCTGCGTATGCTTGTAAAGCTTATTGAGAACCACCTGAGAAATGGCGTTTTGCTTCAAGTCAATGATGATGTCGATGCCGTGGCGGTCGGCGCCGTCGTGGACGTTCGAGATCTCGGGGATCTTCTTATCCCTGATAAGATCAGCGATCTTCTTAAGAAGGTTCGTACGGTTCACCTGGTAGGGAATCTCGGAAACGACGATGGACTTCCTGCCGTTCTTCCCCTCTTCGATGCGGCACTTCGAGCGAACGGTCAAGCTACCGCGACCCGTTTCGTACGCATCTTTGATTCCCTTGCGACCCATGATGAGACCGCCCGTAGGGAAATCAGGACCAGGCAGGACCGTCATGAGGTCGTCGACCGTGCAGTCGGGATTGTCGATCATCATGCACGTCGCATCGATGGCTTCACCGAGGTTGTGGGGAGGGATGTTCGTCGCCATGCCGACAGCGATGCCCGAAGATCCGTTGACGAGGAGGTTCGGGAAGCGGGAAGGCAAAACCGTCGGCTCCTCGAGGCTTTCATCGTAGTTGGGCTGGAAATCGACCGTTTCCTTGTCCAGATCGCGCAACAGTTCCATAGCCGGCTTATCAAGGCGCGCCTCGGTGTAGCGCATAGCCGCCGCCGAGTCGCCGTCGATGGAACCGAAGTTGCCGTGACCGTCGACGAGGGGCACGCGCATCGAAAACGGCTGAGCGAGACGAACCATCGTATCGTAGACGGCGTAATCGCCATGAGGATGGTATTTACCGATAACGTCACCGACGGTACGTGCTGACTTAGCGTGGGGACGCTTCGGGGTGATGCCGCTCTCGTTCATCGCGTAGAGGATACGGCGATGAACCGGCTTGAGGCCGTCGCGCACATCAGGCAAAGCGCGGGATACGATGACACTCATCGAGTATTCGAGGAACGACGTGCGCATCTCCTTGCCAAGATCGGCAGGAAGGATAGACGACGCTACCTGTTCCTGATCATTCTGTTCTGCCACAAGTAACTCCTTGGTACATCGAGAGTTCGTTCATTTGATTCCCCGCCCGTGGAGGGCGGGACGAATCGTTTTTCCTTAGAAGTCGAGGAAGCGGACGTCGTGGGCGTGCTTCTGGATGAACTCCTTGCGGGGTTCGACCTGATCGCCCATCAACTCGCTCACAACGCGCTCCGCTTCGGCGGCATCTTCGATGCTCACCTGCAGCATCGTGCGGGACTGCGGGGCCATGGTGGTTTCCCAAAGCTGCTCGGGGTCCATTTCGCCAAGGCCCTTGTAGCGCTGAAGGGAGATGCTGTCGCGATCGGGAAGCTTCGCCAAACGCGCCTGAAGCGCTTCGTCGTTGAAGATGTACTCGAGCTTCTTGCCGCCCTTCTTCTTCAAACCGTACAGCGGGGGCTGAGCGATGTAGATATAGCCTCGTGTGATGAGTTCGGGCATGTAGCGGTAGAAGAACGTGAGCAGAAGGCAGCGGATGTGAGCGCCGTCGACATCGGCATCCGTCATGATGATGATGCGGTGATAGCGTGCCTGATCAGCGTCGAATTCCTCTCCTATGTTCGTGCCGATCGCGGTGATGAGCGACGAGATGGTATCAGAGGAAAGGGAACGATGGAGGCCAGCGCGCTCGACGTTCAGGATCTTACCGCGCAGCGGCATGATCGCCTGGTACTTGCGGTCGCGAGCCTGCTTGGCCGATCCGCCCGCCGAATCGCCCTCGACGATGAATATCTCGGACTCGGCGGGATTCTTACTCGAGCAGTCGGCGAGTTTACCCGGCAGCGAGAACGAATCGAGCACGCCCTTGCGGCGTGTCATCTCGCGGGCCTTTCGCGCGGCCTCGCGGGCCTTGAGGGCCTGAGACGCCTTGTTGATGATGCGCTTTGCCGGCGTCGGGTTTTCCTCAAGGTATTCGGCAAGGCCCTTGGTCACGGCCGTCTGAACCAGGCCGCGGATCTCGGTGTTGCCGAGCTTGCCCTTCGTCTGCCCTTCGAACTGGGGATCATGGAGCTTGACGGAGACGACGGCGGCCAAACCCTCGCGCGTATCATCGCCGGAAAGGTTGCTGTCCTTTTCCTTGAGAATCCCCTTCCTGCGCGCATAGTCGTTCACGGTGCGCGTAACGCCCTGCTTGAAGCCGTCGAGGTGCGTACCGCCATCGATCGTGTGGATGTTGTTTGCGAACGAAAGCACGTTGTTGGTGGAATACGACGTGGACCACTGCATCGCCACTTCGACGACGCCATCGGGGTTTTCCGCCTCGAAATAGATAGGTTTGTTGAGGGTTTCCTTGCCCTGATTGAGGAATTTCACAAAATCCTGGAGTCCGCCCATAGCCTGGAAAACCTCTTTATGGGCGCTACCCTCAGCGTCGACGTTACGTTCATCGACCAAAGTGATCTTGAGCCCCTTGTTCAGGAAGGCCATCTCGCGGAAACGAGCCTGCAGGGTCAGATAGTCGTAGACCGTGGTCTCCCGGAAGATCTCGGGATCGGGCCAGAACGTGACCGACGTTCCCGTATGGGTAGACGTGCCGACCTCGTGGAGCTTCTCCTTCGTCTTGCCGTGGTCGAAAGAGATCTCATGTTTCTTGCCATCGCGGCACACCTGAACGACGACGCGCGTGGAAAGCGCGTTGACGACCGAGACGCCGACGCCGTGAAGACCGCCGGAGACCTTGTAGCCGCCACCGCCGAACTTACCGCCGGCATGAAGGATGGTCAAAACGACTTCGACCGTCGGGATCTTCTCTTTGGGATGCTTGTCCACGGGAATGCCGCGACCGTCGTCAACGACGGTGATGGAGTTGTCTTCATGGATGGTGACGTCGATGGTTGTGCAGTAACCGGCAAGCGCTTCGTCGACCGCGTTGTCGACGACCTCGTACACCAAGTGATGCAGACCGCGAGGGCCGGTCGAGCCGATGTACATGCCAGGGCGCTTGCGCACCGCTTCCAAGCCCTCGAGAACCTGGATCTCCTGGCCGCTGTACTCAGTTTTGTCTTGAGCCACGTTTCCTCTCTTTCTGACCGCGTGCTTCGGAAAAATCAATGACGGCAGCTTGCGCATCCCGTTATCGGGCGGCGCGGCTAACCGGGTAAAGGAAAATCAACCTAAATACTTTATCTCAAATAGTGTTTCAAAAGCCGTCAGAACCTATATAAGCGGCTAAAACACATCTTCTTGCGAAATATTACGAAAATTGTCTATTGCACCCGTTTTTGAGCCTTCAGGGCCTTCACGAAGGATTCTTTCAGGCGTCCTTCAGGCAAAGGGTCTACGATGCGATCGATGGCCTCGAGCTCGGAAGCGGCGAGCTCGCGTGACGGGGACGACGATACGGCTGAACCTTTTTCGGAGAAGGGGTGCTGATCACGGTAGCGTCCTTTCGATATCCTGATCTCGAACACGTCGATCTCCAGGGAAAACAGCTCGCGATACTTCAGCCTGATCAGCTCACGACGGGCATTGAGCTCGGCGGCGACGAGGGACGCATCGACGTACACGACAAGATCGTGAGCATCCGACCCCTTACTTCGCATCAGATACACCGAATTCGTGTGTTCCAACACGAAAGGGTCGACCACCTGGGCGAATTGATCGTGAACCTGCTTGATCTTTCTCTCGATCAGAACACGCCGCTTCATTTCCTCGGGCATCGTATCGAAAAAGGCGCCGAAGGATCGGGAGACGGGCTTGAGTGAATTCGCCCGGGCATCGTATCGCTGGGCGATGCGGCGCGGATCGCTCCTCGAACCGTAGTCGCTCATGCGCGATCTCCTCTCTCGAGCCTCACCACGCGAGCCGCTTCTTCGACGCGCGGGGCGAAATAATCCATCGACGTAGCCGTGACGAATGTCTGGACACCCCCCGAAACAAGATCGAGGAGAGCCGCGCGACGAACCTCGTCGAGCTCGCTCATCACATCGTCGAGCAGCAACACGGGGGTCACCCCCAGGCGGTCGCGGAAAAGCTCCACTTCGGCCATCTTACAGGAAAGGACGAGGGAACGCTGCTGGCCCTGAGAGGCGAATTGGCGTGCGTTCCTGCCGTTGACGTAGAACTCGATCCTGTCGGCGTGCGGACCGATCAGGGATGTCCTCCTCACCCGCTCTTCGGCGAAGCGGGATTCAATGCCCCGCGCAAGAGCGGCGCGGGCCTCATCGAGAGACAAGGGATCAAAAACCGTTTCGCGCTCCTGGTCGCTTACCGGGGAAAGCCATGAAGGGCAGTACCCCACCGAGATGCGCTCGCGCCCTTGGGATAAACCGGCGTAAGCCGAGGACACGCAAGGAGCCAGCGCCTCGACGAGCTGAAGGCGGAGACGGTAGAGCTGAGCGCCGACCGCCACGACGACTTCGTTAAGGCTCTCGAGGTACGCCGCGGGAGCACCGTCCTTGAGACAGCGATTCTTCTGGCGAACGACTCGCTCGTAATCTCGCCGCACCGCTCGATAATTCGCTGAGAGCTGACAACCAAGCCTATCCACTTGAAGACGCCTCAGGGACTGGGGACCTTTCACGAGCTCGAGATCGTCCGGGCAGAAGAGCACCGATGGGATGATGCCCTGCAGAGACGAAGCGCGCTTGGCTTTTCCGTTGTACCGGTACGTGCGCGAATCGGGGGTGAGCACGAGCTCGACCTCGGCACGGCGCTCGCCGTCCTCGGCCACAAGGCGGATTCCCCCCGCCTTCGCTCCTTCGGCAAGAAGGTGATGAGGCTTCGGCGAGCGAAAGGAATGGAAAGCCGTCGTGAGCTGAATACCCTCGATCAAATTGGTCTTGCCGACCGCGTTAGGGCCAACGATGATCGTCAGATCGCCGATGTCGGACAAGGTGAACGACTCGTAGGATCTGAAATTCCTGTATTCGACGCGGCGAACGGCGAAGCCCATGGATGCCCTCCACGAAAGCGCGCTACACGCGCACCGGCATGATGAGATACAGGAAGCCCTCGCCGTCGGCGGCGCGGAGAATGCCGGGTTTCATGGAGCCGAAAAGATCGAGATGGACTGCGTCGGTATCGATGGAAGCGAGACCATCAAGAAGGAACGTGAAATTGAACGCGATCTCGACCGACTCCCCCTCAACCTCGCAAATGAGGTTCTCCTGGGCGTTACCGACGTCTTGCGAGTTGGTGACGAGGGTAACCACGCCCGATTCGGCGTCCACTTTCACCTGAACCGGGGAAATCTTGTTGCTCAGCAGGGATACACGGCGCACGGCGTCGGCGAGAGCATGGGTCGAAAGGGTCGCGCGCGTCGAGAATCCATCGGCGATAAGCTGCTTGTAGTTGGGGAACATGCCCTCAAGGCGGCGGTTGATGAAGGTGATGCCCTGATACGACACGATGATCTGGTTTTCGTTGAGGGAGAGCGTGATCGGCTCATCGGAATGAGGCAGCGCGGCGATGTCCTGCAGGAAGGATCCCGCGATAACGGCCTCGAATTCTTCTGAACCCGCCTGCTCAACCTCGGCTTCAGCGACGGCAAGGCGATACGAGTCGGTTGCAACGAGTTTCAGCGTCGAGCCGGCAAGGGAGACGAGCACGCCGGTGAGGACGATACGCGTCTCGTCGTGGGACACGACCTTCGCCGTGCGCTTGACCATCGAGGAAAACAGATTAAAGGGGAACTGAACCGATCGCTCCGGCTCGATTTCCGGGAATGCAGGGAAATCGAGGGGATTGAGGGCGCGCAAGGAAAAGGTGGTCGTGTCGCAGAACACCGAGGCTACGCTTTCGTCGCCTTCGATGCGGATAGCGGCATCGGGGAGGCTTTTCACGATATCGAGGAAGAGCTTTGCCGGCACAACCGTCTCGCCCTTTTCCTCTACGAGGGCAGGTCGACTTACCTTGATGGACAATTCCAGGTTGGTCGACTGAAGCGTTATCTGCCCTTCTTCGGCTTTGATGTATACGCCTGCGAGGATGGAAAGCGTTGAACGGCTTGAAGAGCCTTTGACCACGACGGCAAGTGCGCTTTGCAGTTCGGTTTGGTTGATGCTGAATTTCATACTGCTACCTCTTCCGATCGATCTTTCTGGAAGATCGATCTCGCTTCCCTGGGAAATCTTTCCCCTTTGATTCTTCTTTATTCTTCTCTTCTTAAATACTTAATCGTAGTAATAATAACGACGGTGGATATGTTGATTACTCCTAAAGCCGCAGGTGATCGTGAATAAAAAGCATGTTCATCGTTCGGTGGATTCCAGTGCCGGTTATCCACGGGGATAGCGTGTGGACAACGTTCTCAACACCTAGCCCCTGTTTTTCCACCGTCGATACCTCTCTTCTCAACCGTGGTTCCTTGCTGCTCGCTAATACTGCTGAATGCGGATCTTCTCCCTGATAGCCTCGAGTTCTTCCCTGAGGTTGCGGTCCTCCTGGAGCTGGTTGTTTATCAGATCGCAGGAGTGCATGACCGTCGTGTGGTCTCGGTTGAATTCCTGACCGATGCCCTTGAGGGTGCTTTCGGAAAGCTCGCGGCAAAGGTAGATCGCGACCTGACGCGGATGGACGATTCTCCGCTCCCGCTTCTTGCCGACGAGGTCCCGATGGGAGACCCCGTAGAAGTCCTCGACCGCGGACTGGACCATGCTGATCGTTATCCTTCTTTTACCGCCGCCGTTGAAGTGGTTGCCCAGAAGCTCAACGAGCCTTCGCTCTGTTAGTTCGCCGCCGTCTTCCATCTTCAGGGCGAAGATGACGTTGGTGATCGCGCTTTTGAGTTCACGCACGTTCGAACTTGAGTTCTCGACGATGTAATCGAGAGCGTTGTCCGGTATCTCGAGTGCCGAGCCCTCTTCGTTTTTGTATTGACGGATGAAGCTCTTGATGATGTTTCGCTTCGTTTCGTCGTCGGGCGGTTGGATGTCGATCGTGGCACCCGAGTTGAAGCGAGACACGTAGCGCTCGTCGAGGTCGATGTTCTTAGGGGCTCGGTCAGCCGAGAAGACGAACTGCTTGCCCTTCGCGATCATGTTGTTGAAGATGCGGAACAGCGCGGAGAGCGTCCCCTGTTTTCCTTGGAGGCCCTGGATATCGTCGATGAGGAGGACGTCGGCTTGCTGGAAGAATTCTTCGAAGTTCTTGAAGCTCTGCTTGTCGACGGTTTTCTCTATGGCTGCATCGGAGTATTTGTTCACCAGTTCCATCGAGTCTATGTAGCACACGTTGAAGTCGGGGTACTGGTCGTTGATGTAGTTCTTTATGGCGCAGAGCAGGTGGGTTTTCCCTACCCCTGATCGGCCGTAGATGAAGAGCGGGTTGAGGGATGACGCGCCCGGTCGATCGGCGACCTCGACTGCCATGGAATAGGCCATGCGATTCGACTCTCCCATTACGAAGGTGTCGAAGGTTAGGCTCGAGCGGCCGTCGGTGGCGGGTTTGTCCGTCGCTTGATCGGCGGAGTTGGTCGCGCGTTTACCCAGGGCGTTCGCGCTTTCCGCTTTCCTTTCCTCGGATCTTCGCGTCTCAGTGCTTTCGCTGTTCCTCGACCGCACCGCCTCGTCGGCCGTCTCGGGGCGGGTCGGAGCGGCTGCGGGCTCGGTGGGCGTCGGAGAGGGGCGATGCGGATGATCTGCGGCCTCTTCTCGGTCTGGCTGGGCGCTTTTCTTCGGCTCGACGGCGGAAGGCGCGACGGGAGCCATCGACGAGGGATCTACTTCGATCTGCACCATGAAGTCAACGCCGTAGAGATCCTTGAGGGCCTCTTGGATATCCTTCATGTAGTATTTTTCGATCCAGTCCTTGATGAACCCGTTGTCCGAGGTGAGCATTGCGAATCCGGGGCTCGCCGCTTGGATTTGGACGCGCGAGAAGAATGCATCGACCTGCGATGCGTTCACGTTGGGGTGCGATTTGATGTTCGCGATCAGGTCTGTCCAGACTTGTTCGAGGTCCATGCCTTCCTCATCTTCGATCGTGTTCGATGTCTATAGTAGCAAGCCGATCTCGTGCCGATCCCTCGCCTTACGGTTTCTCCCTACAAAGAAAGGCAAACGCGGCGCCCCTCATCGGTGAGGGTGCGCTTCTTGCCGACTTTCTGCACAAGGCCCGCTTCTTCCATCTTCGAGAAGGCCGTGTGGATGGAGGCGACCGCGATACCCGTTTCCCTGTTCATTTCCGTTACGCCTAGGGTCTTGCTCGGGGCAAGTGCTTTGAGCACGGCGCGCTCGTTGTCGGTCAAGGGCGGTAGCTGCGTTTCCTCGAGGGCAGTGCTGTTCATCCCCCGTGGTCCGACGAGGCTGATCGTGACGACGGCTCCTTGGTCGATGTTGTCTTCTATCTCGATGTATCCGTGAGTCGTGTCGAGGTAGTCCTTCACGATCGGGAGACCTGAGCCTACTCCTCGGATATAGCGTTTCATCGGCTCTATCGCCGAGGAAACCCCCGGTTCCTGCGCGAGATCCTTGTTGGGGATCCCTGGACCCTGGTCGGCGAACCTGATCGTGTTTCCATCGTCGAGGATCGAAACGACGACCTCCTGGAACCGCGCGTGGATGAAGTTTTCCGATACTTCCCTGATTACGGTGTAGGGGATGGTCCCGCCAAGCTCTTTCGCGCTGCGGAAGGTCATGGAGGCGATTCTCTCGATGTATTCGTGGGTGGGTCCTCCGTCGATCTCTATGACGCGCGGTGCCGTTTTCAGGGAGTCGTATATCGCGATGCGCGCGGGCACGAAGATATGGGAGTAGTCGAACTCCTTTTCCGTGATGGGTGTCTGAGCCCGTGCGGGGATGCCGCCGTTTACCGTGTGGGCATACGGGGGCGTCTCGTAGGCGCTTTGCTCGACGAAGGGCGGCACCGGTGCCGCGCTGGTTGCGTAGGGGTGGGGTTGGCCGGGGGTGGCATAGGGGTAGAGTGGAGCTCCCCCTTCTTGCTCCCCCGGGTTCCCGTGGTTGATTTCGGGGCTGATGCTACTTGCGGGTTGGAAAGTCGGCTGAGGTTGATAACTCGCGTAGGGCTGGGGATAGCCTCCCGTCGGGTATGGATATTCGTACGAGGGAGGTACGCTAGCGCCCCACGTCGCATAAGGAACCCCCGGCATTTGAGTTGAGGGCGAGGAGGGGAAGGGGGCATTCGCGCCGTCCGCGCTCATCGGCGCCGCGGGGGCGTGGGGATAGTCGGGCCCCTCCGACGCATCGGGGTGCTGCTGCTGCGTGTAGGGTGTTTGAGTTTCGTCTTGCATGCAGGTTGTCCTCGGTTGTTTTCCGGTTTTTCCCACGGGAGAAAAAAAGCCCGTCCATTCCGCGTTCGATTGAATGAAACAGGCTCTCTTTTTTCCGTATTCTACTGAGTGTTTCCACTTTTTTCAATTTATCCACCTTACAAACACGAGGGTTTTTCAGCTTTTCAACATTCTTTCAATAAAATGTGGAAAAACGGAAAGCGATTGAAGAAAAAGGTGAAAAACTGAAAAAGGGCCAGGGGATAACTTTGCCGAAGGATGAAAAAGGACGAGGCCTCCGCCTTGTCCTTTGCCCTGGCGACGGTGGGGCGAGTTGGTCGCGGGCTTGCTTTCTCATGATGTTATTTTTCCCTACCATGCAGTCGTGCATCGATCGAAGAGCCTGGTCATAAGGCGTGTTCTCCCTGATTTTCGCAAAGGTTCCCAAGGTGACGGTGCGATACACGGGATCGCCTTTCGGCGCCTGCTCCTGTTCTGGGATAATGGTGATCGAGCCAATGTTGATTTACGCCGATGGTTTTCAACATTATCCCCATTCCCCTAAAGGCACTTTGTGGAAAAGCGCGGTGAATAAGGGGAAACGCAAAAGGAGGAAGCGATATGGACATCACAATCCCCTTGGAAGGTGGATACCTTCCCGATCGATTCGGAAAGTTCTCGGATGAATCTTTGAGGAAAGACGGCAACAACATCCATTCGTTCCCGTTCTCTATCGAGGGGGTCCCCGAGAACGCGGTTTCGTTGGCATGGGCCTTCATCGACTACGACTCGACCCCGGTGTGCGGGTTCACTTGGATTCACTGGATTGCATGCGGTGCCCCGGCTTCCTATAAGGATGTTCCCGAAGGAGCGAGTCATTCCGGAGATGCTCCGTTTATCCAGGGGTCGAACAGCTGCGTGTCTCGGGCGGCTGAGACGAGCGAGGATGTGATAAGGGGGTATATAGGCCCTTGCCCTCCCGACAAAGACCATCGCTACACGCTCATGGTCTACGCTCTCGATACGGATCTCGGGCTCGAGGAAGGCTTCTACCTCAATGAGCTCCATTGGGCGATGCAAGGGCACATCCTCGCTTCCGCTGAGGTGAATGTGATGAGCCGAGCATAAGTTTTCTCTTTGACCGTTTTCCGCGATGGGGGCGGTTTTGACGGAGTTGTCGTGTTTGTTCTGTGATGGTGGGGGCGGCTGGTTGTTCGCTTCCTTTTGCTCCCTTGACGTTAGCGGCGCTGTATTTATACTTTTGTGGTTACTGACACTTGAAAGGAACTAGTAATGAAGCGCACCTATCAACCGAACACTCGCAAGCGCGCAAAGACTCATGGCTTCCGTGCCCGCATGGCAACCAAGGGTGGCCGTGCTGTCCTTTCCGCACGTCGTGCTAAGGGCCGCAAGCGTCTTTGCGTCTAGTTTTCTGTGAGAAACCGTGTTGGGGACCGTTAAATCAAGCACTGAGATCTCCTACCTGTTTTCGCACGGAAAAAGACACACTACTCCCTTTGGCACGCTGATCGTGCATAAGGGGGATACGCAGCACGGCCCTAGTGGCCGTGCTGCTTTTATTGCAGGAAAGAGAAACGGCAATGCCGTATGGCGCAATTCGGCCAAGAGGCGATTGCGTGCGGTGTGCCATGATCTTGGGGGACCTTGGCCAGAGCTTACCGTGCTCTTCGTTGCCAACAGGAAGACGACGAATGCTTCCTACAGCAAAGTGGTTTCGGCGTTTGGCAAGGTTCTGAAGCAGTACAAGGGCGATTATGGTCACCATGAATAGGATACTGACGGCGATCCGTAAGGTTCCCCAGCAATGCCTTATTCTTCTGATCAAGTTTTACCGTATCGGTATTTCGCCTTTACTTCCTGCAACGTGTCGTTTCATTCCCACGTGCTCAGCGTATGGGTTGACTGCGGTACAGAGATTCGGCTTTTTGAAAGGCCTGTATCTTACCTGTCGCCGTATCCTTCGCTGTAGACCGGGGGGCGGAAGAGGTTACGATCCCGTACCTGAGGAATTTCATTTCCGGCGCGGCTACAAACATTCGTAAGTACGAGAGGATATAAAACCAATGTGGGATGCGTTTAAAGACGCCATATTCTTCTGCATCGAGTTTTTCTACAACTTTTTGCAGGACTGGGGCCTGGCGATCGTTGTCGTCACCCTTATTCTTCGCTTGATTCTGTTCCCTCTGATGCAGAAGCAGATCAAGTCGTCGTATCGCATGCAGCAGTTCAGCCCGCGTTTGCGTGAGATCCAGGAAAAGTACGCCGATGATCAACAGCGTCAAGCCGAGGAGATGCAGAAGGCATACGCTGAGATCGGGTTCAACCCCATTACTGGCTGCCTTCCTCTTCTTCTGCAGATGCCTATCTTCGTTGCCCTGTTCCAGGTTCTCCAGGAAATGGGAACCCGCACCGAAGGTATGGTGTATTCCTTCTACAATATCCTGCCGAGCCTGATCACGTCTCCTTCCGTGGCGTTTTCCCAGGGCTTCATCGAGTTCTTGCCGTATGGCATCCTTCTGTTGCTGTTCGCTTTCTGCACGTTCCTGCCTACCTTGCTTCAACAGCGTGGTACCAATAACCCGCAGAAGACCCAGACCATGATCATGATGGGTGTTATGTCCTTGTTCATGCTGTGGTTGGGTTGGGGCTCCCCGACGGGCGTTCTTCTCTTCTGGGCCACCTCCTCGGTTTTCGGTGTTGCCCAGCAGATGATTTCTACGGCTGTGTTCAAGCATCAGGACGCTGAACTTGCCGCCGAAAAGGTTGAGGTCAAGCCGGTTGAGGTCGATGTCGTTCGCAAGGAAAAGAAAAAGCGCCCTCACAAGAAAAAGTAACCTTGTAAAGGAATTGCATATCCTGCCGACTCCTCCCCTTCAGCATTGCTGGAGGGGAGATTTGAATCTAAGGAGAAAAAATGAGCGAAGAAGTTAAGGAAGAGTTTGTCGAAACCGTCGATGAGCTTGAGGCCGACAGCCACCTTGCGGAGGAATCTGAGGAAGACGGTTACTCTGACGAGGAGGTTGACGTTATCGCTGATACGGCCATTGAGCTTATCGGTGATATTTTGAAGCATTTCGATGTGGGGGATTATCAGGTTGATGAGTATGAGGGGGATGAAGGCGAGCTGATCCTTGACATCACCGGTGATGATCTTGCCGTTTTGATTGGCCGTCATGGTCGTACCCTCGAGGCGCTTCAGTTCCTCGTTTCCTCCATCACTTCTCGCAAGATTGGACATCGCTATCCTGTGGTTGTTGATGTTGAGGGCTATAAGGGACGCCAGCGCGAGAAGATCGAGTCCATTGCTCGTGGTGCAGCGAACAAGGCGTGCGCCCAGGATAGAAGCGTTAAATTGCGCCCAATGACTCCCTATGAGCGTCGTATTGTTCATCTGGTTCTTCGTTCTGACGATCGAGTCACTACTGAGTCTGAGGGGGAAGGCCGCGCACGCCGCGTTGTTGTCACCCCGTGTTAATGTTTCACGTGAAACATAATGAAAGGATCAAGATTGGTTTCCCTTTCTGATGCTTTGTCAATCGAGCAACGCGAGTTACTCGATTTTCATTTGAAGCTTGTTATGGAAGAAAATAAGAAGACGAATCTCACGAGGATCGTTTCATGGGAATCCGCCCAGATTCTTCATATCGAAGATTCGTTAGCCGGGCTACCTGAAGTTAACGAGTGTCCCGATGGCGCGTATCTCGATATGGGTACTGGTGCTGGTTATCCAGGGATTCCCCTCGCTGTCGTTACAGGGCGCAAAACCGTTCTCGCGGACTCGGTTGGCAAGAAGACCCGTGCTCTCGATACCTTTATTGAAAAAATGGAGCTACAGGAAAGGGTTGAAACCTATAACGGCCGTATTGAGGAGTTGGTAAACGAGAAGGCTGGATTCTTCTCGTGTATTACAGCACGGGCTCTCTCTTCCCTCTCGTCGCTTATGGAATTAGCCTCCCCCCTTCTTTCCGACGGTGGGCGTTTGGTTTGTTATAAGGCGCGTGAAGGGCACGAGGAGCTTCCCCATACCCTCGATATCCAGGATAAGCTGGGATTGAGGTATGTTTCTTCGCGCGAAGTTACCCTTTCGGATGGGGAAACATCACGTATGTTCATTGTCTTTGAGAAAGTGGCGGAACCGAAGGTTCCTTTGCCGCGGCGTGTAGGTATGGCTCAGAAGAAGCCCTACTAATCCTACTTTTGCCAATTTCCTTGTCAGCCCCCTGTTTCACGTGAAACAGGGGGCTGATTTTGTACCAGGGAGTGTTATCGGTACCACGGCTGGTTGTAGGGCCTTGAGAGGTGGCTCTTGGGTAGCGCGTAGTTTCGGAGGAAGTGCTGGACCTCTATTCAGCACCCCATAGAGACAGGGAGGGACCGAGGGGCCTATTAGATTCATGATCTAGGGTAACGAAACGCCGGCGTCACTGTCGTCATCGAAAATCTTCGTTTGTGGTATCGGCCTACCATTCAGCGCGCTCCTTCATCGGCTTACGATAGTGACCCGTGTGTTTGCTTTCAGCTTGATCATAGGATACGTTGTCGCAGTCCTGCGTTCCATTAGCCTTCTCTCTCCTTCATGCCTAGTTAGGTGTTGAGTGCGCTGTGGAATTCGGGTCATGGTGGTCTAGCGGTGTGGATGGTTCGCTTACTTATCATCTCGTCGTTTATCTTCTGTCTTTGGATTCTAGGGCGTTACCGCTATCGAACGGCGTTCGGTCCTTTTCTCGGTTTAAGGGTTTACTTGCGTACGGCAGGCGTTTTGATTGGAATAACTCGCAAATGAGCCGGATGGGCATGTTGTAGTGAAGTGTTGGGCTGCATGAGACGTTTCGGTTGTCGTTGCACTTTGGCTTTATGCAGTCTTTCTTATACCTTTATGAGATATTTCCTCTATCGAACTTCTTCGTCCTTTAGTATGTTTATAAGCTGACGATATGAAACGGATCGTGGGCCTTGATTGAGGGTTCGTGCTCTTTTCGGTCATCGGTTTAGATTGATATTTCTTAAATAGGGGATCGGTCCCCTTTGTTGATTTGCGAACACGACCCCTGTTTCACGTGAAACAGGGGTATTGAATGGAACCATGGAAGGGAAGGAGTGTTCGTGGGGCTTTTCGGTAGTCGAAAGAAGAATAAAAAAGAAGTAGTGACTTCCGCATTTGAGCAACATCATGAAGAACCGACCGAGAGAGATGAGTTTGCTGAAGTTAATGAGCATGCTCGTGTTCTCGAGAGGGATGTTCAGCAGGAAACCGTTGAAGAAGAAGTTCCTGTTTCATCTGAGGTCCCCGAACAAAGCGAAGAGGAAACAGAGGAGGATGAAGGCGAGCGCACGTTCGTTCCGTTTTCTCAGAAGCCCCTTCTCGATCATGTAGTGGGTCAGACTAAGATACTTGCAATCATCAATCAAAAAGGCGGCGTTGGTAAATCGACTACAGCAGTGAATCTTGCTGCTGCTTTGGGCAGCGAAGGCAAAGAGGTCCTTCTGGTCGATTTGGACCCCCAGGGAAACGCCACGAGCGGGTACGGTATAGACAAGAGGGCTCTTGATGCCTGTATCTACAATGTTCTCCTAAGTGAGACCCCTGTTGAAGACGTTATCTTGTCATGCGTTGCTCAAGGAGTAGATGTCCTTCCCTCGACCATTAATCTCGCAGGCGCTGAGGTTGAATTGGTTAACGAGATGGCTCGCGAGAACCGCTTGAAGAATGCCCTTGGAAGTCTTCGCGGTCGCTATGACTACATACTGATCGACTGTCCTCCTTCGCTTGGATTGCTGACCATCAACGCTTTGGTTGCTGCTGACAAGCTTTTGATTCCTATTCAGTGTGAGTTCTACGCCTTGGAAGGTGTGACAAAACTTCTTGATTCGATGAAACGTGTCAAAAGTATTCTCAATCCGAGCCTTGATATCTTCGGTATCGTCATGACGATGTACGATTCGCGTACTAATTTGGCTAATCAGGTTGTAAATGAGGTCCGCTCGTTCTTCGGGGACAAGGTATTCGATGCTCTTATTCCTCGTACCGTAAAGCTTTCCGAGGCGCCTAGTTACGGTCAATCGATCATCGAATATGCTCCTGAGAACAAGGGTGCGGTTGCTTATATGGATCTTGCGAAAGAGGTAATAGATCGTGGCTAAGCAGAAAAGTGGATTGGGAAGAGGGCTGAATGCACTCTTCGACGATGCGGCAGCTTCGGCGTATGGTGTTAATTCCTCATCTACTGCATCCAAGAAGGATGAGAAGTCGGCTAACGAGACAAAGCCCCATACGAATACGGCTGTTGATCGACTTGAGGCGAAAAAAGCTGAATTCAGTGCTTCGTCGCGTGACAAAAAGGCGGGAAATCGCTCTTCCGAAATCTATATCTCGGAAGATGCGCTGGAAAACGCCAAGGTTGTTTCACGTGAAACACGTCACACTGTTTCATCGACTTCAATAAATAAGTCGAAAGAAGCCCCCTTCTCGAAACCCTCTAATCCTTCCGTTGCGGATAAGCCGATAAGAAAGACGTCTGTACCCGCTCAGGGGAAAACGAGTTCGAAGACGTCTCCTTCGAAGAGAGCTGATCTCACTCCACCGCAGGGTAAAGGCGACACGGGGGTTGTTCCCCTCGATAAGGTTCAGCCTAATCCGGATCAGCCTCGAACCAACTTCAAGCCCGAAGAGATTGAGGAGCTTGCCTCTTCAATCAAGAAAGAAGGGTTGCTTCAACCGATTCTTGTTCGAAAAGTCGGAGATTCTTACCAGATCATCGCCGGTGAGCGCCGTTGGCAAGCTTGCAAAAAGTTGGGGATGGATTCGATCTCGGTCCGCTTTTGGACGGCTGATAACGACAAAGCTCTTGAACTGGCCCTCATTGAGAACATCCAGCGATCGGACTTGAATCCTATCGAGGAGGCATACGGCTATAAGCGCTTGATGGAGCGCAAGGGGATGACGCAGTCCGAAGTTGCCCAAACGGTTGCTAAAGGGCGGTCGACCATTGCTAATGCATTGCGCCTTCTCGATCTTCCTGAAGAGGCTCAGCAGTTGCTTTTCGAGGAGAAGATAACGGCAGGTCATGCGCGAGCCATTCTTTCGATTCCTGATGCTGCAGGTAGGAAAACGCTGACAAATAAGCT
Organism: uncultured Eggerthella sp.; assembly: GCA_959607715.1. Taxonomy (GTDB): domain Bacteria; phylum Actinomycetota; class Coriobacteriia; order Coriobacteriales; family Eggerthellaceae; genus Anaerotardibacter. Next base: position 27,085 of record CAUHNN010000002.1, on the reverse strand, counting down.
AATGGAAGAAAAGCTCAGCGTCCGCGAGACGGAATCTATTGCTCGTTTGCTTTCTGGTCGTGCTCAGGCTGCTGATAAAGGGAAAACAAAGCGAGTGCCTGCTCCTGCCAGTTATAAGAAGGCTGCAAAGGGGCTTACGCGTTACTTCTCCGCTCCTGTTCGCGTTAAGTCGGTTCAAGGCAAAAACAAGATTGAAATCCAATTCAAGGATGAAGAGGAACTGCAGCGTATCGTTGCCCTTATCGAGCATGGCGCCCAGCTTGAGAATGGCGAAAAAGAAAACTAGGGGACTTAGCTCCTTGAAGTAAAACGAAGAAGGCGGCTCAAATGAACTGAGCCGCCTTCTTCGTTTCTGTAAGGCAGATATAGTCGATTGTGAGTGAAGGGAAGAGGGTTATCGCTTCGTTTTGTTCTTCAATTGACCACAGGCGCCATCTATATCCGACCCACGTGAATTCCTTATCGTGGTTTCCACGCCTTGCGATCGGAGGGTGGCGACCCACTTTTTCTGAGTGGCGGTGGTGCTTGGGAGGAATGGTGAATCGTCGATGGAATTGATTGGGATCAAATTGACGTGACAAAGAAGCCCACCGCAGAAACGGGAAATAGCTTCAAGTGCCTCCGGTGTGTCGTTGACGTTCTTGATCATGAGGTATTCGAAGCTGACTCTTCTACCCGTCTGGGCGATGTAATCAAGAAGACAGGACTTGAGGTCGTCGAGCTTCATTGATTTGCAGCGTGGCATCAGGGCATCGCGCGTGTTTTGGGTGGCGGAATGGAGGGAAACGGCAAGGGTGAATTGCTCGGGTTCTTTGCTGAGCTTAGAGATGCCGGATAGTACCCCGCAAGTTGAAATGGTGATATGACGTGCGCCGATCCCGAGTCCTTTATTCGAATTGATGAAGCGCAAAGCATCGAGGCAAGAATCGTAGTTTTGAAAGGGCTCTCCCTGCCCCATAGACACGACGTTGGTAACGCGACACCCGAAATCTTGCGCAACGGTGGTGATCTGGGCAACCATTTCTCCGGAGGATAGGTTCCTCGTCAATCCTTCTGTTCCCGTAGCGCAGAAAGCGCACTCCATGGCACACCCAGCCTGCGTAGAAAAGCAGACAGTGAGATGTTTGGGGTCGGCGTTCTTTTTCTGATCGGTCGAAGGAATGCCAACGGCCTCCACGCGTGTTCCGTCAAAGAATTCGAAGACGTATTTACGCGTTCCATCGGAAGAGGTTTGCTTGTCAACGATTTTGGGGGCGACGCAGGGATGTGCAGCTTCTAGCTGGTCGCGAAGAGATGCCGGAAGATCGGTCATTTCGTCGTAGGAACGCGCACCCTTGACGTAGAGCCACGAAAGAAGCTGTTGACTACGGAAACGGGGTTGGTTGAGTTCGGCGAGAAGCTGAGGGATCTCGGCGATGTTGTAAGAAAAAATATCGTGTTTCATGAGTGTCATTATACGGATGGGGGTGTCGTGAGTGAATGCCCCTCGGGCGATGTGGCGGAGAAGGCTTTGTTATACTTCGAACGGATCAGGAACGTCCAGATAGATGAACTCCGAATGAAAGATCGGTTGGTGAATATGGATATTAAGCCCCAAGAGATTCGTGTTGCTGTTCTTTCAGGCGGCTCGAGTGGCGAACGCGCTGTTTCAATCGAATCGGGAAAGGGAGTAGCCGCGGCATTGCGGGAAGCCGGTTTCTTCGTCGATACTCTCGATCCTTCTTCCAAGGAAGATCTCATCAAGCTGATCCAGGAGGCGTACGATGTTTGCTTCCTCGCGCTCCATGGAAAAGGAGGAGAAGACGGCACGATTCAAGGATTCCTCGAGACGATTGGTCTTCCCTATACCGGTCCAGGCGTTTGGGCGAGTGCTACGGCTATAGACAAGATCAAGTCGAAATCGTTTTACCGTGCTTTCGGCGTGAATACGCCCCGTTCTCTTGTTCTTGAGTCTGCCAACGTCCCCGTCGGCGATGTCGTCGATTCGGTTGGCGTTCATTGTGTTGTTAAGGCCGCTACTGAAGGAAGCGCCCTTGGCGTGTACATCTGCCATACCGAGGATGAAATCGCCGAAGCTATGGAGAAGGTATTCCAGGTGGATTCAGCCGCATTTGTCGAAGAGTACATTTCAGGCGATGAATTCACCGTTGCCGTCCTTGATGATGGCGAACCGAAAGCCCTTCCCGTCATCAAGATCGTTCCTTCCCATGAGTTCTATGATTACGAATCGAAGTATGCCGCGGGCGGTTCTCAGCACATTTGCCCCGCTCCACTGTTGAAGGAGGACTTCGAAAGGGCTCAAGAGCTTGCCGTGAAGGCGCATCGGGCTCTTGAATGCACGGGGGTTTCCCGCACCGATTTAATTCAGGATAAAAACGGAGAGTTTTGGGTGTTGGAAACGAATACGCTCCCTGGGATGACTGCAACATCTCTTCTTCCCGATGCTGCGCGGGCGGCGGGAATGGATTTCCCAACGCTATGTAAGAACATGGTGGCAGCCGCCCTTGCTGATTAAAAATGGCCTGCACATTGACGTGCAGGCCATTTTTTACGGGAATCATTGAGCGTGAGGGTGTGGTGGAGCGAGAACGCTCATCGGTGAAGAAAGCGCTTAGAAAACTCCACAGGAATGAAGGCCGAAGGCAATGAGCGCGACGATGCCAAGAAGGAAGATCCAGCTGACGATAGTGCAACCGATCTTACCTTTCCTTGATTCCGCAACTAGACGTTCGGTGGTGCTTCGTTGAGTTTTCACCCAAGCGGTCCCTTTATCTTTCTTGGGAAGAGAGACGCGGTCGGAAGGAATCCATTCCCCTTTCGTTTCAACTACCTTGCGAAGGGAATCGCGGCCAAGGGAAATATCAGGTCTGATTCCCTTGCCGAGCATTGAACCGATCGATCCTACGAAGGCGGAAAATTCCGTTTCGTATGAGGGGTCGTATGCGATGATGGCGACTTCTCCCCAGTATTCACCTGGTGCGGGTTTCTCGGAAAAGGCAACAAGCGCAAGAAGAGCGGTGACGGTCCATCCCTTCGCCTTGCAGAGGTCGACCTTGTCAGCGGTTTTTTCGTCGATGTAGCCCATTCGCTTGCCAAAGGGATTGACGATCCATGCGCGGCGGCTGTCGGGGGTGATTTCATGTTCGATGGTGTATGGATCGCCGATGAGGTTATCCGCACCGAGAAAAGGGGCTGCTGCTTCTTTGCTTTCAGTGGTGAATCGGGCGTACGTGGCGAAGTAACCGATTTCTGCCATGTTTACTCCTGGGTGTTGAATGCTTTCCTGTAAAGAAATGTCATAAATGATAGTCTTACTTGCATGGAAAAACAAAAATGCGCTGCGTCGCGCCTCGACGCATTCATTATGGAGAATACCCCCGCGCGCACCGTGGATCGTTACCGGTCTCTCGTTGCTTATGCTGAAACGCACGATTTTGGTATTCTCGACGAAGATGTTGTCGTCATAGACACTGAAACGACGGGGTTCTCCTTTAACCATGATGAACTGATACAGATCGCCGCCGCTCGCATGGTCAAAGGTGAGATCCGCGAGTGGTACGTCACGTTCGTCAACCCCGGGAAGTCCATTCCCGATGAAGTTGCTCATCTTACCGATATCCACGATGAGGATGTCGCAGACGCGCCTGACCCCGATGAAGCACTTAAGGGTTTGGTGGCATTCGTGGGGGATTCCTATGTCGTCGCCCATAATGCTCAGTTCGATAGGACTTTCACGACAAAACGTCCTGCCGGCGAAGCTTTGAAGAACAATATATGGGTGGATTCTCTTGATCTTGCCCGCATCGCCTTCCCTCGCTTGAAGTCTCATCGTCTTCTCGATCTCGTCCGTGCATTTGGAGGCCCGGATTCAACTCATCGTGCGGATGAAGACGTAGCGGCAACCTGTTTGGTGTATCGCGTGCTCCTTGCAGGGGTTGCTACGATGCCGAAGCCCCTTGTTGCTTATATAGCCAACCTCATGCCTATTGAGGAATGGAACACCGCATTCGTTTTCGAGAGCTTTGCGGATGAGGAAGCGCCCGAGTACAACGTACGTGCCGCCAGAAGGGCATGCATCGGGAAGAGCAGTGAGCCTCAGCGTGTCGATCCGAATCGTCCGATTCCCCCTCACTCCGATGGTCCTCAGGAAGACAGCTCGTGCGAGGGAAGCGTTCCCGCCCTCGAATTCGCAACGCCCGAAGACATTAAGGCGGCGTTTTCCGAGGAAGGGCTCATGGGAGGCCTGTATGCAGATTACGAGCCGCGCGACGAACAGCGAGAGATGGCTCTTGCGGTGAACAAGGCGCTGTCAACGTCCCGAAATCTTGTTGTCGAAGCGGGAACCGGTGTCGGTAAATCGATGGCTTATCTCGTGCCTCTTGCTCTCGCTGCAAAGAAAAACGGCATAACCGTTGGCGTGGCAACGAAAACCAACGTCCTGCTTGATCAGTTGGTCCATAAAGAACTGCCGCTTCTTTCCGATGAGCTTGGCATCACGTATTCAGCGTTGAAGGGTTTCACCCATTATCCGTGCATGCGTAAGGTGGAAAACCTTGCAAACCAAGGTGCTCAGGTGATCGACTACAAGAAGCAGGAGGTTAATCAGGCGCCGCCGCTCGCCGCTCTTCTGTCGTATATCGATCAAACCGACTACGACGATATGGATGCGCTGAAGATCGACTATCGGGCAATTCCCCGTAAGCGCATCACCACTTCAGGCATGGAGTGCCTACGTCGTAAGTGCCCGTACTTCGGTCGGTCTTGTTTCGTGCACGGGGCACGCGAGCAGGCGCAGCGTTGCGATGTCGTGGTCACGAACCATAGCTTGCTCTTTTGGGACGTGAGATTCGAAGGAGGGCTCCTGCCTCCTATCCGCTACTGGGTTGTTGACGAGGCCCATGGCGCCGAAGCGGAAGCGCGTCGTTCGTTCTCGATCGACGTGTCGACCGCCGGTCTCCAGCGTTTGGCTCGCGTCCTGACGGATGAGTCCTCTTCTCGTAACGTGCTTACGCGCGTTCAGCGAAGCGTTCTTGCCCAAGACAACGGCCAGACGCTCTACGACGCCCTTATCTCGGCGGCCCGAACCTGTTCGGGGGCGTTTGCCGTCGCCGCGGAGGAATTCTGTTTGGGGGCCAAGGATCTGCTCGTGTATGATCCCCAGCCTAAGTCGCGAGGGTATTCCTTCTTCGAATTGTGGCTGAACGAGGAAATCCGTCGTGGCGACGCGTACCGAGGTGTCGTTTCGCGCGCTCAGGCGATGTACGATGCCCTGGAGAAGCTCATCAAGGCATTGAGGGATATCGTGGCTTATGCCGAAGAGCGCGAAGAGACTTCCTCGGCGCAGAGGGAACTCGCCCTCGTCGCTCTTGAATTGCGTGAGCTCTACGATGCTCTGGATGAAGTCTTCTTCAAGGAGAGCACGAATTACGTGTATTCGGTCCGTTTGAATCGAGCGAAGGGCGTAGTCGACGAAGAATTTCTCGTCCAGCCGCTTGATATGGGTGCGTCTCTCAACAAGACTTTCTATCTCGATACGCAGAGTGTGATCTACGCCTCGGCAACGCTTTCGGTTGACGGGTCGTTCTCCTCGTTCGAGGCAGCGATGGGACTCAATCAAGGCGAGGAATCGCGTTGCGATTCCCTTCAGGTTGATTCGAGCTTCGACTTCGATTCGAACATGAAGATTTATGTACCTACTGATATGCCGGAGCCTCAGGACCGGGCGTATCTTCCCTCACTTCAGACGTTTTTGAGCGAGCTGCATCTCGCCCAACAAGGTTCCCTTCTTACGCTTTTTACCAACAGGAGGGAAATGGAAGCGTGTTTCGAGGCCGTCTTGCCTTTTCTTAAGGAAGCGGATCTGCGTCTCGTGTGCCAGAAATGGGGCGTTTCGATCAAGGGTTTGAGAGACGATTTCTTGAAGGATGAACATCTGAGTCTGTTTGCCCTCAAGAGCTTCTGGGAAGGCTTCGATGCGCCGGGTTCAACGCTCAAGGGCGTCGTCGTACCGAAGCTCCCCTTCGGCCTGCCCACCGATCCCCTTTCGTGTGAGCGTCAGAGCAGAGATGACAGGGCCTGGTCTCACTATTCGCTGCCCGCGGCGGTCATCGACGTCAAGCAGGCGGTTGGACGGCTGATTCGGAAAGCTGACGACAAGGGCATCGTGGTTCTTGCCGATCACCGTCTTATCTCGAAGGGCTACGGCCGCAAATTCCTCAACTCCCTGCCGAGTAGGAACATATCGTTCCTCACCTGCGCAGAGATCGTAGAAGAAGTCGCTGCCCTGCACGCAGCGAACGGGGAAAATGATTAAAGATGGCCTTCAAGGGAAAGAAAAAGATTCCTAGGGGCGCTGTTCCTCGAAAAGGACTGGGAAAGAAAGAGAAGCAGTTTCTTCACTTGAAGGAGATCTCTCATGGTCGCCCCAATGAGATCTCTTTCAATGTGTTGGAGAAGCTTGCCGATTCGGCGCATGAACCGGACCGCGGATGGTTCCGCGATCGCTCCGACAGGGGCGTGCTGAAGGAGAAGGCTTCCGCATCGGAAAAAACCGAACCAGCGAAAAAGGCCAAGGATGCTCAGCCGCAGGGGTTTCTTGGTGCCGATTCCCGGAAGGAAATCGAGCATAGGCAGCGAAAGAGAAGGCTCTACCGCCGAATGAGCATTGCGTTCGTGGTTTTAGCGTGCTGTGCCCTTGTAGGCGTGGGTGGTTATGTGGCGTACGACCGTTACGTAAAGTTCACCACGAGCGTCGGCGTTCTCAAGGAATCATGTTCCCTCATCGAGCAGAGCGACGAGACGATCGTCGCGATCGACAACTTCTTCAGCGAGTCGTTTGGAGACGACACGGTGTCTAAAGCGCAATCGTTGAAGGATTCGATTCCCGATGTCCAGAACAAGCTCGAGGACGTCCGCGTGTATGCGAGCAAGGCGGAAGGGGAGTTGGAAGGGTCGCAGCGCGATCGCGAGGCGGCTCAGCATGCCCTCAATACCGTGGCAGCGCGTCAGAGACTTCTCGATCAGGCGGACAAAAGACTCGACGACGACATAGCGGCGAAAAAAGCCCTCGACAAGATAGCGGAAGCCGATAATGCGGTCAAAGAGGGGAACTCGCTGTTGGTGCGTGCAGCTCAGGTCGTTTCCGACACAACGGAAAAGAACGTGGAAACATCGACCGAATACACCACGCAGGCCGGCGCTAAGTTCTCCGAGGCGGAGAAAGCGCTTGAGGAAGTCGAGACGCTCTATCCCAGCGCCGATGTGTCGCAGATGAAGGAGTACGTATCGCTACGTCAGACGGCGGTCAGTGAGGCGCTGTCGTCGAACGCTGCCATTCTCCTGCAGGATAAGAAAACCGCGGAGTCCCATAACGATGCCTACAACAAGGCCGACAAGAAGGCCACTTCGATGGCGGGGGAGCTGCCGGCGGAGTGGAAACAGGCCGTCGTGGATGCTTACGTGAAGAATTCACAGTCGCTTATCGATTCTTATGAAGCGGCCAGAAGCGATGCGGCGGTCAACGACTCATTCTTGAGGGATTATCTGGGATCGAGCTGATGGCGTGAAGATGCTTGTCTGTGGTTATGCTTCGGGGCGCCGGTTCAGGGCCAGAGTGGAAACAGGCACGATGAATTGTGTAGATAACGCGAACGGCAGTAGGAGATGGCTTGCTGGCCGAGACACGCTTCCGGGTCGAAAGCTTCAAATAGCGTATACTCGAAACCGTATGTATGCATTACTGAACGCTCCGTGTGCCAGGTGCGGGAACCGAAGGGGTTTTCCATGGCTGAAATAATCGACGATATCGCTCATCTGACGCAGAAGATCGGCCCTCATCCTGCAGGAACGGAAGAAGAGCAGCAAGCGGCGCTCTATCTTGCCGAAGAACTTCAGAAGGACGCTGGATTTTCCACCATTATCGAGGACTTCCAGTGCGTCAACAATTCCCAAATTCCCACGTTTATCGTCTTCGGCGCCGCCCTCATCGCCGGCGTTCTTTCCCTTATCGTCCCGACGTTGGGCCTGGTGTGCTTTATCGTCGCCTTGGTGGTTGCGGCGCTTCAGGCGGCCGAACTCATGGGCAAGCCTTTGCTGTCTCGCCTTTTCCGCATGGGCGCAAGCCAGAATGTGGTCGCGAAGTATCAACCCACCCCCAAGGGAGGCGTCGCCCGTCGCCGCAAGGTGATCCTCGTGGCGAATTACGACACGGGTAAAGTCCTGTTTGAGGAAAAGCCCCCGATCGCGACGGTGCTTCCCGTACTCCAGAAAGTATGCATGGGAGCCCTTGCGGCCACTCCCCTCGTGATGTTCTTCCGCTCGGTGGTTTTCGCCGCCGACACCGGCGCGGTTTCTTCTGTCCTGAGCTTCCTTCTTGTTATCTGCCTTATTTTGCTGGTGCTCCCGCTCGTCCGCGCGGCTCTTCACGTGGTAGCTCCCTTGAGTCCCGGTGCGAACAACAATGCGGCGGGCGTGTCCGTTCTTCTCGATGTCGCCCGCCAGATCGGTCAAGGCCTGGTCAGCGACGAAGAAGCTGCTGCACGCGCAGCGCAGGAGTCTGGTGTCGTCCACGGCGCCGAGGCGGCTCGCGCAAGTGGCGTCGTGCCTGACGGCGTGAAGCTCGAATACGACGCTCCCCTGTCATCGCAGGAATCGCTTGCTGCGGCCAAGGCTGCTATCGCGGCGATGACGGGCAAGCCCGTTGCCGATAAGGTTCCGGTGACCGACATCTCGTCCCGCCTCGTTAAAGGAGGCGGACTCGAGCCCGAAGACGAGGTCGAGGCAACGAGCGTTCACTTCGAGGTAAGCGAGCCTTCCAAACCCCGCACGATCACCCCCCGCGCGAAGGTTATGAAGACTCAGGCCGCTGAAGAAGAAAAGCGCATGAAAGCGGAGCTTGCGGAAAAGGAAGCCCTCGAGGAAGCGCGTCGCGAGGAGAATCTTCGCGAAGCCGCTGCCCGCGAGGCCGAAGAAGCCCTCCGTTCCTATGAGCGTCCGCCGCTGAGCGACGCTGCTCCTGCGCCGTCGTACTCCTTCGGAGGCTCCTCGACGCCGGCATGGGCTCGCAAAGCTCAAGAGAAGGCGCGTGCCAACAAACCTGATTCGGGGTATACCCCCAGCGTCGGCCGTTCCCGCTACGCCGATGCCCCTGCTGCCCATATGACCGGTTCGTTCGGTGGTGGCTCCGGGCACGACTATGCGGGAATGGGGAATGGTTTCGACGGAGTAGATGCTCCGTCTGAGCTTTCGGCTCGTTTGGTGTCTCTTCACGAAGAGATAACATCCACTCCGGCACCGACCATTTCCGAAGAGACGCACGAAGCGATCGACCACATGGTCGTGGAAGCTCCCGCGTCTCCCGAGCCCGAGACCGCTGCTTTCTCGAGCGATCGATTCAACCTTGCGGAGCAGGGCGAGAATGAATCCGCTAAGAAGGCTAAGGAGGAGTCGCCTGCGCCGTCGTCTCCGTCCGCTTCCGAAGAACGCCCCGTCGAGCCTGCGGTAGATTCCCGGGAAGAGTTCGTTGGGGAACCCATCGATTCGGCTCCTGAGACCTCCGGAGCCCCTGTTGCACGAGACGTCGAAATGCCGACCGAGCAGGAATCCCCCGAACGAGACCACTCGTCCGTGCGGATTCGTCGTCCGAAGTCCCGCGATCTTGCCGGGCGCTTCTCTCGAGCCGTCAATGCCCGTCGCTCCGCCGAGAAGGTCGACGAGCTTCCCGAGCCCATCTCCGTCGAAAGCAAGGAGCCTTCTGCGGAAGAGCCTGAGCCATCGAAGACGACGGCCATTGCGCCGATAGATGTATCCGCCTTCCTCGACAAGGAACAGGAGGCGCCTGAACGTGAGATCGTCACGTTCCCCTCGTATCTCAATGAGGATGTGCAGGATGACTTTGGGACCGAACAGGTCGATTCCGAGCAGACCCAGCGCGTTTCTTCGGAGGCCATCCAAGAAGCGATCCACGAGGCGTCGTCTCGCGAGGTCTCTTTGACCGAACGTGAGCCGGAACTTACCTCTGCGCCGCTGCCCGCCTCTCCCATTATCGGGATGGAAAGCATGATCCCCTCGGTCGATACCGCAGAGCGACCCAAGAAAAAGCAGGTCATCGTGTTGCCCGATGTTTCCGCGGTCGCTTCATCTGACGACCAGAAGCAGCGTGCCCCGATGGCCGTGGCGAGCCAGGATACCAAGGCGGGAACGAAATCCCTGCTGTCCAATATGCTCCCCAGTATCGGAGGCACGGGCTCGTTTGGCGCTGTTCCCGAGAAGGAGGATGCGTTCGGACGGGATCTTCCGCCCATCAGTGCCGATGATGTTCCCCGCCAGGCGGTTTCCGTGACGGGTTCGTTCTCGACTGTAGGGTCGACAGGATCCTTCACGCCTGTCGGTGATGAGCTTGTGGCCGATATCGACCCTGAAGAGCGCTATGTGGATGACGCTGATGATGAGGTGTATGACGATGAATACACCCAGACCGGCGCTTTCGCCGGTGACGGATACGTCGATATGCCGAAATCTCGCGCTGGGCGTTTCTTCGGGCGCTTCCGTTCGAAGAAGAAAAAGCAGCACGAAGAGTCTTCCGTTCATGAATGGGTGGGAGCCGACGAAGATTACAATGCACGAAGCGTGGGCAAGGCCCGTGGTGATTGGTCGAGCTTCAGGCAGGACGAGGCCGATTCCTTCGACCAAGCAGATGAATTCATCGATGTCGACTACAGGAAAGGTCCTTCCAACGATCGCGACTGGAACGGTGGCGCCTTCTCCCTCGATCGTCTTCGTCAGGTTAAAGACGGCATAATGAAGAAGGACGCACCTGCGGAAGACGCAATCGATCTCTTGCCCGAGGAGCTCGAATACGACGATCAGTTCCACGGGGAAGAGCCCTCGATCGGTGAGCGCGGGCAGGATCATCCCCTCGGCGAGAAGGAAGCGGTCGAGCATATCGTCTATCATCCTTATGAGCCGGCTGCGGTTGATCAGCTCAATAGGGAATTGAAGAAGCTTCAGGACTTCCGTCATCCCGATATCGATACCGAGGTCTGGTTCGTTGCCCTCGGTGGTGAACAGTACTCGCATTCGGGTATGCAGGCGTTCCTTGAGCAGCATGCTGACGAGATGAGGGGCGCTATCGTCATCAATCTGGAGGCACTGGGAGCCGGTTCTCTCTGCTGCATCGAGAAAGAGGGCGCGTTCAAGAGCTACTCCCCGTCGTCTCGTTCGAAGCGATTCTTGCGTCAAGCAAGTGAGCGAACGGGTGTTTCGTTCCGCAATGCATCGATCACTTCTCGCGACACTTCCGCCACGGTTGCGATGTCTCGCGGCATTCAGGCGCTGACGATCGCCGGTATCGGTGACAACAACACCGCTCTGTATTCTTCAGAAAACGATGTTATCGAGAATATCGACGAGGATATGCTCAACCATGCGTCCTCCTTCGTCATGGGTGTTCTCAAGAGCATTTAGGACATTTCCCAAGACGAAAAAATCCAGGCCGCGCACGGCCTGGATTTTTTTATGCATCTATATGGTTTGGGCGTGATGTAAGGGCGCGTTGAGGGAGTCGCGGTACAGAGATCTACAGGGAAAGGTCCACTTGGGAAATCGTGGATTTCAATGTTTGGGCCGACGAGAGAAGGTGTTCGGTCTCCCACTTATCGAGCTTGAGGGGGATCTGGAATTCCATGCCCTGAGCGCCGATGATGGCCGGCATGCTCATGACGACGTCCTCGACCCCGAGCAGGCTCATCTGGTAATTGGATACGGTCATGATGGATTTCTGGTCCCTGATGATCGCTTCGCAGATCCTCTTCACAGAAGGGGCAATGCCGAAGTACGTCGCTCGTTTCTTCTCGATGATCTCGTAGGCGCTGTTGCGCACGTCTTCTTCGATCTGCTTCCTCATGGCTTCGGCGTTGGTGAAGCCGCGCAGATGGAAGAAGTCATCGATAGGTATGCCGGAAACATTCGCCGAGCTCCATGCGGCCAATTCACTATCGCCGTGTTCGCCGATGATGCGTGCGTGCACATGGCGAGGGTCGACATTGAGAGTACGGCCGAGGGTGTACTTGAGGCGTGCGCTGTCGAGGACGGTGCCTGAGCCGATAACGCGCTCTTTGGGAAGGCCGGAAAGAGCCATGACCGCCTGCGTCAGGATATCAACGGGGTTGGAGACCACGATGAAGATACCGTTGAATCCTTGCTCCATGATGGTAGGGATGATCGTCTTGAAGATCGCGACGTTCTTCTGAACCAAATCGAGGCGGGTCTCCCCCGGCTTTTGGTTTGCCCCGGCTGTGATGATGATAACGCCAGCATCGGCTGCGTCCTCATAGCTTCCCGCACGGATGTTCATGGGACTGTAATACGGGATGCCGTGACTGATGTCGAGCGCTTCCCCCTCTGCGCGTTTCTGATCGATGTCGATCAGAACCATGTCGGTGAACATCTTGCTTTCCATCAAAGTGAAAGCGCAGGTGGAGCCTACGAATCCGCAACCGACGATCGCGACCTTGCGCGTGTTGGCCAATCCCATGGGCAACTCCTCTCAGGTAAGGTGATTAGGGAGGATGGTAATTGGTCATGCACGAGAAGCGCAAGGGGAAAGGAAGTGTTTGTCGTGAAACACTTGCGTTGTCCTGTGCGACGTTTGCGTTGAGCATGGGTTTCATCGGGATGGAGAAAAAGGAAAGACCACTTGAGAAGTGAAGATCAACGGCTATAATTACCCTACATTGCGGGTGTCGCCAAGGGGTAAGGCACAAGCTTCCCAAGCTGGTATCACGGTGAAGCATTGCGAAACACGTGAAATGTGCTTTCGCTAAATCCCCAGTTCAGAATATGCTTTTTTGAAACCTCTGAACGTCTTCGATTTCCTTCTCGATTTCTGCAACCCCGAATTTTCCAGTACGCTTCCAGTATTTGCGAAACGTACGACTCATTCGCACATTCATTGAATGGGTTGCCTGACCTCCACGACGTGGCACATGCCACAAGAATGGAGGCGCATCATGACGTGCAAAACAATAGCGGTAGCGAATCAAAAAGGAGGGACAGGAAAGACCGCCACAACGCTCAGTCTCGGCATTGCTTTAGCTAAGCTCGATAAGCGTGTGTTGCTGGTGGACACGGATCCCCAAGGAGATCTGACCAAATCGCTCGGCTGGTCAAACCCCGATTCTTTAGAGATCACCGTCGCCAATCACATCCAGGCGGTTATTGACGGCATAGATCTGCAGGCCAAGGAAGGAATACTCAGCCACAAAGAGGGCATCGACCTAATGCCTGCCAACATCGATCTTGCCAGCATGGAGATGGGCATCTTCATGGCGATGTCGCGTGAGCAGATTCTCAACACCTGGCTTTCCTGCATCAAGGATAGCTACGATTACGTCCTTATCGATTGCGCGCCGACGCTCGGCATCTTGCCCGTGAATGCGTTCGTCGCATCAGACAGCGTGCTCATTCCGGTCTCGGCTGAATTCTTACCGGCATCCGCTATGACCGAGCTCCTGAAGACAATCAACAGGGTGAAGCGGCAGATCAACCCCTCTCTTGATGTCGAAGGGATACTGATCACGCTCTTCGACACCAGAAACAACCTTGCCCGCGAGGTGGAACAGACCATCCGCAGCCAATACGGGGATACCTATCGCGTATTCGATTCAATCATCCCCCGAGCCGTATCAGCCGCAGAAACACCTGCCGTCGGCGTAAGCATCTTCGCTTATGACAAACGAGGCAAAGTTGCTACCGCCTTCACCAGCCTTGCGGATGAGGTGGTCTGCAATGGCTAAGAAGAGAGTGAACATTAGCCTTCCATCAGTAGACGAGCTCTTCACCTAGCAGGTCGAGCGAGACTCGAAGGGAAGCAGCGTCATCCAATTGCTGCCGGTCGCCTCGATCATACCTTTTCCCAACCATCCCTTCGGCGTGCGTGACGATCAGGATATGGAACAGCTCGTCGAGAGCATTCAGGAGCACGGCATCCTATCGCCCCTGACTGTGCGAGCTGCAAGCGATGGGGCGTTCGAACTCATAAGCGGTCACAGAAGAAAGCATGCAGCCGAGATAGCGGGGCTGGTCGATGTGCCGTGCATCGTAAAGGACCTCACCGACGATGAGGCCGTCATCGCAATGGTGGATTCGAATCTGCAAAGGGAGACCATCCTGCCGAGCGAACGGGCATTCGCTTATTCGATGCGCCTTGAGGCTATGAAGCATCAAGGGAAACGCTCCGATTTAACTTCTGCGCAAGTTGCGCAGAAGTTGGACGGCAGGTGGTCACGGGATATCCTCGCTGAAGAGCTGGGCGTTAGCAAGGATATGATCCGGCGCTACATCCGCCTTACCAATCTTATTCCAGAACTGCTTGCTCTCGTAGATGCGGGTCGCATGAAGATGCAGCCCGCGATAGCGATCAGCTACCTCAAAGAAGACGAGCAGCAATGGCTCCTCGAAGCGATAGGCTCTCAAGCCTGCACGCCGTCCCATGCCCAAGCAGTCAAGATGCGCCGCTATTCCGAAGACGGAACCCTAACGGCAGCGCTTGTCCACTCCATTATGGAAGAGGAAAAACCCAATCAGGTCGAGCAGTTCAAGATCCCAAGGAAGAGCATCTCGCGCTTCTTCAAAGAAGGCATGAGCAATATGGAGATGAGCGCGCGCATCATCAAAGCCTTGGAGCTACTTGAAGCAGCCGAGGCAAAGCGCGACTGGCTGGCCGAGGAAGAGGTGCATGATGGGTAACATGATGCACCGTGGGAAAGGATCGTTTACCCACGTCGAGAACACGGTCTTCTTCGATCACGCCCTGAGCCTCAAGGCCAAGGGAATCTACTGTCAGATTCGCTCACTTGAGAACAATCCGGAATGGGTCTTCACCATTCGCGGCTTCGCAACGCTCGTTAAGGATGGAGTGGACGCCGTGACAGCCGGGCTCAAGGAGCTGGAAAGCGCAGGTTACATAATCAGAGCGAGGCGACGAAGCGAGAACGGACGCTTCCTCAAGGCCGAGGAGGCCACATGGATCACGCTCGATGACCCGGCAATGTATGCGAACGTAGCCGCCGAATTGAAGGAGGAAGGATACGCGATCCTCTCTGACTTCAAGCGCGATCCTGCCACCAACGTGGAGTTCGAGTTGGAAAACGATTTTCCTTCTGGAGGTACGGATGGCCCCAAGAATTCCCAGCTCGGCACCAGAACGGGAAAATCCGTATCTGGAAATCCCATATCTGGGAAAACCATATCTGGGAAATCGGACCCAATAAATTACTTATCCGATAAACAGACTGATGAAGATAAACCCCTCTCTTGTCCCCCCGAGACAGAACCAGGATCAGACCGCGAAGAAGAGAAGGGTGATTTTGAAGCTTTCAGAAAGGGAGAGTTCACGGAGCCTTTCGAGGAGCTGTGCAAGATGTCCATCAAGCCGGTCTCCTCGCTCAAGTTCAAGCGCGATTGCTTCGAGGCATGGAAGCGGAAGGTCGCAGACGGCTACACACCAGAACAGATAATCCGCGCTTACGATGCCTATGCAAAGTCCTACTGGATGCGAAACGCAGATGACAAGAAGCTCGCGAAGAACCTCATTCGCTGGCTCGAAGGAGAGGGAGGGCTCGGAGCTTTTGCTGACGAGCCGATACCGCCGAGTCTTCTCGGGCATGACGGCAAGCCGCTCACCATGGAGGAGCTTGCCGATGCCGACCCGGATTTCGCACCTCTCTGGAACAAGCTCAAGAGCGCCCGCTGCGTCGTGCTCTCGCTCATGATCGCCGACACGGAAGAGCGGCCTTCACAAGAGGAGCTGGATGAGGCCTGCGACAAAGACAGACAATTCCAGCGATGCCTGGCAAAGTGCAAGGAGCGATACGAAAGGTACTTGAAGCTCTTCGAGCTATTCAACGAGAAGGGTCAGGATAGTGATTAATCGATGTTTTCGACTTCCATATAGCCATGCTTTCCGTGTCGCTTGGTGCACCCGAAGCGCATCGGCAAGCCAATCGGGAATATAATTGAGGGGTCACGCTAACTGAATACGTACACCAAATACCGGACAGAGGGGCATCTGCCGTATTGGGTATTTGGTGTACATTTCCCAACAGCGTGACAACTGAGGTGGATGCCTCTCTTTTTGAAGACAACGGCTACCATCTTTTCCAATGGTTGGAGGGAAGAAAAGGGTACATCTAGATGGCAACCGAGAAAGACTATTCGATATCCGCCAGTGCGGTCAACGCTGTGGTCGAGTCAGCCGAGAAGATAGAGGGTGCAGCCTCGTTGCTCCTTTTGCTGGAGGAGAAAGCCGGGGATGATGGCACCGTCACATCTTCGGAGCTGGCAGCCATAAGAAGCATCCTTGAAAGCTGCGCCAAAGACCTCAATAGCGCTTTCCAGGAAGTTTGATCGCTCGGCCGATCAGCCCAAACCAAGCTGATCGGCTTCTCTTCTCTTAGAACTTCCTTTTCCAGGCGTCGTATTCCTCCTGGGTGATCTCGCCAGTGATAAGGCGGTGACGGATTTCGCCCCACGCGCTTATGGCCTCAACCGCTTTCCGAAAAACCGAATACAGGAAGACCTGATCTGTTCGCCAGATCTTTCGTTCCAACGAACCCGACGCTATGCTGCGCACGCGTTAACGCAACATAGAATCTTGCCCGGGTTATTGGCTTCAAGTCTTCCGTGCGATTTAGGAGCCATTTTCGGATTGAATCGGTTGGGTATATAAGAACTCTACCGTACGTTCTTCCCTTGGATGCTCCAAAGTTTTGAGTCAAGTACTCCTCAGGAACATGAGTTTGCGCGCTATTGCGCAATACAACGGGTCGCCACCTTTCAACATATCTCCGCACATCTTCGCTCGGCACAATATGAACAGGCGGAAGCACGCTATCCTCGTCACTCAATTCTCTAATCGAACTAGCTTTTGCAAGATTAGGGTACAGACTGTTAGCGATATCAAGTATTTGCTGATTGCACCTATGACATCCTGCTAATGATTGATTATCAATACCGCATAGGCCTATCAGTCTTCGATCCTCAAGAAAACGACCTAATCCTAAATCGCGATATTTACCGTTTTTGCTGGAGTTGTTTGTATGATATGTGGCTTGGCGCTGGTCGGCAGCCATAGTAAGGCTCATACCAGATCGGAGCATTGCCTCGACCAGCTCAAGATCATAGCCGCTAAGGTCCTGCGCTTCGTCAATG
The DNA here is from genome assembly GCA_959607715.1 of uncultured Eggerthella sp. Classification (GTDB taxonomy): domain Bacteria; phylum Actinomycetota; class Coriobacteriia; order Coriobacteriales; family Eggerthellaceae; genus Anaerotardibacter. The sequence continues at coordinate 9,877 of CAUHNN010000002.1, read as the reverse complement.
AAAAAGCTATCGTAAATGCTGCCGAGACGCGCAATGACCGCACCATGCGTTCTTTCATTAATATACAGAGCCAGCTCGGCCAATTTATCTGTATACACCCGTCCATCTGGAGTCAGATAGTGCCCAACGCTTTCCTTTTTTGTGCGCGGTGCGGATTGCTTGCTTACCAGATATATTCCAGAAACAGAATCCAATCCGAAACCCGCATGCCAAAGAAATGGCTTAACGCAATGTCGAAGCAGAAACGTAAACCAAGGCATCAGATCGATATTCTTAGGCGGCGATCCATTCATTCGCAGCAACGAAGCGCCTATTTCCTCCGTATTTTCATCCGTGTATGTCGTAAAGAGAGCTCTTCTCCCCAGCGAAGCAAGTGCACGCTTGGCAAGCATTGTGGTTTTGCCGGAACCAGCTGCAGCCTCAAACAATATGCTCTTATTGCCCCGTGTCACCGCAAACCTTCTCAATGAAATCGAGCGCTTCTTCGATATAGGGCGGAATGACAAATTGGCCTCTATACTCGAAAAAGCGCATAGCGCATTCGACTTTGTTGTTTTTCATGTGTCGCAGAGCCTCATCCCTGTCCTTGAAAGACTTGCCAAGAATTTGGTTGACTCCCTCAAGATTGTTCGCATCAAACAGCTCAGGCTCTAAAGTGTTGTAGCTGTAATTGTCGATATCCCCCTTTGGGAGGATATGCCGGGGAAAGCTCACTGCGATATCGCTCGGATATGCGACCGCGCTTTCAGGAGCAATGCTCTTATCGCCAAGGGCACGATAGCCCTCGTATTTTCTCTCGACAGACTCCAGGTCACCGTCGTTGTCGGTTACGGCGACAACTGGCTTGCCCATCGTTTCGGCAAGTTCGAAGAAGCGGAGGAAGGAGGTGCCTACAGAAACCACCTCGATTCCATCTTGTATGGGAAGCCTGCCATCGTGTTTGTCCATATACGCTTTCTGCACAACCAGCTCGTCCGAATCGCCTTCAACGAGGATGGCTCCACGGGAAAAGAGAAGCCTCAACGTGTCATAGCCGGCAATTTTGCTGAAGAACCGAGAGGTATCATCGGAAAGGCTTTTGAGTTCGCTTGTTTCGCCTTCATTGATCCAGATCAACCTATTTAGCATGAGCTTGTTGGCCACATAGCTACTGTGGGTGCTAACCAAGATCTGGTTATTGCCAGTTTTGTCCTCTATGTCCGCCAACAGCATGTTTAACCTAGCATGCGATAGGTGCCCTTCCGGTTCTTCGAGAAGAATGACATTGCTCTTCTCGCTGTCCACCTTACGAAGAGCGAGCTCAATAGCGATAATATTCTGCGAACCTGCACCCGCATTACAGAGAGGGATATCGTCCAAGTGCGCTTCTATGGAGTTTTCCCAGGCGTCTTTAGTGCCTTTGGACGCCGCAAACGAGACGCTCTTCTGCGTCAGGCTTTTCACCTTCTCACCCATTAGCCTATTTGCCTCTACGACATTCTCGTCGGCATTGAACGTACGGCGCGCTTTTCTGTGGGATTGGGCAAGGGCGATCAATTGCTCGTCTGGCAACACCTCACGCGCTGATCTCGAAATGTACGCTCTCGAACCCTGGCGCATTTGCTGGCCAGACGAGTCTATAAATGAAGATCGAAGAGGGATCTTGCGCTGAAAAACAGTGCTTCTATCGAAGCGATATCGAGTTACTTTGAAGTACTCGACTGGAAGTTCGTCCGCCTCGCTAGATCTAACATAAGACCAGAAGTCCTCCGCATACTCATCTGCATTAAGTTCAATGGCGAGACCAAGGCCGCTTTCGTTTGCGTGTAGCAGATTGAAATCACCTTGATACTCTGCAGTAGTTCCTGGTCCATCGAAAACTGCTTCAATCACGATTCTGGGAGGCTCGGGCAACCCGCCTTCACCAACCTCCTTGAAAAATTCTTGGACGCACTCTCTATTGAACAGCTCCTCGCTGATCTCCGCAGCAATTGATCGCCCTCTGTACAACGCAGTCAAGACGAGGTGGATCGCTTCTAGCAAGGTGCTCTTACCAACATCATTGTCCCCTGCGAGGATATTCAAGCCATCCCCTAACTGGAGTTCAAAGCGTCTGAATACCTTGAATTCGCGAATCCTTATCTTTGATACATACATAGCATTACCCTTTCAAAGGCCCATGATTATTGATCTCCGATTCAAGTTCGGATATTCCCAGCATCAAATCACCGAAGTCGGGAGCATCACCGAAGATCATGTTTCGCATGGATGCGTAATCCTGCTCGACCAGGGGCATGGAATCCTTTGGGGGCATGAGTTTCAATGTCCCGAGGACACATAGGTCGTATCGGGCGGCGTTCGACCGCCAGAAGGTCATCTTGAAGTCGACCACGCTCTTGAGGAGGCTCGCGTCGTTTAGCGCTCTCGTCTTGATATCGGAATGCGCCAGCTTGTAAAGATCGTAGTAGTGGCGGGAATACCTAGACGGAAACTTCCCGTTCATGCGGAATGCTTCCTTGTGCAAGATGGTCGCCTTCTCCCAGAACGTCCTCTCGGGAGACACTGTCAGCACGGATGTCTCCGGCTGAGCGAAGGCTTCTGGGAACTCCTCGGCAATGTAGGGGCTGATGTGCGCCACGGTCGTGGGCGTCCATGCTGCGAGCGCTCCAGTCTCCAACCGGATTTCCTGCAGAATGGAATCATCAGAGAAGGATTGCGGGTAGAAGAATCTGAGTGTTTGGGGATCATCCTCGTCGATTCGCAGCGAGGCGTTGGCAATATGCTGGCCGCCGAGATATGCCTGCATTTCCGGCATCAGCTCTTCGCGCAGAAACGACGCGGCATCCTCGTTGATCTGCCTTACGAACGCGTCCTGCTTCGTATTGCTCCTCTTCTCCCAGGGCTTATCGATTCCGTATCCCAAAAGCCTCCAGTCAAAAATGAGGTCGATGTCTTCCGAGAAGCGCTCGATGAGATTGAAACCCTTCGACAGGCTCGTCCCTCCCTTGAATGCGAACGAGTCCTTGAATGCGGATTCACCGAAGAGGTAATCGAGCGTCCAGCAGACCCAGAAATCCTTCTCGACGATAGCCGGGTGCATCCCCTTCTCTCGCGCCGCGACAATCAGCGCATCCGAGCGGTCTTTCTGCGGCAACGTCGCGAATTCACGCATGCTGTACCTTCCTTCTCTGCATATCCCTAACCGCTTCTCTTACCCATGACGTTGAGTTGCGGGTCTCCGACGCGAGCCTCTCCATCTGCGAATCGTCGAGCCGGGAGGAGATGATGTCGAGCGCGTCTTCCGTTACGCCGTCTTTGCCGAGTGCCTTCAACGCCTGGACGACGGTGGCCGCAACGGGGTTCAGCCTCGACAGGTCGCGATTGGCTGTATGCCTGAACTCGATCGTATAGGGGCCGTACTGATAGGTCCGGTACGGCCCGTCGCTCACGTAGCGCACGACCGAAGGAACTTGGGAGTCCACGCCCAGTCGATTGAGGGCCGTGTCCCCGTAGGGCGCGATGCGCCACTCGAATTTGCGGGCAAGGGCCTCCGCAATCTCATCGGGACTCGCGGGAACCGCTTTGTCCAAGAAGGCGCTTCGTCGTGGCTTGCGGTAGAGCCCCCGCATCGGACGTTCCAGCTCCCCGGCTTCCACCATCCGGGACAGCGCCTTGCGAACGGCGTCTGCCGATCCCGCCTCGGCGAAGTCGCTCGGAACGAAGACCGCTCCCGGCTTTGCCTCGGAAACCATTTCCACTATGGCTCTTTGCTCGCTCACCTAGTTGTCCTTTCTTGTCACAAGAACTATATCATTTTTGTGACATAAAGACTAGTGGTTGCTTATATCAGTTTGCATAGCCGGTGAAGAGATGGGCTTCATGCTTGAGAACGGATAACGCCCTTTGCCCAAGGGGCCAGTACTTGGTAAGGTTTAACCGGACATTTCAGAGAATTTGTGTTGCTACACAGACACGCCCCAAGGGGGTTCATTCTTTCCTTTGCCGGACGACCTTTTCTCCCACGAGGCGAACAGAAATTTATCGAACTCGAAAAACTCTGTTTCTCTATAGGGATATTGTCTGTCGTAGTTCCCTATGTTTGTTATCAAAGGATTGTTTGCTGTCCTTAAGTCGTATTCTTTGTATTTCAATGATGGAAGCAGCTGTTTGAATACGAAATAGTTCAAGGGGTCATCCATCTTTATGTGCTTGATAAGTGAAGAATACTCACCATCAAAATTAACGAATAGGGCAAGGTCGATAGCGCAATAAGCAAACGCCTTGTCTGACACTCTTCTGGAAAAATACGCAACGCCATCGTATCCCACCCTTTTGCAAGCCATCATTACCGACTGGGAGATGATGTATTCGGACTTGAATGCTCTCTTATCCTCATTGACCCGATACGACGTAGCGATCATCAGCATGAGCAGCTTGAGCCAGCAATGAACCCTGCTCTCTTCGAACTCATCTAATGAACCGAAATTTCTTATCGAAACCGCTAAGTTGAAAATCTTCTGTGTTCCATCCAGTACGATAGGGGCAACATTGAATTCGATATCAGAAGGACAACCAGTTTCAATCCAGCATCCATATGACGAGTTTGTACAGTAACACGGTTCTCCGCTTTTCGTCTGGCAGGGAGTGCATAGCGTCAGCCAACAGTTTAGCGGTAATTTTCAAGCCGCCCGCGCAAAAGGTTTCTTCGTCCTCGTTGGCAAAATACTTGTCAACGGTATAAAGCTGTTTTTCCTCTTGTGGGGTTAAGGCTGAAAAGCTAACTTCGTTGCGTTCACGCTTTTTGCTTTCCCGTAGAGCGTCAATCAGTTCATTGCGCAAAGTATGTTTACAGTACGCATTAAACTCACATCTCGTTTGCCATTCAAATTGTGCAGGGTTCATTTTCTCACCCCCTTTCGTTCCCGGGGGCGGGTTGGTGTTCCCCTTTCGGCTGCCCTCCACGGAAGCGCCGAAATTTTGCCAACTCAAACAGCAAACTTTTTTCAAATTTTTTTGAGGACAGCAAAATGCGCCCGTCTGCAAAATGCAAACGGACGCAAAGGAATTAAAAAATATATTTATATGATTATACAGTTCATATTCATGGGTAGAAATTTCCCCGGCGGTGGTCGGGCTTTTTTTGATATGTCAATGACCGTCGGATTTTGTCGATAGGGTATGTGCTTCATGGCGGCTACCTCCTTTTAGCCGCCGCTTTTAACAGTGATACCGCGTCATTTCATTAGAAGATAAAAAGAAACGGCGGCTTTGGTTTTTCAAAGCTGCTGCGGAAATCAAAGAACGACAAGCAACAGTTCTGATTTTGCTCCAATATGGTTATTGGGGGCACAAATTAAATCAAAAAAGAGCCGATAACAGCAGTATTTCAAACTGCATATTATCGGCTCTGCGTCTGTGCGTCTGGCTCTTTTAATTAAATTATTTTTGTTGTTTTTTGGCTTTATTATATGTATTAGCTAACTGTCCACAAGCTGCTTTAATCTCTCTACCATGAGAAACTCTCATGGTAACTTCAAGTCCTGTTTGCTCTAATTGATGTTTGAACGCAACCATTTCTTGTTTTTGTGGTGCTCTAATTTTTGAATTACTCGTCGGGTTGTATTGCAGCACGTTAATCATAACATTTTTGCCCTTAAACCATTTTGCAAGTTGCCTTATATCTGAGGAACGGTCATTTATACCTGGTAAAAGCAAATACGCAAATACCACTTTTCGATTATGCCTTTGAGAATAGGACAATGCTTGCTTAACAACATCTTCAATAGCGTACATGTGCATATGAGGAATGATGCAGTTTCTCGCAGCCTGTGTTGCTGCATGTAAAGATATTGTCAACTGAATTTTTAGATGTTCTTCGCGCAATTTTTTTAATTGATTAACTGGACCAACTGTTGATACGGTAATGCCGTCGGTTGGAAAGTTAAGTCCATTTCTATCTCGAAGAATATGGATTGCTGCAATCAAGTTGTCGTAATTGAATAAAGGTTCTCCCATTCCCATAAAAACGATACGATTTACTTTTTGACGTATCAATATGACCTGCTGCACAATTTCAGATGGTGTTAGATTACGAACGAAACCATTGCGTCCGGACTCACAAAAAATACAGCCAACAGAACAACCAACTTGCGTACTTACGCAAACAGTCCCACCATCTCGCCGTTTAATAAAAACCGTTTCGATATACCTGTTGTCTTTCAATTCATAAACATACTTTTCAGTATCGCTACTTTTATAGACTTTTTTTGTTGATATTGATAGATTTTTTTTGTGAAATGGCTGTTTATATAATTCCGCATATAAGGCTCTTGCTTTATCCTCTCCAATTACTTCCGACATTTCTTTGTAAGTAAATCCGTATGGGTCATTCAATATTTCCGTAAGTGTACTTTTAGGTAAGTGTTTCATTTAATATCCTTCCTTTTGTTTTTCAGAGTTTTTGATTATGATTTCTAATTTTTCAACATCAATGATATGTGTTAATTTACATTTAGGGCAGAAAAGAGGAAAATTTCTTAATACCGTATTATAAAATACTTGAACCCTCGTCTTTCGATCGTGTCCCCAACGTTGGTGTAAGCGTCGTTTCTCCCAATGCGCGAAGAACGGCCATCGCCTAGAATCTTCAATTGTCGAGATTGATGGATTCAACAGAAAGGCAATGGCCGCAATGGACAGTTTAGATCAGCGGGCGCCCGAGTGCGCCGAGATTCCCAGATTCGATGACGGCATGGTCAACATCCAGGAGCTAATCAGGATCATGGCCGAGTCGCTCGTCAATGAGATAATGGACGCGCAGGCCGAGGACGCCTGCGCGGACGGCAACCGGCGCAACGGCTACCGCGAGCGCGCGCTGGTCACCAGTGTGGGGACGATAAACCTGCGCATCCCCAAGCTGCGCCGGGGATGCTACTTCCCCGAGGACCTGCTCACTCGCTACTCGCGGGTCGATCGGGCCGTTGTCGCCGCGGTATCGGAAATGGTGACCTGCGGCGTTTCCACGAGGAAGGTGGAGCGCGTGGCCGCGTCCCTGGGCATCGACCGCATGAGCGCCTCGCAGGTGTCGAGGATATGCGAGTCTCTTGACGATGTCGTGGCCGACCTGCAGGAGCGGGACCTGTCCGGCACATCCTTCCCCTACATCTGGGTCGACGCCACCTACGTCAAGTGCCGCGACGGCGGCCACGTGTCCTCATGCGCGCTCGTCACGGCGATCGGCGCGGGCGCCGACGGCTACCGGCGCCTGCTCGGCCTGGACGCGATCGACACCGAGTCCTACGCCGGGTGGCTGGCGTTTCTGCGCTCCCTGCGGGAGCGCGGCGCCTCCGGCGTCCTCTGCGTGACGTCCGACGCCCACGAGGGGCTGAGGCGCGCGATCGAGGAGGTCTTCCCCGGCGCCGCGTGGCAGCGCTGCATCGTGCACCTCATGCGCAACGCGGCGTCGTGCGCGCCGACCAGGCAGAAGAGGGCGGCGGTGCTGGCGATTCTGCACGCGGTCTTCGACGAGCGGGACCCCGCCCTCGTGCGCGAGCTGTACCATCTGGCCTGCGGGGAGATCGCCGGCATATGCCCGAGGGCGGCAGGGCTGCTCGAGGATGCCGAGGCGGACGCCCTGGCCTACCTGGACTTCCCCTATGCGCACCACAGGCGCATCCGCACCAACAACGTCCAGGAGCGGGCCAACCGCGAGCTCAAGCGCCGCAGCCGCGTGGTGCAGGTCTTCCCGTCCAGGAAATCGCTGATCAGGATGCTGGGCGCCGTGTTCTCCGAAATGGACGAGGACTGGGCGTCGAGAAGGTGGTTCACAGAGGAATCCATAGCTTTGGCCGTATCTTCGGCGAAGTCGGCCGCACCGGCGCCGTCCTACGACGGCACCGCCGGAGAACACGCCAGGCGCATCATGGAAGTTGTGGTCGCCGACAACCCGATCGGAAGGAGGGCGGCGTAAATGATGGGCTAGAATACGAGCAAGATTCTAGGCGTCTACACCAACGTTTGGGACGCTACCCGTCTTTCCGTTACAAATTGGACATTTTATCCAATATTTTTAGGATTAAAATTTATGGTGAATTTAGATTATCTCTTTAGAAGTTCTTATATGTCGGTATAGCCCGTATTTCCGGGCTTTCCCGGCATTTTAGATATGGGGAGAAGTTCACATATACCTTTATAACTTCTTAGGTTTTCCCTCTCAATGGTAGTAAAAGAAGTAGTAAATCCGTCTGTGGCTATGCTGCAATCAGCCTTTCCATTTCAGCCTTTGCGGAAGCGAAAGTTGCGTGTGCGTAATAGTTCAGCGTCATGGTAATGTTGGAATGTCCCATGATATACTGTAACGCTTTCGGGTTCATGCCCGCATTGGCTAAGTTGGTGCAGAACGTATGGCGCAGGGTGTGGGGTGTCATTACTTTGGGTAAGGCTTCCTCATGGCACTTGTTGTACTTCTTCGCAAGCCCCCGGAACATGGTCGCGTAGTTCACATTTGTTTTCGGGCAGCCGTCCCGGTTGAGGAAAAGGAAATGGCTGTAACCGTCAATGGTGATCTGCTTCGCTCCCTTGCGGTTCTCCAACACGCGCCCCAACGCTTCATACACTTTTTCACTCATTGGAATTTGTCTGATACCGCTCTGCGTTTTGGGCTTCTCTATGTAGTAACCTGTTTCCGCGCTCCGTAAAAGCTGGTGGTCTACATTGATTACCCGGTTTTCAAAGTCAAGGTCGGTTTCAGTCAGTCCGCAGAGTTCGGAAATCCTAAGCCCCGTCCCCAGCAGTATGATAACCTCGTCACGGTATTTCTGATAGACGCTATCACTCTGCATAAAGGATAAAAGGCTTTCTTCCTGTTCTCCTGTGAGGGGTACTTTCGGCTCTGTGTCATCCTCGATCACGGTGTTTAGCTGGAAGTCAAAGGGGTTCTTCCTTATACAGTCGTCCTGTATCGCTGTGTAAAAAGCAGCTTTCAGAGAACGCTTGTCGTTGCTTATGGTCTTATAGGATATTCCCTTTTCTTTCATGCGCAACGCCCATTCTTTCGCGTCGGACAGCTTCACACTGTCAATGGGGCAGGAACCAAGTTTGTCCGCTTCCAGCAGCTTCATCAGCCGTTCGCGCCCCTTTGTGGTGTTGTGCCTTACATTCCCCCGGTGGCGGTTCTGCTTCGCGTAAAGCTCGCAGACGGTCATTTTCTTTCCGATTGTGTCTATCCCGTCGTCAAGGTCTTTCTGTATCTCTTTTTTCTTTTCTCTAAGGGATATGTCGTCACGCTTCCCGGCAGGGGTCTTGTCCGTAGGCACTAACTTCCAAGCATAGACAAATTGCACTTTACCAAAAGTATCGGTATATTTGTAAGCATATCTCCCGTCTTTTCTCTGGCTCTCTCCCGAACGCAAAATGCGGTTTTTATTATCACGTCTTTTCTCCGACATTGTTTTTGCTCCTTTCCGTGTCGGAAAGAGCCTTGATATGCCTACATTTATTATAGCATATTCAAGGCTCTTTTTCACTATCTTTTTCGCTAAATCGCGTCCAGTGTGTCAATGATCTTTTCAAACTGTTTCCTCTTGATCTGAATACGGTTGCCGTTTAGGAATATCCAGCCCGCCGTGGGGTTTTCCTCTGCAAGTTTGCGCAGCTTGTTTTCCCCAATGCGGAAATATTTTGACGCTTCCTCAATGGTAAGCGTGTACTTTTCCCAAATAGGCACATCAGCATTGTTCATTTCTATAAATCCCCCTTTCAAAAATGGGTAAAAGGTTAATGGTGAAAAGGGGCTGTGATCGGACGGTTAATAGCGTAACCTCACGGGAATTTCACCCCTGCATGGTTCTCATGCAGCCCTACCCATTGCCTGCGACGCTTTGAACGCTCGGACTGTGGC
>CAUHNN010000001.1 GCA_959607715.1 uncultured Eggerthella sp. | reverse complement strand
GTTCTCATGCAGCCCTACCCATTGCCTGCGACGCTTTGAACGCTCGGACTGTGGCGGTAAGGGAGTATCATTATATATTCTGCGCTGTCGTCGCCCGCAAGCTGCTAAACTTGCTCCCCGGCGTGGTGTTGGTCGCTCGGCTGTCCCGGCGGGGAAAAGAAAACCCCGCCGGGATAGTGTCATGGCGCACCCGCCGTGTGGCTCGGCGCAAAAGGGACGTATCCGATCTGCCCTATGCTGCGCCGCCGTTATCTTGCGCCGCTTTCTTTGTCAAGGTTCAAGGACAAGAGCCAATAAGCCGCGCAAAGCAGAAAGGGGAGAATACTTTGCGCCAATGGCTTAATTGATCTTAAAATTAAGGATAGCCCGCATGAGCTTCGCTTGCAGCCGTTCCCGTAAATCCTCGTCTATGCCCCAAAAGGTGTTACCGCTTGTATCGCGGATTTTCCGCATAGACAGGTGGGCTATGTAGCTTTGATAATGCTGCAAGACAACTTTCATAGCGTCGGGGTCGCCCTTTGTCGCGGCTAAAATGACCGGGAAAGGTAATAAGCCGCGCTCGTCGTCATTAAAATTCTTCCCATTCATCAGCGCGTTCCTCCAAAAATCTTTTTAGCAGTTCAAAAGAGCTTGTCCGTCGATACTGTACTGTGCTTCGCGGTATCTTCATCAGCTCCGCGATTTCAGCGTCAGTCATTTCAAAGAAATAGCAAGGTAAAAGCTTGGATTGCCGGGAATACTGAACCTATAATTGCCGGTTTTTGCCCTTTGGCTTTTCGGCAAATGAAGCATGCTCTTTTTCGAATAAGCACAGGATGGATTACCAACCCTTCCCCTGAAGAATTGGACCTCGCTGCCAAGCGTTCCGGGGAAAGCCCTTGATCGATTTACTTTATCGACTGCAAGGGGGTTATCGCCAATATCTTGGATTAGCTCTTCTATTATTGCGTTGCATTGCGCGATATCTGCCTCGTAGTATTTTTCAAGCGCCCCAAGAATCATCTCCCTGTATTCATCTATTATGTCGATGCTCTTCTTATCTGCTCCAGCCCCTTGCGCCTGTTTAAAAAGGATGTCATACCGGCTGGATAGATCCTGCAGGTACTCGCTGTCTTTTTCAACGGCAAACGGTGCGTAAAGCTTTTTTGTGATGAAGCCGCTGTTATTAAGCCAATTCAATTTCATGCTCATATCCTTATTCTTTTGCGTCTAGAACTTCATCTTCCAGGCATCGTATTCCTCCTGGGTGATCTCGCCCGTGATGAGGCGGTGGCGCATCGCACCCCAGGCCTTTATCACGGCATCCGTCTTCTGGGCGTTCTTCGCCTTCGGGTCGATCCATAGGCCGCCGTCGCACATGTCTGGGACGAGCCCGAACTCGTCTTCGAGCTGGAGTAGTGTTCCCACCAAGTCTCTGGCGCTCTCGATCTTATGGTCTTCGAGCATCTTCGGTGACACGTCGAGGGCTCGGGCGATCTTCTTCAGCTGCTCTTCACCGGGCGTGCGTATCCCGCTCTCGTAGTGGCGGATCGCGCCCTCGGTCATGCCGACCTTCTCCGCGAGCCCCACGATGCTCAGGCCCTGCGCCTTTCGGTGCTTCCTTATGTTCTCGCCGACAGTCGCCATGCGCATCCGTCCCCTTCAAGTCTTGCCGTATCTGCCCATTATCGTACAAATCCGTACCGAACGCTGTCACAAAAGGCAGCGCGTCTCCAGCACTCGCCGAACCGCCATAATGGCTGCCCGCTCCTTCTTCCTCGTTTTCGATAGCCTACTTCCCATGCCTCCTCGCCTTGCACGATCGCCCCGCCCCGCCTCTCATCCAGGCACTCTCGCACGGAACCCGCCGTGTGCGCCGCAAGGCGCGTCCTTCCTGCGCAAAACCCGCACAAGCAGATTTCCCTTCGCAAACCTCTCGTGCAGGTTGCGGGCATGCGCCCTTTGCGAAGAAGCCCGCTTTACTCCTTGCACCGCAGGCGGAACCCGCGCACGACCCCGGATCACGAGGCGGTGGCACAGGGCGACCGCCGAAAGATTAGGAGGTCATCATGGGAAATCGGGCAGTCATCACCACGAAGGAGCGAAAGATCGGGCTGTACCTGCACTGGAACGGCGGTCGGGATACCGTCGAACCGCTTCTCAAGTACTGCGAGCTTCAAGGCTACCGTCCCCCGAGCCAGGACTGCTACGGCTGGGCGCGCATGTGCCAGGTGATGGGGAACTTCTTCGGTGGCTCCTTGTCCCTCGGCATCGGTGCCTACACCACGGATCGGCAGATGGATCCCGGAGACAACGGCGTCTACGTCATCGAGGACTGGCGCATCGCCGACCACCTGCGAACGGAGTACGACGCAGACTGGAACCCCATCGGGATGCGCTCCTTCGAGCCTTCCGAAGAGGAGGACTGGCACAAGTTCAACGAGATGCTCCACGCCTTCGACGAGGCGATGCCCGAGGGCCTGAGGCTCGGCGACTTCCTCGATGCGCCCGAGATCCCCACGTCCGAGGTTCGTTTGGGCGATAAGGTCTGGATGCGCGAGTACGAATCCGGATACGAGCTCTTCGAGGTCGTCGGCTCCGGCGCGGACGACGCGCCCAGGGGACTTGTGGGCGCTCCCTTCGTGAACCGCTACGAGCACGACGGCGATTACTCCTGGAACGGCAACAACTACATCGACTCGGACACCTGCCGGATCGCTCCCCGCGAGTGACCGGCCTTTTCGCTGCCAGCCCTGCGTGGGCTGGCAGCCGCCGCTCCGCATACAACACCACCAGAAAGGATCGCGAACATGGGATACAGAAGCGAAGTGAAGATAGTCACGACCCGCGAGGGCTACGACCAGATGTGCGAGCGCGTGGATACGCTCAGCGAGGGCTTGGGGACATCTCCCCTCATGGGCTCTTGCCGCAAGCCGGATTTCTTCGAGGAAAGCGACGGATGCGTGGTCTTCGGCTGGGACTACATCAAGTGGTACGAGGGCCTTTTCGCCGACGTGAGCAATGTCGCAGACGCGCTCAGCGAGATCGACGAGTGCGGGCTTCCCTACGAGTTCTGCCGCATCGGCGAGAGCTGGGACGACATTGAATTCCGGACGTCTTGCAACAACGACGAGCTCGCGCTGCATGTCGAGCCGTCGGTCGCCATCGAAATCGTGTGAGCGCATCGCTGGTGAGGCGTGCATGGCCCGATCGAGATTTCCCCGATGCCCTCCTGCGCGCCTCGCCCTTTCCTGCCTTATCACACGCACGCTCGCACGGAACCGCTCAGGGCTTTGGCAAGGGCCGCGATACTTTTCCCATTTCTTTTCTCGGTAGAGGCATTCTCCCAATCCTCCGAAAACAAATGCGAAAACTAGTGCGGCGAAGAACAGCCTTCGACGTGCCGCTTCGCTTTCCCCCTTGCAAAGCGCGCGAACCCGTGCGCCTCCCGTGTCACAAGGCAAGGCAAAGGGCCGAGCCTAAGACAATCAGGAGGTCATCATGAAAGAATTCATCGAGAAGTCGAACCAGGCAGCGGCAGCGTACCTTAACCGTCGTGGCTACGAGATCGTCGAGCAGCCTTGGGAGGACGACATCGACTCGCCCGTAAGCATCGTGGCGCAAGACGAAGACGCCCTCGTTTTCGTATCCGTCGCAGCCCGCAGGGACTCGGACTCGTTCCCGCCGGAGCACGTAAACGAAGAGGCACTCGAAGGGTTCGCCATCAGCTGGCTGAAGGACAGCCGTGACCACGCCACCTGCACCATCCGCTTCGACCACATCGGCCTGCTCCTCATCAGCCCGGACAGGGCGCTCATCAAGCACCACATCAACGTGATGTCCTGCAGCGATATCCCGGAGGAGGAATAGCCGACCTCCTTTCCTCCTCTTGAGGAGTCCCGCATGCGTCGCCGGGCCGATGGGCTCGGCGGCCTTCGGGGAACAATCCGCCAACCATCAGAAAGGATCACCACCATGGGACTCGATATGTATCTGACGAAGCGCAGCGCCGCCGCGAAAAACGAGCAAGACGAAATGGTCGCCTGCTGGCGCAAGGCCAACCACATCCACGGCTGGTTCGAGCGCAACGTTGCCTACGGCGAGCTTGAGAACTGCGAGCTCTACCCCGTGAGCTTCGAACAGCTGATGTCGCTCGGGATCACGTGCCAGCTCGTGAAGGCGAACCCAGAGAGCGCACCGGTGCTGCTGCCGCGCCAGGAGGGCTTCTTCTTCGGGAGCAGCGAGTACGATGACGACTACTTCATGGATGTTGACGACACTCTCGAAATCATCCGCAAAGTCTACGATGCGCTCCAGGACGGCGACGAGCTCTTCTACCACGCCTGGTGGTAGAAGAGCGTTTCCTGCCTATTCTACAGGTACGCTGTCTTACAATTTTTCTATCAGATGGTTCAAAGGGAACGGAAGACGATGATCATCTTAATCACGGGCGCAAGCCACACGGGCAAGACGCTTTTGGCCCAGAAGCTAATGGAGCGCTACCGCTACCCCGTGCTTTCGATCGACTTGCTGAAAATGGGGCTCATTCGCAGCGGTCAGACGCAGCTGACGCCCGAGGATGACGAGCTGCTCACTCCCTATCTATGGGGAATCGTCAGCGAGATGATAAAGACAGCCATCGAGAACAAGCAGAATCTCATCGTTGAAGGATGCTACATCCCCTTCGATTGGAGAGCGGACTTTGAGTCCGAATACCTTGCGGAAATCGAATTCTGCTGCCTTGTCATGACGAGCAATTACTTGAAAAATCACGTTGATGACATCCGGCACTTCTCAAATGTAATCGAGAATCGGCTATCAGATGAGATAGACGTCGATGCCCTCGTCGAGGAGAACGAAGGCAATCTGACGACATGTCGCGAACAAGGGCTCCACTGCCATTTGATAGATGCGGCTTACGATTCCGAAGGCTACGAAATTGGACCTTTGCTCAACGAAGACTTCACTAGGGCAGCCAAGCTCTTCTTTGACACAGTTCATACGATCAACATTCACGACTACACCCAAGAACAACTCGACGCATGGGCTCCTCACTGCGATGAGCATCGTGAAGGAATCGTCCGAAAACTATCCGGTCAACAGACGGTTGGCATCAAAGAATGCGGAATCCTAATTGGATTCGGAAGTCTTGACAATAAGGGCAATGTCGACATGCTCTATGTTCATAAGGATCGCCAAAGCCAAGGTATAGGTAAGATTATCCTAATGGAGCTGGAGCGTCTTGCGAGCGAACGCGGATCTCGGTCTATAGCCCTTTTTTCTTCGATCACCGCAAGATCATTTTTCGAAAGTGCGGGATACGTAGCAGACCGCAAAAACACAGTTGTCAGGAATGGGATTCCGCTGACCAACTATCATATGAGCAAGCAGATCTCATAGTCGTAATAAGTTTTACCTCGCGCAGCTGTCTTTTCCTTCCTTCTCAGGAATGTGCGAAGGACTTGAGATTCACGTTTTAACGTCTTAGCTCTTCTTTCGAAACAATTTCTCTCATGCAAAACCGTACATATCTGTACGGTTTTGGTATATAATGGGAATGTAATACAAACCAAGCCGCATCTCATTCCACCATTCGGAGGTGCAGCGAAGACGCAAGAAACGAGGCGATTTCATGCTCGCACATGAATCCCAACGCCCTTCCTCCAGCACGGCGGCTAAGCGCCCCGAATGCAATTCCCAGGATAAATACCCAACTTGGATGTCATAGGCGCTTAGACGCCGAATCCAGCAAGTATCGCATGGCGTATTACATCTTCGATTCCTTGCGCCATGCAACTTGTCCCCGGGAGGCGTTCGAACGGTTATGTCGCCGAGCAGTTTGCGGGCTCGGCTCCGGTGAGTCCCGGGGAGCGCAGCTTGGCGACATCCGGCTCAGAGCCGAATGGGCACAAGCTGGCGGGGGATCCCCCGCGCCCCTAGGGAAAAGCAAACACGTCAGGAGGAAACGATGAGCAAAACCAACAAAGTTCGGACACTGAGCTTCCGCCTTGCCGAAGACGATTACCAGAAACTAGTGAAGCGCTGCTGCAAGGCCGAGCTCTCCAAGTCAATGTACCTTCGCTACCTCATCCGCATTCCGATCGTCTGCGATGAGGTAACCGAGGAATCCGCGCCCTGCATTGTCCTGGACAAGAAATCGATCCGTGACATCTCACGCGAGCTCACTCGCTGGGGCTACCACTACAACCAGGCGGTGCATGCGATGAACTCCATCAACTATTACATCGCTCACGGGAAGAGCGACTCGCGCCTGTTGGACGAGAAGGCAGAGTGCATCGAGGTCGAGCTCGCCACCGTGAACCGCAATGCGGAGCGCATCGTCTACGAGATCGCGAAGCTTCAGGACAAGATGATCGTCGAGGCCCGATGATGCCGATCCTGAAGGCCATAGCGGGGCACGGAGGAACGGCTGGCATACGCCGATATCTTGAGAAGGGGAACCGGGCGCTCGCACGGGACGTGATGAATCTTCCCATGGAGGAATGGGTCGGCGAAGCGCCTGGCGAGCATTCGATCTTCGTTGATTGGGACGTCGAGATGGACAGGACGCGCGAAGCCTACGGGACGAACACCCCCTGGCGCGGCCTGGATGCCAGGACGTTCGAGCATTTCGTCATCTCGCCCGACCCCGAAGACGGCATCGACCTGAATGCGCTGCGCCGACTATCCCGCGCTTGGACAGAGAGACACTTCAAGGACTTTGAGGTGGCGATCGTCTACCACGACGACAACGAGAGGGGAATCCCGCATGCGCACGTCGTCGTCAACAACGCGAATCTCAAGACCGGATACCGCTGCCACATAAGCAAGCCAGAGACCCTCAACCAAGAACTTCAGGACATGGCTCGGGAA
Organism: uncultured Eggerthella sp.; assembly: GCA_959607715.1. Lineage (GTDB taxonomy): Bacteria > Actinomycetota > Coriobacteriia > Coriobacteriales > Eggerthellaceae > Anaerotardibacter. The sequence continues at coordinate 183,541 of CAUHNN010000001.1, read as the reverse complement.
ATGGGGTTGTCGGGTCTTTCCAACGTCATGCCGAAGCGGGGCAGCAAGGAGCGGAAGCTAGAGCCGAGAAGCCGCCAGGCAGTTTACTTCGGACGCGCAGAAAGGGAGATCATGCGCTCAGGCGGCTATTCGTGGGTTGGAGATATCAGGGCGCGAGTCGCCCTTGCTAAGAACACCTGCAGAACCGAAGGCGAGTTCAGGACTGCCCTCGCGAAGCTCGGCATCTCGATTGAGGACAACTCCGAGAAGGCGCGCCGCGAAGATTGGATATTCGCGCTGGCCGACGATCCGACCAAGCGCGTGTCAGGAGAGCGTCTCGGCTTCACCTACGGGAAACAGATGCTGCGCAACCGCTTCGAGCGCCAAGGGGCGTACATCCCCGAAGCCCGCACTGCTTCACAGATTCGCCAGAGAGCTGCAAGCGCAGTGGCGCTAAACGACCTCGCCGACCTGTCAAGGCTCTCCGCCGTGCTGGAAACGTGCGCGAAGTTCAACGTGAAGAATCTGGACGATTTCGATCGGAGGCTCTCGACCCTGCAGCGTCGCGGAAACGAGGGCGGCGAGGGCTACAGGAGGCTGATAGAGGCGCGGTCGTACGTAACGGAGAAAGGCCTCATGCAGCGCGATAGCGATCCGGCTGCCGTTGCGACGAGGATGCGCGGGAACCAGGGTTCCAGCCAGCGAGTCCGCGAGCAGGAAGCGGAACGCGCAAGGGCGAGGGAAAGGGGTGGCAGATGATAGTGAAGATCACCTACGACGACCAGAGGCTCGACGTGTTCGACACATCCGCGTTCACGGCAGGACTTCCCCTCGGCAAAGCCAACATGCTCACGAACTTCGAGGTTCGCTTCGATCGCTTGGGAGAGGGAGGACTCTGGCTTGCCGCCCACAGCTATCAGGCATGCGGCGAACACGAGGATGAAGGCGACGAGATTCCGGTCGCAAGGCGGACGAAAGGATGGCGTTTTCTCCTTTCCTCGGCCGAGGAGCTTGAGCATGTTGAGCTCGTGGTGGTCGATGGCGAGGCGATCATCAAGCGGGTGCTCGGCCACCTGATAGACCTCCAGAGCTTTGACGAGGCAGCTTACGAATGCACGGGAACGTCATCTGCCGGGCTGCATGCTCGGATAGCAGAGCTCTACGAATACATGCAGGTTATAAGCGGGGAAGAATCGCCGGACATTCCGGGCGTGGATAGGGAGACGGTTTCCGCGTGCGTGAGCGCGCATGCGAAAGCGCAGGCCGAAAGCGATAAAGAGTGCGAGCAGGATTGGGGAGATATCGATGAAGTTGGTTGGTAGCTTCGTGCGTTGGCTTATCAAAGCGGTATTCCGCTTCATGTAGGAAGGTGATGCAGATGAAGGTCAAAGAGATGGTTAGAGACAATAAGGTCAAGTGGGCGATAGCATGCGTCATTATCGGCTTGGTGTTTGCTGTCGGCATCACGCTCGTGTCATGCTCGGGCATCGCCAGCGTTGGAGGAATAGGCGCGAACCAGGCGGTCGCCGATGCGGCTGACGGCGTGGTCGAGAACGTTGACTTGCCAGAAGCCGAAACAGAGTCTATTGGGCAAGAGGCGGATGACGAGACGGGGACAGAGAAGGCCGAGAGCATATCCGGCGACGAAGCAACAGCCCAGGGTAAAGCTGCGCCTTCCCAGGGTTCTGCCGAGGATGCACAACATCAAAGGTCTACGGGCGAACCAAAAGGAAACTCAGCAGTTCCGTCCCAGAGCGCCTCACAGAAGAAATGGGTGGAGGACACAGAGCGCGTATGGGTCGTTGACAGGGAAGCCTGGACTGAAAGCGTTCCCATTTATAGCACGGTGGAGGTCTCCATCTGCAACATCTGCGGAACCGACATTACCGGCAACACCTCCGCCCATGCGAAAGAGCACATGAAGGCCGGTGAAGGATCAGGGCATCATAGCGAAATCCGTCAAATAGTCACCGGCTACAACACAGTTAGCCATAAGGAAGAGGGACATTGGGAAACGAAAGTCGTTGGTGGTCATTGGGAGTGAATTAGAGAGCTTGCTATGAGCGATGCTGCCTGTTCAAATAACCATACGGGCAGCATCGCCTTATTATCCGTCAGGCTACCTGGTGTTTGCTGAAGCAACGCCTAGATAGCAGAGTTCCTATCACGAACAGCGCCGCGTAGAAGATCGCCAGCACAACGGGGTATTCAATGACCAGAGGTCCGATTGAATAGGAAACCATGTCGAAGAAGTTATTCGCATCGAGCGCCAGGAACGGGAATAGGAACAGCACATGGTTCGCGATGTTGTTGTGCAAGTTGGACATCATCATCGGCACGATCACGATGGCGGCGATGATGGCAAGTATCCCCATGGAAGAGCGCATCTTAGAGGAGAGCAGCAGGGTGATCCCGAGCAACCCCAGCATAACGAGGTAGCCGACAACGCATAAGGCCAGCACCGCAGCGCCTAAGCTTAAGTCGTAGGTATTGCAAAGCTCTCGCAGTTGCAGGGGGAGGCCCGCGCCCTCTGCTCCGAAGAATACGAGCGGCACTCCGAGCAAGACCGCGAGCATAATGATGTACACAACGCTTGCCACAATGATCGAAGCGATCGCCTTGGCGGCACCCAGCTTCGATTTACCGAGCTTCGTCGAAAGCAGAACCGCATCTGTCTTCTCGCGATATTCAATGTTGAACACGCTCGCACAGGCGATGGCGCACACGATGAGCGCGAAGATAAGGAAAGCCGAAATGTCGAAGAAATCGAGCCAGCCGCCCGCATATCCGTACTCAACGGGAGTCTGAACATTACTTGCCTTCTCCTTCCAAAAGGCCCGTTCTGCCTCCGAGTAAGCGAAGGCTTGGTTTCCGCCTGCCAGCTCCGAGGCCGCTTTTTGGCGCGCTTGTCCGTATAGGTCAAGCGTTACGTTCGTGTCGATGCGCGAGGCCACGGATACCGGCATCTCGAAACCCTGCATCCAGGGACCTACGATGAGCGAGAGGTAGTTCGTACGCGGCGCGTAAAAGTCCCAATAGGCCTCTGCATCCGTCCCCATGGTCGAGCCGCCCCATTGGTATTGCGCAGCTATCTCGTCTCCCTCCATGAAGGTCTTCCATTCTCGTATGGCATCGGTTGCTGCCTCGTTGGTGATGGGTCCTGTGAGCGCGTCCGCATTCTCCTTCTGTTGAGCGATGGCGGAAGTGCCCTCGAATTCTGATCCGACAGCATTGGGATCAAGGGCGAACTGCGAGGTGATATTAAACGTGGTGACCCACGCAAGAAGGGCTGCGATGGCTAAGACCGCCACCTGCGTTACGCGCTGCGAACATATCTTCTTGAGCTCGAATCTGATAAGGCTACCCACGGCGTCCTCCTCTTCTCGCGCTGCGTGGATTTGTGTGGCTTCTGGGTCGGGCGAAATCGCCGGATGCGTCTTCTGAACCTTCTTGGAAGATGTAGAGATACACATCCTCTAGCGTCGGCTCGACGAGGCGGCCGCTTTCATGTGGCGGCACATCCGAGACGATCCGCACGACCGCCATGCCGTTGTGGTCGTACCTTACGTTGCCGACGGCCATGCGGGCAGACATGGCATCCGCCTCGCGCGGAGTGACTGCGCATTCCCACACAACGCCGGATACCTGCGCGAGTATCTCTTCGACGGTTCCCGTTGCGACGATCTGCCCTGCGCGCATGATGAGGATTTCATCTGCTATGTACTCGACATCGGAGACGATGTGTGTGGAAAGGATGACCACCTTGTCCTGAGCGAGCGCCGATATTAGGTTTCGAAAACGAACGCGCTCCTTAGGATCAAGCCCCGCAGTGGGTTCGTCAAGAACGAGCACTTGCGGGTCGTTTATGACCGCCTGCGCGATGCCGAGGCGCTGCTTCATCCCTCCGGAAAACGTCTTCACCTTGCGCTTAGCCACCCCTGCAAGTCCGACGAGATCAAGTAATTCCATCGACCTTCGCTTAGCGGCTTTCGAATCCAATCCTTTCAGCGCGGAGAGGTACAGCATGAAGTCGAGCGCCGTGAAATCAGGGTAGTATCCGAAGTCCTGGGGAAGGTATCCAAGCACGCTGCGGTAGCGCTCGCCCAATCGCTCGATGGGCACGCCGTTCCAGACGACGCTTCCAGAAGTCGGCTTCAATACATCGCATATCATGCGCATGAGCGTGGTCTTGCCTGCCCCGTTCGCGCCTAGAAGACCGTAAACGCCCGGCGTGAGGGTCGCGCTCAAACGGTCGACAGCGATTGCTGAGCCGAACTGTTTGGTCAGTCGGTCAAGTTTCAGTTCCATATGATCCCTTTCGATTGTTGTTTGTGTTTACTTGCAGAAATGTGGATGTTGAGGTCATCGAACGCTATGAGCGCAGCTCGGAGCTATGGCGAAGCTCATATCGCCAATGAGTCGGCGAAGCTCGAACGCGGCAAGGGCAATGGAGAGGACGAGGGCTATCATCCAGGTGCCCCATGAGAGCTCGCTATACCAGTGCGGGAACAAGCCTATTGACTGCCAGAGCACGACAACCAAGACCGTTGCTGCAGCAATTGCCGCTCTTGTCACGTGTCTGTTTGCAATGCGTGCTAAGTAGAAGCACAGAGCACAGAACAAGAAGAACGGCGTAGATGCGTAGAGGAAGATGCTGAAGGGATCGCTTGTCGCAAACGATGGCATTGCCGCGATGATGATTGAGAACCAAAGCACGTCTGCGAGCCCGAAGATGATGAGCCTCGACGCGAGCACTTGAGCGCTATTGAATCTACAAGCGAGCTCCAGTTCCGCAGTTTTGCTTTCGAAGCTCTTGAATGCAGATGGGATGGCTATCACAACTGTGAGCATCGCGAATGTCATGACGAGAGGAGCCTGGATCTCTGAGGCCTTGTAAATGTCACCTGTGATCAGCACGCATGCGATAAGCGCGATCTGCAAGATCCAGCATATGGGATTGATGAAACGGACCTGCGTGAGCACGAACCTCCGAAAAGAAATCGATTCAGCGGTTGGCGCGCTGCTGTCTTTCTGCGACGCTCGTGCCACCATCTCCACGACCCGATGCTTTTCATCAGGATCGATAGGCGGTGTGTTCTCTGCGTAGAATCTTTTGAGCTCGTCTTCTATATTCGTCATGTCAATCATCTCCAATTGCAAGCCTCAGCGACCGCAAGGCTCGCTTGCAGCTTCGATAGACCGTAAACCGTGACACGCCTAGAACCTGGGCGATATCCGCCACGCTCAGGTCTTGCCCGTAGCGAAGCTCGATGACTTCCCTCTCCTCCGGCGCAAGGCTCGCAACGGCTTCCGCTAGGCTCATGCATTGAGAACCGTCCTTAGTGGATGGGTCAGGCACGTCTTCCCATTCGATATCCGTTCGAAGATCGCCGGGGACGCCTTTTCGGTAGAAATCGGCACAAACGTTACGTGCGCACGTGTAGAGGTAAGCGAGTGGCTTGTCATTGCTCTCGTAAAGAGCACGGCTCCTCACAAGGCGGAGGAATACCTCCTGCGTTGCATCCTGGGCATCCTCTTTGGTGGGAAGACGCCTTGCGCAATAGCGGAATACCTCGTCGTAATGATCTTCCGCGAACTTTTCCGCCAAAATAGATGCATTTGTTTTGACGTTGACTTGGTTAGCGCTGCTGCAATCTTCGTTATCTTGCTGAGTTTCGCCTTGTGACATTCCCCGAATCTCACCTCCTATTACGCATAACGTGAAAAGCGCACTCTATGTGCGACTCTTTTCAAATTATTTTAGGCAAGGTGACTTTTTCGAGAACATAGAGTAGAAACGCAGGCGAAAGTTCTATGCGTTTACTCGAACTTCTATACGTGGAACAGAAGGCTCATCCGCCGAGGGCAAGCAATAATCCTGCAAGAAGCAGCCCAATCGCCGCGCCACCGAGGAGCTTTACCACAACGCCAAGAGCCGGATGCTTGCGCGCAAGCCCTTCCGAATCTGGCTCTTCTCCAATCTCCCCCTTGAGGAACCTGTCTATCTCACGATAAGTGACGATGTCGTGCTTCTTCTTCAGGCGGTCGATGGCGATGGCCATGCCGAACCCGATGGCGTAGAGCACGATGAATGTGACCCCGCCTGCGATATTGCCCTTGCTCATGCGGGCAAAGCTGGAAGGTTCCGGCCAAGCGAGCGAGAAACCTAGCAGGAAAAGGAAGGCCAGCAAAGAAAAGCCGATCATCCCGTACGACAGAAGCCTCATCTTGCGTGAATCCCGTTCGACGACCTGCTGGATCCTCCCAGCGTCCCCTCTCACAAGCTCGTCTATGGAGGTGTCGTACAGCTGGCTTAGCAGAAGCAGACTTTGCACGTCTGGGTAGGTCTTGTCTGTCTCCCAATTCGAAATGGTCTGGCGCGATACGAATATCGCCTTCGCCACCTCGTCTTGGGAAAGCCCCTGCTCTTCTCTCCTGGTTTTCAGTTGTCGTGATAGTTCCATCTGTCCATGTCTCTCAATGCTCTTTGCAGCGCCGTTAAGCATGCGCTGATTCAAATGATAGTCCACGTGTCAGTAGAAAGGTTTTAACACGCTTGTCAAAAGGCTTTGACAAGGCCTCTGAACAGGCGTTCTGTGAAACCGTCGTGCTTGCATGCGAATGTGTGGTCTAGGAAGATTATTCAAGCCGCTCATACGCAGGCAAGTCTTGCGGGCCAATGTGGCAGCGAACAATCCCCGTCATTTCAACTATAGAGAGAAAGGTTTTCCCATGAAGGCAACCAACGACCGTTTCATCGAGACCTACAAGCAGCAGGATGCTCAGAATCGCACCTATGTCCTTGTCGATCGCGAGACAGGCGTCAACTACCTGCTCACAGGATTCATGGCATCCTCCGGCGTCAGCTGTACAGGCATGACCGTGCTTCAAGACGCGGACGGCAATCCCATTGTCACTCCCGTTGAAGAATAGATAAAGCGCTTCTGATGAAAGGAGAATAGTTATGGCGCGTGAGGAAAAGGTTTGGGAATATGCGATAGAAGCAGGATATGAACCCCTGGAAGATAGGTGCATCATCGTCAAAGGCGCAGCGGGGGATCTGAGCGAAAAGATCGTCCGCTTTTTCGAAACATGGGATGTGGCGGTTCTCCAGATGTGCGAGAACGAGCTCATCCTGCTTCCATTCGAGTCCTTTTGGGGAACGTTGGAACGGGACGTCTCACTCGTTGTTCCCTATGCAGACATTGAATCCGTGAAGCTTACCAACGACCTGCTCAATGTGATCATCGACATCGAAACGAGCGGCGGCAGCGTCCGTCTTACCTCACAGCAGAAGGGGCTGAGCGACAGCCGTCTTTCTGGTATTTATGCCTCGCAGTATGCAGGTGGGTACAAGAACTGGCATGCCGAGAACGTGGACGCGACCCTAAAGGCGCTCAGCGAGCTCGGAAGTGCAGCATAAGGTTATGCGTGAGAAACGACGGTATTAAGGAATGCTTGCTTGAATACCCAAACGCATCACAGGTGCTTCAGGTTCGTGCGATAGAGGCGCAGCTTGTCCTCTCCGATTTCTTCTATCACACGGTCGAGGGTTGCAACGATTTGCGCACGTTGCTTGAGCAATCTGCCTTGTAACATCACGGGATTCGATGCACCGAGCATGGCGAATTCCACGGGAATTTCCAGACCTTCGACGAGAGCTTTGATTTCCTGATACTTCTCGATCTCCGTTTCTTCCTCCCAGTTGCCAGCCAGAATCTCCTGGTAAAGCTCGGAGTTTTTGTAGATGGTGAGCATGTTCGCTCCGATGAGGGAGGGGCGCGTTTGATTGCAGACTGCCGCCGTGAGCCGCGCGCCCTCGATACCACGTCCTTTCCCTGAGATTCCCGCGAGATAAAAGAAGGCATAGGCGATGTCCGCCGCATCCAGGCGTGCACACTGCGCAATGATGTCTTGCGCTGCGTAACCTTTGTTCATGAAGGCAAGGGCGGCATCATCTCCCGTCTCTATCCCGATGGTGAGGCCGGTGTATCCCGCTTCGCGAAGGGCTGCAAGCTCCTCGCCTGTTTTCGAGGCGACATCTGTCACGCGCGCGAAACAGCCGATTGTCCTACACCACGGAAAATACTTGCGAACGAGATCGGCAATCTCGAGCAGACGCTTCGCCTTAAGGGCAAACGGGTTAGCACCTGCAAGAAAGACGCGGCAACGTTTGGATGTTGGAAGGCTGAAAAGGCGCGTCTCAATCTTCGACAGCGGATCGTGGAACCATGTCTGCGCCTCAAGGAGGTCGGATTCTATCGTGGATAGTTCCGATGCTTTAAATTTGAAGGGAAGCTCGTCGTAGAGCGTGCAGAATTTGCAAGCACGATGTGTGCATCCCGCAGTCGCTTCCAAGATGAGGGAATCGGCCTCATAGGGCGGCCTCCAGATTGTTCCCGTGTAATGCATGATGTGCTCCTTGCTTCGGATCCTCATATGAGGATTAGGCTTGTCGCATCCATCATGCAAATGAAGCTCTAGAATTGGAAGTACTGATATTTTTTGTAGTACATAGGAGTTGGGTTTATGGCAAGGAGGCAGGGCGAGGAGATAGAGCGCTGCAAGTCGGTTTCCATGCTTCAACGCATGATTGGCGGCAAATGGAAGATCGAGATACTCTTCTACATTGCGCTCAAAGATGTGAGGCATTTCGGGCAGCTTAGGCGTTGCATCGGCAACATATCCGAATCCACGCTCTCAAAGCAGCTCAAGGAACTCGTGGATGATGGTTTCCTCGTGCGCACCGACTTCGGCGAGGTGCCTCCACGCGTCGAGTACACGCTAACGGAGCAGGGCGAGAGCTTCATTCCCATCCTGCTCGCCATGAAGCAATGGGGAGAAGAGGAGTTGGGACTCTAAGATGGCGGCTGAACCAAGAGAATTCGACGAGCTCGAAAACGTCGATATCGCGCATACGCGGGAAGAATTTCGTTGCTGGCTCGAAAACAATCATGGCAGCGAGCGCGAATGCTGGCTCAAGCTGAAGCGCGGTAGACCCACAGAGGATGCCTTCGCCTATTTGGATGCTGTGGAAGAGGCTCTCTGCTTCGGATGGATAGATGGACATCTGAAGTCCTTCGAAGGCTGCGGCGCGCTTCAGCGCTTTACGCCACGCTCGCGAGGAAGCTCGTGGTCGGAGCTCAACAAGGAGCGGGTACGGCGTCTTGAGCGATTAGGCAAGATGACAGATGTTGGGCGCGCCTGCCTTCCCGCGATGGGCCCGCGCAGCTTCCGCATCTACGAAGGCATAGAAGGGGAGCTCAAGAAAGCCCGTTTGTGGACGCGCTTCAAGAGCTTTCCGCCACTTTATCAGCGCGTCCGGGCCGACAATATCCAACGAGTACGATCACGGCCCGATGAATACCGAAAACGACTCGATCGTCTCATCGAAGCAACGCGCCAAGGAAAGCTTTACGGCGAGTGGGACGATTTCGGGCGTTTGAGCATGCAATAGGAAGGATGATCCATGACCATCGAAAGAGCCAAAGAGCACCTGCGCAAATATGAGTGAGCAAAAAAAAGGGGGGGGGTGAGCAAAAGGGGCGTTCAAGAGGCAATGAGCATTTTGGAACGCCCCTTTTGCTCACTCAATACACAACTTCACGAATGAGCCATTGTCTATCTTGCCTAGCGCATCCAGTCTTTCTGGCTCGATGACGAACAGCATCGTTTTAATAAGGAAGGCATGGGTCACGACCAATATGTTCGAGTCGCTCCCATGTAGCTCAGCGGCATCTTTCAGGAACCCCATTGCCCTATTGGCTATTGATTGAAACGATTCGGCAGTGCGGGTTTCGTCATGCGCCCTTAACGCCTCGGCGATCTCCGGCAGTCTTCGGTTCATGTCGTCCATAGAGTTCGGAGGTCCGATCCATTCCGAAACCCGTCTTGCGAATACGTCGTTGGATTCGGCCTCCATCGAGCCCAAGCACCATTCCCTCAGGCGGGCGTCTTCGACGACGGGGCAAAACCCCTGACCAGCAGCTTCAAGGCAAATCCGTGCCGTCTGGACCGCCCGCATAGTGTCGCTTGCATAAGCGGCATGCAGCGGAACAGTTTTGAGCGAGCTGCCTAAGCCCGCTGCGGCATCTTCGCCTTCCGTAGTTAATGGAGAGTCACACCAACCTTGCGCTCTTCCAAGCACGTTCAGCAACGTCTGTCCATGTCGCGCGACATAGAATGTGGCCATGATCACCTACCTATTTGCTGGATGCATTATTCTATGCCAAGAAAACGCCTAATGGCATGCCAGAAGCTCTCCAACAGGTATTCTCTCGGTCGCGTGTCGGTCGGGAGATTTTGCGGGCTCGTCACTGTAGCCGATGGCAAGCACGTTTATCGGCTCAAAGGTTTCGGGAAGGCCGAACTCGTGGGCGACGACTTCGGGGTCGAACCAGCATATCCACACGCTCCCAAGCCCGAGGCTTGTTGCCTCCATCATCATGTGGTCGGTGGCGATTGACGCATCGATGTCAACAGTGCTCTTGCCGTCAGCTGGGCGCTTCCAAGCTTTCGCGTGGTCCGCGCACACGATGATGGCGAGAGGCGCGCTGTAGACATTTGCCGCACGGCTGAGCTTTTCCATTCCCTCCGCGTTGTCGATGACGACAAGGCGTGTCGGCTGTAGGTTGGCAGCCGACGGGGCCACCCGCGCTGCTTCCAAGATGCAGGCGACCTTCTCCTCTTCTACAGGCGTTTTCTTATATGACCGTACCGAATACCGTTTCTTTGCTAGATCTAGGAAATCCATGGAAAGCTCCTCTCTTCGACAGGTTTCTGCATCCAAGGATAGCTTCCGATTTCACGTTGGGAAGAATGTACTATTTGGGTATATACTTCCCAAATAGATAGTAAGGAGGATGCATGGGCGTTCATGCGAAGCGGGAGTTCAACTGCCCGGTGGATGCGACCATCTCGCTCATCGGCGGGAAGTACAAGGCCGTGATACTCTGGCACCTCAAGGGGAACACGCTGAGATACAGCGAGCTGCATCGGCGCATCCCGAAGGCGACCGACAAGATGCTGGCTCAGCAGCTTCGCGAGCTTGAGCAAGACGGCCTCATAAAGCGTGTGGTCTACCCCGTTGTACCGCCGAAGACCGAATACTCCCTCACGCCGGAAGGCGAGACGCTCTATCCAGTGCTTGATGCCATGTGCGATTGGGGCGCGAAGCACATGGATCAATGAGTCAAGAGAACCGACCCCTTGACTCCTGATTCTTTGCATTAATATCTGTTCAATGAAATGTTTTCCGATTCGGGCAGTTTCGCGCTTCGATTGAATTAACCAGCACGGCGGCAAATACCTACATCGAGAGATGCTTTTTAGCATCCGAAGCACCGCTTCTCTTCTTGCATCTTAATTATACCGTGATTTATCCCCGAAAAAACAGGCTGCATTTTTCGAGATTGCTTGTATATCCTCGACGATGGTCTTTTATTCGCCGATGGGTTTTTCTTTCGTTTAAACGAAAGCTTTTGGGCCAAGAGCGCATACGAGGCCGATTTGTCGTTCGTGCGAGAGGAGAGCAATGGTGCGTTCAAGCGATCCCGTATTCGATTCCGAGCAGAAGCACTTGAGGGAGGTGCATTCCGATCTCTCGAAGACCAATGAGGCAATTACGCATAGGATCGAAAAGATCGAATCCAATGCGAGGTCAGATAGGTCTTCCATGATGGAAGACATCAGGCCAGATTTCACCGACGCATCGGCCACCATTGAGACGCTTGCCGCATACGAGGCCGCCAACTCCATAATCAAGCAACATGAAAACGAACGGCGGATAAACATCGAAAAAGCCAAAGCCATTTCCCTTCTGCTGAAAAGGCCATACTTCGCGAAGCTGATCTTGCGGTTTCCCAACCGAAGCAAGCCTCGGGAGATATATCTTGGAGCCGTCGGCTTTTCGGACAAGGAGAAAGGGCAGCTGGTCTACGACTGGAGATCTCCCGTTGCCGAGGTGTATTACAGCCAGTCGCAGGGAAGGGTTTCCTATGAGGCCAACGGGAAGACGATCGAGGCGGATCTTGACCTTCGGCGGCAATTCAAGATAGACGGCAGCGAGCTCATCGCGTACTTCGACACAGACATCGCCTTGCAGGATGACCTGCTCATTGAGTCGTTGTCACGGGCCCGCTCTTCGCGCATGGAAGAAATCACGGCGACAATCCAGAAGGAGCAGAACGCGATCGTGCGCGCTCCCGACGCGTCTGCGATCCTGGTGTCGGGCGTTGCCGGCAGCGGAAAGACCTCGGTTATGCTTCAACGCTTGGCGTACCTGTTCTTCCAGAACCGCGGCAGCCTGAAACCAGAGAACGTGGTGCTTATAACACCGAATGTCATGTTTCAGGAATACATCGAGAACGTGCTCCCGGAGCTTGGCGAGAAGAACCCGCGCATGCATACGTGGAATAGCTTGAAGGAAGAGATATCGGGGCTTTCGGCAGTCGAAGGCGCATCGCTTATGCCTGACGAGATGCTTGATCTTGTCAAGAGCGAGTTGGGAAAGGAGGAACCGGCCGAGGCGTGCCTGGAAGCCGAGAACATAAGGTACGTGCTCATAGACGAGGTTCAAGATTACACCCTTGAACAGCTTAACGTCATCGCCTCGTACTATTGTCGCGCTCGCTTTCTGCTCTTAGGGGATCCGAATCAGGCTCTTTCCGAAGGATTGGCTTCCTTCGATGAGATACGGGAACTGTTCGCAAAGCACAAGGGGTCAGTCAGCGAGGCGCATCTCGCTATAAGCTATCGGTCAACAGTGGAGATTACGCGACTGTTCGCATCATTTGCCGATCTCAACGAACATCTTCGCATCGAATCGATCCAAAGAAATGGCTCTGAGCCACGAATCTTGGAATGCAAGGATAACGACTCCTACAGAGAAGCACTCGCATCTGAGATCGAGAGAATCGTTGCGGGTGAATACGCCACAGAGTCAGCGGCTATCATCACGCTTCAAACAGAAGAATTGGAGCGCGTCCAGTTGAAAATTGCTGAGTATCGCGAATACGCAAGCGTGAAGCCTTTGGATGATATCAGGGTACTGACGCTTGAAGAGGCTAAAGGGCTCGAATTCGACCATGTGATTTTAGTCGACGTCTCGAAGACGGCTCTTGGTGAAACAGATTTGTGGAGAAGGCGGCTTTACACCGCAATATCGCGTGCAACCAAGTCATTCGTAGCGCTGAGTCGAGGCCCTGTGTCGCCACTTCTTGCACAACAGCAATGTGCTCTCTGCTCATTCGAGAGTTAGGTTGCAAAGCTTTTTTCGGCTTTGTATTCAGTAGGGCTGTTTGCGCGCTCCATCGCATTGTCATGAAATCATCTTGAACGTTGACGTGCGCTCCGATGACATCTCGATTCAGTTGATTCTAATATGAGCGGGGATGAAGCGTGACCTTGGCATCGAGCTGCCACGCATCGCTCAGCGACATCCCATGAACGCGTCGGAAGGCCTTCGAGAACGCCCTCGGTGACTCGTAGCCATAGCGCAGGGCGATGTCGATCACCTTCTCGTGGGTTCCGAGAAGGTCCTGGGCGACACGAGTCATGGCACGACATCGGACGTATTCCGAGAGCGTGATTTCCGCAAGACAGGGAAACATCCGCTTCAGCTGGTAAGCAGAGCAAGCTGCAATGCGGGCTGCCTCGTCCGTATCGAGAGTTCCGTCCAGATGGTCCTCGATGTACGCAAGCGCGTCGTTCAGGTGTTCCAGTTGGTTCAATTCGCGCTTCCTTACGAAATGTAAAATACAAAGAAAAAGAGCTGCCGTCCTCGTAGTAAAGGTGCAAGTTCTGCATAGTCGTATTTTGCCATCTCCATATGCCGTCTTGGTCTGACATATGGAGATGGCGCGGGACGGGATGACGGGATGCAAAGGAGTCAAGGGACGTTCTAGGCCGGGCAGGATTGGAGTAGAGGTCGTGCTCGTCGTCAACGTGCTACGCTAGATGTGCATGCGTAAACAACGGTTCTGCTGTTCCAGGTTTGATAAGAGCAGGTTGCGAATGCGAAGAGTTGTCCATCGCTGCTTGCTTCTGCTAGCTTTAGATCCACTGATTTAAGAAGAGATGCAACCTCCGTTTCTTGGTCTATTACAAGGCTCTCCTGGCTAGCGCTCACGATATTCACCGCAATGGGCTTGAGATTAAGAATCTCCCCTGAGCGTTTGTAGACGATGATTTCATCATGCTCTTGCGCATAACCTTCATCTATGAAGCTCGCGAAGCCTGCGAACACGGAACCATCGGACATGTGGTGGCCGTAGACCATGACGAAGCGAGAATCTATCGAGCATTCGCAGTCAATGTAAGGCGTGCCGTATGCCCCCTCGCCGAACACGTCTTTGTAGAGGTATGCGTCCGGAGAGTTGGGAGATGCTTGGACGATGGGCTCGTCTATGCTCGTGCCAGGCACCTCGACCCAAGCGACTACCTCTTTCGGGAGATTATCCCAATCAATCTGTCTTTCCAGGTCACTTTGACCATCCAGGCTTTCCATCATCTCAGCCAGTTCTGTCCAATCTTCCTCTGGTGAGCATAGTGCGGTGACAACAAGCGCTGTGAGTATGGCGATGACGATTACACTCGTGGCCTTCGCCGCCTTTCGTATTCTCTCCATCTTTTGCTCCTTGTATCGAAAAAGGGTGGGACGCATGTCGAGCGCCCCACCCTGTCGCTCAATTGCCATCAGCTATTGCTTCTCTGCACGGGCAAAGAGTCGGATTTAATCCTCGTCGGCTCCAGCCAATACTCCCTCTTCCATCTCGGCGATGGCGTCGGTCTGCTTGCGGGAGCGGCGTACAAAGGCGTAGGTCGCACCTGCGATGCCGCAGAGCAGGATCACTGCGACACTGGCCGTGACGGGATCGACCTCGGCTAAAGCGCCGGTCTTCGGGTATCCCTTGCCTGGGTTTTCGGGTTCGGTGAGGGGTTCAGGGAAGCTCACTGTCTGCCCCTCGTCCTCGATGTCCTCATGCGTTGCGATGATATTCTCTTCCGCATCGGAGAGCTTCTCGAAGAACACAATGTCGTGCCCCGTTAACTCGCGCGAATCAGTCTCAACCTCTACGTCGATGGTGCCATCGAGCGTTTCGGGCACGAACTCGGTCGTTCCCACGATGGGCAGGCCGTCATCGCCCGTAAGCGGGTTTCCGGTAGCCTTGTCCATGAGCATGGTGAACAGCTTGTAGGAGCTGCCCGGCGCGAGTCCGGTGTAGGCAACCGCGTCGATGAGCTTCACGCGCTCACCGATGGTGCCAACATTCGTGCCGGTCTCGGCATCGCGCGCATTGGTGGCGATGTCCACGATGGCGACCGCTTGTTCCACGTCGTCGATGTCCGCGTGCACCATGTACTCCGCGCCACCGAACTCCATGGTCTCAAATGCGACGAGCGACTTGCCTGCGAGATTCACTCCCGCGAAGGTGAAGGTCACGTCTACCGTGCCGCAGGATTCCTCTGCGGTGAAGGTGGTGGACGCCGTGATCTCGTCGCCCTCGTCATCGAGCGCGGGCTCGCCGGTGGCCTTGTCCATGAGGGTTCCGCTCACGGTGTACTCATTGCCGGGGATGAGGCCGGTGTATTCGATGGTGTCCACGATAGTGAGCTCATCGCGCGCCTGGCCCTCGTGCGTCCCGCTCTCTGAGTCGGTCGCTGTGGTCTTCATGGTCTTGGGCATGTTCTCAAGCGTGAACTCGTGTTGGGCGGCCATGGCGCCAGTCTCGTCCCACTCGATCATGCCCTGGTCGTTGACTACAAAGTCGGTCACGGTCGGCTTGCCCTCGTCGTCGAGGTCTGCGATAACGTAGCCTTCAGGTGCTTCGACCTCTTGGATGTGGTAGGTTCCGTGCTTCGCGTAGGCGAGGGATATGACGCCGTTCTCGTCGGTGGCCATCTCCTCGTCGAAGGCGCCCTCGTCGTTCCAGACGTGGAACTTGGCACCTGCTACTGCCTTCTCAGGGTCGAGCGCGTCCATCTTCTTGATCGAAGGGGTCGTGGGCTCGTCGGTCACGGCCTCCTCGTGGTCATACAACGCCACGTCCTGCCCCGCGTATTCGAGCGTGACAGTCTTCTCGGCAATGTCGAGCGCGTAGCCGTCTTTTGCCTTGGCCTCGTATACCGTGTAGGTGCCGAGGTAGAGCTCAGGCGTCGTCGCCTTGCCGTCCTCGCCCGTTGTGAGCGTTGCCACGATCTCGCCCTCATGGGCGCGTATCGTGCCGTCAGGCGTCTGGATCGTCTCTGCCGCCTTCACGATGTAGACGGATTCATCGACCGGATCTCCCGTTAACGCATCAGTCTTCGCCACGGTGATGGTCGCCTTCTGGGGCATGTTCGAAAACTCGATCACGAGTGGGTCGTCCCAGCCGTTGTAGTCGGCGTCCACATGGAAGGCCTTGCCCTCAAGCTCCTTCACGTAACCGTAGGGCGCCTCTACCTCTTTGAGCGTGTAGTCGCCCTCTTCCAACAGCATCGGAAGCGTGAGCTCCCCGCGCTCGTTGGCCGTCCAGGTGTCGATGGTATCGGTTGCGGGGTAGTGGGAGGTATAGGTGACGAGGTTGCCGCTCGCGTCCTCAAGCTGGAAGCTCACGGGAAGCGGGACCTGCCTGCCGGTCTCGGTGTCGACCTTGACCACCTTGAGAGGGGTCTGCGGGATGTGGTCGTTCACGAGCTGCGGCGGGTCGTATTGCCCCTCCTCGCGGATCGTGGTTTTCCAGTCCTCCACGGGAAGGAGCGTCTTTCCCCACTTGGCCTTGAAGGCGTCTGCTACGTCTTGCGGAATCACCTCATGGATGCGGTAGGTGCCGTACGCAAGCGCGCCTGTCCAGTCGGAAGGCTTGCTCCAGCCGTTTACGTTGGCGTTGTCGTCTTTCGTGGTGGCAAGTCCGTTCTCATTGACGGTGATGGTGCACACGCGGTTGCCGGGTTCGACGAGCTTGCCCGACTCGGGCGAGAGCACGGCGCTCTCCGAGTCGTTGTAGAGCTCGAACTTGACCCCTGGGACGAGCACGCGCACGACCTCCTGTGGCATGTCGCCGCTAGGAGAGTCGTAGATTTCCACGGGCACTTCCTTCACGAGGCGGAAGTCGCCGCGTTTCACAGTGTCGGGCACCTTGGGCGAGTTGTAGGTGTAGACGGACTCGCCGACCGCGCCGCCTTGCGTGATCCGCACGCAGAACACCTTCGGATCCCTGCCGTGCCCATCGTCGAGGTTGTAGCCCTGGGGCGCGCGGGTCTCCTGGATCAGCACCGTTCCCAGGGGAATCGATGCGTCGCCGTTGGTTTGGTAGTAGAGGGGATCTCCCGAGTGCTTGTACTCGTCAGCCAGGTAGGCGAATCCATCGGCATCCGTCTCGAACACCCAGGTGCGCGCAGGCGCGCCGGACGCCTCGGCCGATGCCGCGTCGGCGTAGTCGCCCGCGTAGTAGCGGGCGGTGAAGAGTGCGCCTTCGAGCGTCGCATCGCCTTCGGGCTCGCTCTCGTTGGTATCGGCGTCAACCTTGCCGACGAGCATGCCCACGGGGTCTGACTGCGGGATGTCGGATACGGTCTTGCCGTTCACCCGCGTGGTCTCGTCCGACCTCACCTCGACCGGATACACGGTCGGGTCGAGCGCATGCCCCGGTGCCTGCTTGGTCTCCTTTACCCAGTAGCTGCCCGGCTCAAGCTCCTCCAATATGCCGTAGCCGTCCCTGTCGGTTGTGATGGAGCCCGCGACATCCGTGAGCCCCGAGTTGCTGTACACGGTGTAGACCGCGCCTTCCACGGAGTAGAGCGGATTACCCTCGCACATCTCCTCGTTGGCGGTGACCTTCTTAAGGTCGATCTTTCCGTAGGGAGTGTACTTGAACGAGAGGATCAGCTGGTTTCCCGCGCCCGTGTAGAGCATGAAAGCCTCGAAGTTCGAGGGAACCTCGCCCTGCATGCGCGAGATCTTTCGACCAGTCGCATCGTCGTTGCACATCGTGCCCGACGAGTCGAAGCCGATGACGTAGTAGCGGCACCACTCCTTGAAGGACTCGTTACATCCGTAGAGCGCGTAGCTGCCATTGCTGGAGAACGTGTCCGAGAGCAGGATGTGCGCGAGCGCCGCATAGCGCGCATCCGTCATGGCCGTACCGTCATACCACGTGCCTGGCCAGAGACTCGCATCGAACCCCGGACTCCCATAGCTGAACCAGAGGTCCGCTATGGTCTCCGCATCGCGCCCCGAGGTCGAGTTGATGGCGCTCTTGGTGTAGGTGCCTGCAGGTGGCGTTGCCGCAGAGGGGTTCCCGCAATAGGCCATCTCTCCGTCGGCGTACATCCATGTGGTCGTGTAGCCCGCATAAGGAATCTTGCCCCCGATGCTCAACGAGGCGGTCTCTGCGGCGAATGCGCTTTGCCCCGAGACCGCAAGAGAGCCTATGACCGAGCTCAGGGCGATAAGCGCTGCGAGCAGGCAGCGCAGGGCCTTCGAGCCGGAAGCGCCAATCGTTGTAACTTCCATGTCGCACCGCCTATCGGGAGACGGGCTCGGCCTGTCGGGCCTCGCGGGTCTGGTTGGCCGATGCCTCACGGGCCTCCTTGGCCTTGTCGTCGAGCGATGCGAGGTAGGCCGCCCTTCCCTTGTCGATGCCCTCCTTGAGCGCAGCGGGCATCACCTTGATGACCTCGCGCACCTGCTTGCCATCCTCGTCGAGGGTGGGGCTGCCGTCCGGCTCAAGCACGCTCTTCTTCAGCCATACCTCCTTCTCGGTCAGAAGGGGGATGTCTCGGTAGTTCTCGCCCTTGAATCGGGACGGGTTCACGAAGAGGGGGCTGAACTGGCTGTAGCTCACATCCTGTCCGTTGACCACGGTGCCCTTGGGCAGCGTCACCGAGTTGAAGGTCTTGGTCTCGCCGGTCTTCCTGTCCTCGTACTCGATGCCCTCGTGCACGAAGTTCTTGTGCAGGGTGATGTAGACGTTTTTCTTGTCGTCCATTTTGCTTTCTCCTTTGCGTCTTGTGTCTTCTTGGGGTCGATTGGTGGAATGCCCCTGTGGGTGCCTCGTCAGCCCATAGGCACCACCTCCTCTCTTGCT
This sequence comes from uncultured Eggerthella sp., assembly GCA_959607715.1. Taxonomy (GTDB): domain Bacteria; phylum Actinomycetota; class Coriobacteriia; order Coriobacteriales; family Eggerthellaceae; genus Anaerotardibacter. The sequence continues at coordinate 164,495 of CAUHNN010000001.1, read as the reverse complement.
GGCATGCACCTAGAACCCGCTCACGATGTCTCGTGCCCAGGCTCCGCTCTTCACGAGCGACAGCACGAGCAGGATGCACATGGCGAGGTACTGGAGCGCGTAGGTGAGTCCGTTGGCGATCGCGTCTATGGGCGTTCCGGTTCCCGGGTTCACGGCGACGATGCCGCCCAGGATCACGGGGAAGCTGATGAGCAGGATCAGGATGATGAGGCCTGCTATGCATACGGCCCCGAAGCTCTTCAGGTACCCGAGCCCGATTTGGCGCGTCTGGTCGAATCCGAGGAACGCCAGCGGTATCGGGGAGAAAGCCGCCATGACGTAGAGCTGTATCGCTCGCGCCCAGCAGACGACGAGCGCCACGATGTATGCGACGAGCACGACGAGCCAGCTGATGACCGCGACGACGAGCAGCGCGAGCAGTGCTGAGAGATCGTCATCGCCCGTTACGATGGATACCGCCGTCATGTCCAGCGCGCCGCCAGTGCCGAAAAGTCCCTCCACACGGTCTATCGCAAGGCCTATGACCTCGTAGATGGCCGCCATGAGGTCGAAGGAGTGCTGGATCAGGAAAAGGAATACCGCGAAGAACACGAGGAGGAACACCACTTCCTTCACGCCCGGGAAGGATTGGTTGCCGTCCATGCGCTGTGATATCTCGATGAGCTTCAAGGTGAAGACGAGCCCGAGCACGCCGCAACCGATGGGCAGCACCGCGACCTGCCAGACACCGCGCGCGATGGCGTACATGGAGACATCTCCCGCGCTTGCGAGCATGGTCTCGAACGGTGCCGATAGCACGCCGTTAGCGCCAAGCGAGCGCATCACGTCGGTCTGAGCCGCAAAGATCCAGTTGCACCAGTCGCGGAGCACTCCGCAAAGCCATGCATTGATGTCGTCCGCAATCGAGCCCCAAGCGAACTGCGAGGGAATGAACAGCGTGGCGAGAAGCGCGAATGTAGCAGCGAACGCCACTATGAATCGTCTGTTTGAGACGAGGCTTTTGACTTTGCCCATCCTTATCAGAGCGCCTCGATTGTGCCGTCGGATGAGCGCGTGACCGAGATCATGGTAGATGCCCCATCGTCGAGCGTGAAAGTTGTCGTAGCCGCGTTGTTGGCATAATCTATCCACGCCTCCGCATCCCAGATGGCACGGGTCGCACTCGGGGACACGGCAGCTGCACGCGTCGAAACAGCGGCCTCGATCTTCGCGGCATCGATCCCCATAGCCTCTTCGAGCTTGGAAGTGACGCCGGTGAAGTGAAGCGACCTGTCCCCGACCTGTACCTGCCTGTATGCGCAGGCGAGGGCGTCCGATCGAAGCACGGTGTCCGCGCCCTCGCTGCTCACGGAGACGAGAATGGGGTTCGCGGCATCGGTCATCGACTTCGAGGCGAGCACGGTGGCCTCTATGCCGGATGAGAGCGGCTCCTCGCTGTCAAGTGTCCAGTAGGTCACCTCCGTGCTGCCGTCCTTGGTCTCGACGAAAGCTCCCTTGACGATGGACAGCGAGCGCGTTGCGTCGTCCACGCCCACCCACGAGGTTCCGATGAGCGATTCGATGTCAGAGTTCGCTTCGCCGTTTGCAGCGTCGGTCTCGGACTGAGGGTTTTCAACTGCTGCCTCCTCTGCCGATTCGACAGCAGCTCGACCTTCAATCGTCCCGTTTTGGACGATCGTGCATCTGGCTACGCCCGAGCCCACGAGGAGCACTGCTGCCACGATAGCCGCAGCGAGCATGATCTTGTTCTTTCTGGTCATGTTTCCGTCCTTCCTATCTGATCTTGATGGCGCTCGCGAAGTGCGACGCGCCGCTTGCAATCGTGCAGGCCGCACCCGAATGCGGCTCATGAATGTAGCGATCGTCCCCGATGTAGATGGCCACGTGCCCGGGCCTCCAGAGGATGTCGCCGGGCGAAGCCTCAGACACCGGCACTTTTCTCCCGAATGCGGCCTGATCTTCGGAGTTTCGTGGGATGGCGATGCCCGCCTGTCGGTAGCAGTACTGTGTGAGTCCCGAGCAGTCGAGGCCCACGCCTGGCGTGTTGCCGCCCCACACGTAGGGCACGCCGAGCTGACTGTAGGCGGCGGCGATGATCGCGTCGGCCGAGAGCGCCCCGCTCTCAAGGTCCTCGACCGTCATCGAGTCGAAGCGGCGCAGGTTGTAGGTATCCATGGCGGACTTGAGTGAGTCCACATAGGCCGAGCTCGTTGCCCATCCCGCATCCTTGAGACCCTCCGCCATCTTGTCAGAGGAGTGCTCTGCGATGGCCTGTTTGATGAGGGAGTTGTTGCGGTAGTGGGATGCCTGCAGGAACACGCGGCTTCGGAAGCGAATGCACTCCACATCCCCCTTGAACACCGTGAAATACGCCGTGATGGTCGTGAATGTGCCAGGTGTGTACTCCTCCTGCGTGCTCCATCCCGCCTTTCCGACGACTTCCGGAGCCGAGGCGAAAGACGACGCCCATTTCATCCCGAACAGGTTGTGGTCGCGCGTGGCGAGCTGACTCATGGAATCTCCCTGTCCCGACTCGCAGATGATCTGCGCGATGGTGCACCCGGCGGGATGCCCGTACTCCTGCTGGCAGCGGACGGCCTCTTCGACCATCTCGTAGGTGATGTAGGGGGGAAGCCCCTCCATGGAGCGTTTCTTGTCCTCTGCGTCCCAGAACCCGAACAAGGCCGAGATTATCTGGCCTATGACGAGCGCAACTAGCACGAAGGCGATGACCCCGCAGAGCACCCCACCGCCTGCCGCAAGCCCGCTTCCGCCGACCGTGCCAGCGAGGGCCGCGTTGCCGGACGACGAGGCAGCCGTCTTCGCGGCGGTTCCCGCCGCCTGGGCGGCGTGGCTCGCTTGCGCCTGGCTGACTCCTCGGGCGCTTGTTGTCTTCGCCTTCTTCGCGCCCTGCGCGCTCGTGCTCTTGGTGGCCTTTGCGTTCGCGCTCGATCCCTTGTAGCCGCCCGATGCGGAGTGGGCTCCTTTTGCTTTCCTGTCCCGCACGGTAGCAATCGCTCGCTTGGTGCCCTGCCCGGCGTCATAGGCGCTACCCGCGCCCTCGAACTCGTCAGTGTCGTCGAGCTCGGAGATGGCCTCGCGCTCCAGGAACTGGCGAACCTTGAGCCGCTCGCTCGGGGCGTTTGCCTTCTCGGTTCCCGCAGATGCATCCCCGGCACCCGATGCGCCATCAGAATCGGCATTCACCGCACCCACACCTTGCGACTTGCGCATGCGTTCCTTGGAAGGGCTTGCATTGTGCGTTGTCCTCTTGCCGAGCGCGGATTCCTTCTCGCTTAGGGCAGAGAGGCTTTGGCTCTCGTCGTCCTTCACGATCCCCGCGCTCACAGCATCGAGCTTATCGGCGGTGACGATGTCCGCGATCGAGGCGCTCGTGTTGTCGAGGCTTCTCGGGTCCATCTAGCCCTGGCTCCTCTTCGCGTTCTTCTCGAAGGCATGGGCTCGCTTCAGTTGCGCGATCTCCTCGGGCTTGGTGTTCCAGAGGTCGTAGAGCGCGCCCTTGGGGAAGTCGTCCCGGATGGGCACGCGTGCCCCTCCCGCGACGAGTAGGCCCTCTCCGGCCTTGATGGACTCGTCGATGTACTCGCGCTCGGCACCGGAGAGCGAGAGCATCTCCGACCACGCGGCGAGGTCCTGGCTCGCCTGCTTGTGGAGCAGCATGAAGTCCGAGTTCAGGACCATGGTGCGGGCGCGCTCGTGAGTGAGCATGTGCGAGGTGTTCTGGGAGATGCCGGTGCAAATCAAGTTAAACTTCCTTCCTTCCGCCCAGAACTTCGCGAAGTAATCGATGATGGTGGGGTGGCCGAAGAGCGACTGGACCTCATCGATGTAGAGCCAGGTGGTAACGCCCCGATCGAAGTTTGCATACATCCGGTTGCGCACGGCCTCTAACGCGATGAGCATGCCGAACACGCGCATGTTGGTGGAGAGGTCGTGAAGGTCTATGTTGGTGATGCGGTTGTCGAAGCCGACGTTGGACTGGCGGTTGAAGAACGACAGCGCACCGGTGACGTATCGCTCGTAGCGAAGAGCTATGTCGCGCGCCTCCGCCTCAGGCTGCTCGACGAGTATCTCGTGGAAATCGGAAAGCGTCGGCATTCCCTCGCCACGCGAGCATCTCGCGTAGGCCGCCTCGACGCATCTTGTGATGATCGACTTGTCCGCCTCGGGAAGGCCTTCGGAGGACTCCGCCATCATCGCGCTCGAAAGGGCCAAGAAGGCATCGATCTTGAAGGCGAGCTGCGCGGCGTCGGCGCGCCCCTCCACATCGGCCAAATCGAAGGGGTTGAGCGCGGTGTCCGCATCGGGCGCGAGCCGGACGTTCACGCCGCCGAGGGCCTCGATGAGATTTCCGTACTCGCCAGCGGGGTCGAAGATGATGATCTCGTCCTCCGGATAGGCGAGCACTGTATTGGTGATCTCGCGTTTCACAGAGAAGGACTTCCCGGAACCGGGCTTGCCGCAGACGAACCCCATGGGACTTGCGAGCTTCTTGCGGTTGCAGATAACGAGGTTGCCCGACTGCTTCGACTGCCCGTAATAGCCCCCGCCCTCCTGGTTGAGCTCTAACGATGCGAAGGGCATCTGCATGGCTATCTGGCCTGTAGTGAGGTAGCGGGTGACATCGACGTGGTTCATGCCGAGCGGCAACACCGAGTTCAGAGCCTGGCGCTGGCGGTAGTAGAGCGGCTCGATGCCGAGCGAGTTTCCCTGCCCGACGGAGATGATCTGCTCGACCTGGCGCTCAAGCGCATCAACAGTATCGGCGTAGGTGTAGATGAGGCCGGTGTAGGTGAAGAGGCGCTCGTTCTTGTTTCGAAGGAAGTCGAGGAGCTCCTCCGCCTCCTCCTTGGAGTAGCGCAGCTCCGGAGGCAGGATCGTATAGTCGTAGCCCTTCTTCATGGCGCTCATCTGCTCGTCGATTATCTCCTTGTCCATCCAGTCGAGCTGTCGCTTCACGAGCGCGAGGGCGTCCGATTGCGCGATGGGCTGGATGTGCAGGTTCACCGACAGGGGCATGGGAAGGTCGATGATGTTCGCTAGGTAGTAGTCCTCAAGCATCGATCCGAACGTGCGGATGGAGAGCACGCAGCCGTACATTTCGTCGATCCTGAAGATGTCTGAGCGTCCGCTGGGCTTGAAGTCCACGAGCGCGGGGGCGATCAGGTCGCGTGTCCTCGTGTTCGAGCAGGGATTCACCTTGTCCCATGTGAACGTGAACGCTGCCTTCGGACGAAGCTGGGAGTGGATCGCGCTCAAGCGCTCGATGCCGTTTAGGGCATGCGCCTCGCAGCGGATGCGCGAGAGCGTGTCGATTACGTCGCCCTTGATGCGGGAGAGCTTCGGCACGGCCTCCCATACGTCGCTTGCACCGACCATATAAGTGAGATAGCGATGGCGCGTGAGGTTGGAGACGCCCTCTCGCATCTTGTCGTTCAAGATCTGGTTGTATTCCTTGGCGTACTTCTCCGTGTCGGGGTCGGACGCCTTGAAGAAGCGCTTCTTTCCGATCTCCTCTTCAGGGATGGGGACGTTCGCAATGGTGAGCTGCACGCACGAGTCCGCGCCGAAGTAGTTATAGAGCGAGGAGAGCACCGTGAAGATGTTCTGCTGGTTCTCGCGACGTGCCGACTGGTAGGAGATGTCCGAGAACTCGATCGTCTGCGAGAAGAGCCCTTCCTCGACCTGCGCGATGCCGTCCTTGTAGACGGCGTCGTAGCCGATGAAGGAAGCTATGTCGCCCGCTGATGCCCTTGCCTTCTTCTGGCGTTTCAGCTTCTCCTCATGAGCCTTCTTCGAACGATCGGACTTTGAGGACATGCCAGTGAGTTGCCGCAAGAGGCTCGATTGAGAGCCGCCCCGCTCTCGCTCAGCTCTGATTCGGGCCTTTGCGATCTTCTTCTCATCCTTTAGCCTCTTCTTGTCCCCTTGCATCTCTTTCCTTGACTTCTTCGTATTCTCTGGTTGGCTCATTGGCCTCCGCTCCTTTGCGTCTGGACATCCTCTTCGCCCTGCGGCTTGGCGCTCCGCGCTCGATGAGCGTCAGATGCTTCGGTGCCAGGCTTTCGTAGAGGAGCCTTTGGTCTTTCATGTGGTGTGAAAACAGAAGGGGTGCGAACTTCTCCGCGCGCATCCCGAAGGGACGCCAGAAACCGGCGAGCCAGAACGGGATCGATGCGCACATGACGGGGAAAGCGGCGTCGGCGACCTCAATGCCGATCCAGAAATGGCATATCGCTGCCACGAGGATCGCCGATCCGAAGCCTCCCGCCACGCAGACGAGCGTGCGAAAGGAGAGCTTCCCGACGATCTTCTCCTCGTATTCGCCGATGTCCTTCTGAATGGGGATCTGTAGCGACATGGCTCACCGCCTCACTAGGCAGGGAGCCAGGACGTGTCGAGCATCCCGAAGTAGACTGCTGCGGCGATGATGATCGCGCCGCCAGCTATAGTGGATATGGCGGAGGCAATCTGTGAGCCTCCCTGCTGCTCCCTGATGGCGAGTCCGAGCGACACCGCGCCCCAGACGACCAGAAAGCCGCCGAGGAAGGTGACGCAGCCAGAGACAAGGCTGATGATGTTTGCGAGCATTTGCCCTCCTTTGCCGTCTTTCGCGCTGCCGCCCTGAATGTGGAATGGGTCGGTTGCGCGCCGATGATAGAATTGGGTTCGCAGGGGCGCTTGCGCGCTCCTTTGCGTCTTTCGGCTGCGGCAGCGTCCGGGTGCGTGGAATCACCCAGGCGTCTTGGGGATCCGCCGATCCTTGCCGCAGCCGCACGTTTCAGGTCTCCATCAGCTCTCCTTCCCGTCGGGCGCGGTACCGCCTGAAGTCGAAGGGCCCGGATTTCTCAGCCCTTGCCAGCAGTGATGCGCGGGGGTGCGACGAAAGCACGTACTTCTTGTCCTTGAACGCTTGCGCCCCGTTTATGAGCACGAGCGCCTCGTCCTTGGGCATGCGTGAGATCTCGGAGCCCTGCATGAGGTCTCGCTCTATGAGGCCGTAGTTGTGCGTGTAGGTGGGGTTGTTCCCGCGAGAGTCGTTCACGGAGACGTTCGCGACCGTCTGCTTGCCGATCATCTCCGCGATCTTCTGGTTGGTATCCGCCGACTTGCCGCCCAGGTAGAGCATCGTGTCGCAGGCGTTCACGATCGTCGCCGCGTTGTTCTCGCCGTAGTTCTCGTCGAGCTGCGAGAGGGATTGGCAGATCATGGACACGGCGATGTTGCGGCTCCGGGTGACCGTGATCATCCGCTCGAAGTCGGGGATGGTGCCGATGTTCGCGAACTCGTCGAAAACAAAGTGCACGCATCTCGGAAGCCGCCCCGCGAAGCGCTTGAGCGCGCACTCGCAGAGGGTGTCGAGCGCTTGTTGCATGAGGAGCGCGAACACGAAGTCGAAGGTGGAGTCTGTGTCCGACATCGACGCGAACACGGCGACCTTCGCATTCGCGTCACCCATGTGGTCGAGGGCCATCTCGTCAAAGCGGAGAAGCTCGCGCATCTCGGCGATGTCGAAGGGCTTCATGCGAACGTTGCACGAGATCATGATGGATTTGAGGGTCTTGCCCGCAGCCACCTTGAACTGTTTGTAGCTCGATAAGGCGAAGTCGTCCTCGGGTCGCACGGGCTCCGCCACCTTGACCCACGCCCAATCGCCCGCATCCGTGGTGAATGCCCGGGAGCTCGGATCGAATGTGCTACCTTCGGACACCTTCATGAGGCGACGCCCTGTTTCGAGCTCTTTAAAAAGCATGTCGAGCGGACTCAGGTAACCTTCGTCATCCTCACGGGCATCCGCCAATGCGAGAAGGGAGAGAAGGCCAGGTATGTTCCTGTCCTCCTCGGGACAATGGTCGAGGAGGTATGTCACAAGGGCCGTATAGAGGAGCTTCTCGGCGTTCACCCAGAAAGGGTCTGTCGCGCTCTTGCCCTCTGCTGTGGTGTTCCTGATGAGGCATTCAACGAAGCGCAGGAGTCCCGCCTCGTCCTTGATATAGGCGATGGGGTTGAAGTGCATGGAGCGCGAGAAGTCCACAGTGTCGAACGTCTTGATCTCGTATCCCAGCCATTCGAGGACCCATCCCATATCGTGGATCAGCGTTCCTTTGGGATCCGTTATGAAGAAGCTCGCGTTGGCCTGCATGAGGTTGGGTTTCACGTAGTAGCGCGTCTTTCCGGTGCCGGGCCCTCCGACGACGAGGACGTTGTTGTTCGTCTCCGTCCTCTGGTCGTGAGCGGTGTCCTCCAGGCGCTTGCGCGCGGATGCCGTGAGGATGATGTTGTTGTCGGGGTTCCCCTTATCGGAGAAGGCCACCATCTCGCTGGCCGTGGCCCAGCGGGCGCTACCATGCTCCTCGCCCTTGCGGTAGCTTCCGCGCCGTTCCCACCATCGCACCCATACGAGCCATACGGCGCACGCGCACGCCGCACCGACGCTCAAGGGGAGGGGTTCAAAATAGAGCACCCGAGCTTGCGATAACCGACCGATGAAGGCGTGGGTAAGATCCAACTGAGTATTTCCCGCCTCCATGACGAGCCCCGTGCAGATGTTGCCAAGAACGAACAGTGCGAGGGATATGAGCCCGATGGCGAGAAGCTCTCGCCTCATCGGGCCTTCACCTCGATGCGCTCCATCTCGTGCTCGGCCTTGCCCGCTGCCTGATGCGCCTGGCTGGCCTCGCGGGCCGCAGCTGCCTTCTGCTCAAGGGGCTCTGCGTCGCGCTCCGCGTTCAGGTCGCGCCCGCGTTCCTTCACGGCGCGCTCGCATGCCGCGTCGGCATCGCATTCGAGCTCCTTGAAGGCCTCGTCCACCTCGGGGGCATCTTCCACCCTGAAGATGAGGTGGTCGTGCCCATCGATGCTCGCGATGTCGTGCTCGATCGCGGCAGTGTCGAGCCGGGTTTCGATGATCTCGCGCAGGCTCGCGTAGTCGGGCAGCTCCTCGAATTCGGAGAGGTTCAGCCGCGCGTATTCACGCACGCCCTCGCGCTCCGCTTCTGCTAGGGGCTCATCGATCTGGCCTCTAAGGTTTCTGATGGCGCTTTTGAGCCTCTCGGCGCTCGCCCGGATAGCGTCCTGGCTTGCGTCTTGGCCCATCCTGAGCATCCAGTCGAAGAGCTTCTCTCCCGCCTCGTCGCCATAGTCACTTGCCATGATGTTCGCCCCCTGATCTATCTTTCGTTTTCATGCGTCTGCTCCGCATGCCCAGTTCGCGCTTGGTTCTCAGATGCGATGACGGCATGCCTTGCTTTGTCAGACAGCCCTTGGGCGTCCGGGACCATCGCGTCCTTCTCGTACTGATCTGCCTTCTCGACCGCTGCTCTTAGCTGCTCTATCAATGTGTCGAAGTTCTCTGAATCGAGGCCTTCGAGCAGATCCTCCTGGGCCGTCATCGAGACGCCGCGCCCTATTCGGCTTGCAACGACTTCTAGCTCGAAATTCTCGCCTCGTGCCCTGACGTAGCCGCTCGAATCGTTGGGAAAGGCCTCTCCGTCCCAAACGAGAGAGGTCTTCGGCAGCGAGTATTCGAGGCGCTTGCACTCGTCCGGCGTTGCCAGCTGCATGCTCGCGATCGCTTGCGTGAAACGGCTCATGTCGGGCAGGATGTAGCTCATGGTATAGCTCTCGAAAGCAAGCCATGACCCATCAGGGCATCTCTTCAGCGTCCACCATTCGTCGCCCCCGTTGACCTGCTGGATGAAAGCAAGGTCACCGAAGAGCACGCCTTGGCGTATCGCCCAGTTGCCGTTTGAGAAGAAGTCGGCGAGGTCTTTGATCGTTGAAGCGCGGGAGAACTCGTATGGATACTCTTCGAGCCACGGATCATCTTGCCAATCGAATCCGCCTCGCTTGAGCCATCCGTTCTTCTGGCACTTCTCGACGAGCGAGTCGTGCTCCTCTTGGGTTGCCGGTGTGAGGTTGAACATACGATGCGCTCCTTGTTTGCCATTTGATGGCGGCGGGGCGCATGTCTTTCGAGCCAAGCCCTGAGGGGGTCCGAGTTAGTTGTGTTTCGGGCGACCTGCATCTCCCCGCCGCTTATTTGCTTTATAGCGGGGAGGCAAAGCGATTACTTACGAGAACGGCGTGCGTAGGTTCTGGGAAGTTCTGCAAGGTTTGTTGTGGGACGGTCTGCTTTTTCATTTATAATCAATATCCATGGATATAAAATATCTATGATAATGCAAGCAACGGGAGGTCAATCAGTGCGCATCAACCAGAGTTTCGAGCAGGGGGTGGTGTGCCTGCTCATGCTGTCACTCCAAAAGGATGGACGCGCTGTGGGCAGCGAGACCTTGAGCGAGCTCATGGGCGTATCGGACTCTTACTTGAAAAAGACGCTGCGGAAGCTCGTCTTGGCAGGATTGGTCGAGTCGCGCGCGGGTCGCGATGGGGGCTTCGCGCTTGCCCGCCCAATCGATCGTATCTCTTTAGGCGACGCCTTTCGTGCCCTCGATCCCGATGCCTTCGCCTTCAGTGGCTCAAAGATCGCAGAGGATGTATTCGTAGGCTGCTCGCAGCTGGACGACAGCGAGTGGCGCATAACGAGGATATTGGATGAGGCGGGAAAAGCTTTCATGGATAAGCTCGATGCGCACCCGCTCACGGAACTGCTGAGGACGGATGCTTGGGTAGAGAAGCCTCGGGATTGGGCGAGCGAAGCTTTGAAGCGGAAGGACGGGTGATGCTCATGGGTATGCAAGAGGCGATAGCGACGCGCCACTCGGTGAGGGAATATATTGACAAGCCTTTGTCGGATGATGTGGTACGCAGTTTGGAAGAAGAGATTGCGGTATGCAATGCGGAAGGTTGTCTGTCAATCAAGCTGATCACAGACGAGCCACAGGCGTTTGATTCCACGCTTGCGCACTACGGGAAGTTCAAGGGCGTGAAATACTACATCGTGCTGGCAGGCGCTCCTGCAGAGGATTTGAACGAGCGTTGCGGCTACTTCGGCGAGCGCCTGGTTTTGCATGCGCAGGAAGAAGGTCTCAACACCTGCTGGGTCGCGCTCACATTCAAGAAGCGCTTCGTGAGGAAGATGCTGGAACCTGGCGAGAAGCTGGCGCTCGTCATCGCGCTCGGCTATGGCGAAGACCAAGGCCGTTCTCATAAAACGAAATCCATTGAGGAGGTGAGTACCGTTCCTCAAAACGAGGAAATACCCACATGGTTCAGAGCAGGTGTGGAAGCGGCGCTCCTCGCCCCAACTGCTATGAACCAGCAGAAGTTCAGGATAGATCTTACAGGAGAAAAGAGTTCGGATGGCAAGGCCCTTGTTCGGATATCCTCCCTTGGAGGAGCCTATTCGGATGTCGATCTGGGCATCGTACGGCTCCATTTCGAGCTTGGCGCAGGGAAAGATAGCTTCGCATGGGAATAGAGGCGCTCAACATCACGTGCCAAGGAATCGACTCTTCTGGTAAGTTCAAAGACAAGCACACAGGTCGCGGAGAGGATGTATCACCTGAGCTTGTCATAGGGGGTCTTTCGCCCAAAGCCCAAACGCTTGTGGTTACGCTGGAGGATATGAGCCATCCGATAGAGGGATTCACCCACTGGATCATCTGGAACATACCAGCCGCATCCGTTATTCCCGAAGGCATCCCGGCGGCTAAGGTGGTGTCTTCGTTCGGCGATGCCTTTCAAGGGAAAGCTTATGGCATACACCGCTATGCCGGACCCAAGCCGCCAAGGGGCAAAAGCCACGCGTACGCCTTCACGGTTTACGCGCTTGATTGCAAGCTCGATCTGCCCTCGTCAGCTCGAAAGAGGAAGGTTCTCAAAGCCGCGGAAGGCCACGTTCTCCAGTGTTGTACTGTGTGTGGACGGTACGAATAGCGAACAGGAGTGAAGTTTATGGAGTATCGCAAGGCCACCGAAACAGATGCGGAATCCATCCAGGATATTCTGCAAACTACTATACAAACAATTTATCCCAAGTACTATCCGCAAGAGGTCGCCGATTTCTTCTGCGATTTACATAACCTAAACCACGTAATTGAAGGTATTGCTTCAGGTAATATGGGCGTTCTTGTTGCGGGTGATCGGATAGTCGGAACCGGCTGCTATGACGATAATCACATTACAAGCGTGTACGTTTCGCCCGATTGCCAAGGAAAAGGCTATGGCACATACATCCTTGACTGCCTAGAAGATCAAATCTCTGAGAATCACGACAATGCTGTTTTGGATGCATCGCTCCCTGCAGTCATCCTTTACGAGCGCAGAGGATACGAGACGATTGGACATGGGACCATTGATGTCGGAAACGATGCCAAACTGGTTTATGAAATCATGCGAAAGCCTTTGAGTTGATGTTTTAGGTGTTGTCTCTGATTGCCGGGGGTGTGCCCGCCAAAGCCACTCTTGGCGTTTTTTGTGCAGATTAGACAAGCTCTCCAATAATGAGAAGCTTTTTGACAGATGAAACGACATCATCCCACTTCGCTTTGACAGCGAAGGGATTGCCTGCGAGATACCTCTGCCATTGACCCGACAGCTCTCTGCTTCTCTCGATCCGTTCCATGGCATCTCCTGCGCGCAGGAGATGCTCATTGTGTCCTCTATTCGCGGCAGTGGCGCGAATAGCATCATGGAAGACTGGGGCATCGATGGGGTCATACACGGTCGTTAGCATGAAGATGTCGTAGAAATCGCGCATGCGGGTGTTGAGGACGCCTCGGACTATGACGGTCTCGGCCTTCTCGGCGAGCACGGTCTCCAAGTTGTACGCCCAGATGTCGATCTTCCTGTCCTCAAGCATGAGGGGGAACTGGAAAGCGATCTTGGACGGCGTGATGGCATCGCCTGTCGAGATGTCGATTTTGAGCTTTATCTCCATTCGCCCGAGGTATGCGCGTATGGGAATCTGAACTCCTTCGTATTCCGCGTCCTTCATGATCTCTCGTGGATCGCCGACCTCGAACGTCATGTCGTCATCCAGCTCGATGGCGGCGATCTCGCCGACAATCCTTAGCGCATTCGCGGGTGAAAGGGTCTGGCCCGTCATCGTGGCATCCACGTCCATGGTCGAGCGCTGGTCTATGCCGATCATGGACGAGACGAGCATTCCTCCCTTGAGTATGAAGTTGTCGCGGTAGCGAGACACGGATATGCGCTCCAGGAAGCGCTCCATCGCATAATGCCTTTGGAGAGTCTGCGCCTTCGTGCTATCCCCCTGCGCCTTGTTCCTGATGAGGTCCTTGACCCGTCTCGGGTTCTTAATCACAGAAGCACCTCCATCGCCTGCGCCACCTGGCGCTCGATCCCCATCCTCTGCGAGTATTCGCTCAGGTTCAGAAGGTTCTTATCGGGCGATCCGGCATAGCGCCGAAGCGCGTACCTGTAGGCAGCTGGATCCGTCGCTTTCCGCCGTCGAATCATGTCGCAGAGGGTGCGCTCTCTGTCATACGCCCTGACAAGATGGCCGCCTGGAGACTTCGCCTCGCATGATCCCATGTCATACCAATCGGGTTTGACGTAGTAGATCTTCACCCCCTGGTCGGAGAGAGACCCTGCGTTGTAATTTGAATCGACGGTTAGCGAGATGGGGAGCGGCTCGCGCTCCGCGAGGTCGTGAAGCCACAATGCCGTCTGGTGCGAGAAGATGATCTTGGGATAACGTTGCTGCAGCAGATACAGTTCGTCAGGAATCTCGTCTGGGCTCACGTAGACCCCGTGCGAGGCCTTCTCAAGCTCGTTTTCCTGAATGAAGCGGTAAAGGACCTTCTTCGGAATGTTGGCATCCGAGGCATCTCGCGCGGTGAGAACGCCGCCTTTTCGCTCCAGCATGTCGCTCAACAGCTCTTCGTATGTCAAATAAGAAACTTTCATGCTGATATTGTAGCATGTTTTCAGAGTGAAAGTTTCTATTGGAATCGTATTTGTCAAAACAGGAAGTTAGTTCTTTCCGCGTCTCTTGCTATCGCGTGCCAAGCGCGTATTCCGCTTGAACCATGCCATGAGCTCGCCGCGCTCCGCAAGTGCTCCTCTTGTAGACCATCCATACATCCGCATCGGCAACGGGTCCTCTTCTCTCTCGACAAGCTCGTAATATTTTTGCTTGCTCAGTTTCAACAGCGCCATGACTTGCCTTGAGTCGTAATAATCCTGGGGCAGGATTTGCCTCTTTTCTTGTTTGGGGCTGCCTTCGCTCATAGAACCATCCCGAATAGATTTGTGTATCGACAGGAGAATCAACGCTCGAAGCTATGCGGATTCGTGCTCAGATCCCGAATCGCCTTCCAGCATCTGGCATCGAGGTCTTCCTGAATCTTCTCGTTGATGAAATGGTTGAAGTCGAGCTTGAGGACGTAGCAGAGAGCGACAAGCTCATCTGCCTTCATCTCTCGGTTCCCGTGAAGGGTCTTCCAGAGGGTCTTGTTCTTGATGCCCGCGCGCCTCGCCAGCTCGGTGATGTCTTGGCCACATTGCGAGCGGACTTCATCAATCCTTATCGATATTAGCTCGATTAGCTCCATCCTCGTCTACCTAACGCATCCTTCTCATAAATCCAATAGGTACATTTATTAGGCTAAAGGCGATATAGATGCTCTTGCGATTGTTTCCCCTTCAGGGTGATTTATTTCACCGGCATGGTGAATATTTCCAGTTCCTGGCCCTTTTCTTACTAGTGTTCGAGAGGCGACACAGCGCTTCGTTTTCGCAATCTGGGAAACGTGCGCCTAGCCATGCACCTTGACACTCGAATACGCATCCGCCTCGCAGGCGCGAGGCATATCTACCCCGAGACGTCAACGATGCGAGCGGCGCTTTCGCATCGTTGTCTCAAATTTCAGCAAAGGAAAAGATTGTGGCAGGAAGCCACCTTGGCGAGAGGAGGCTGATATGGAACATGAGATAGAGGAAGTCCCCTTCGACGAGCAGCGCTTAAGAGATGCCGACCCCGACGGCCTGTACCTTTTCATGTTGGAGCCTTACCCATACATGATGACCCCGGATCAGGTCGCGGACTTCACCGGCTCGACCGGGCAAGAGATCAGGAAGCTCCTGAACAGGGGCGATATCCAGGGCTGCAGGATCGGTATCAAGTGGTGCGTCCCGAAACTCGGGCTTCTCAACTACCTCAACAAGAACCGGAAGGCGGTCGATGAAATTGGGGACGAAGAAGCTAAGGTGCGACAAACCATATGACTTGGACGAAGCGCGAAAGCAGAAGGGCCTGCCGCGCCGTCGCCGCAAGGATTCGCGGACGACGGCCTACCAGTTGACCATTCGCGTCCCCGAGGAATACCGCACCTATTTCGACGGAAAGAAGAAGCTCACGCACGTCGTTTTCGCGCTCAACAAAAAGGAGGATCTGAAAGACCAGATGGACGCGTTCGAGGATGAAAAGAACGCAGAGCTTGAACGAGCCCTTGAATTGCGTGGCTGGACTCGAAGCGGTGATGGGAAGAGCAAGCCCGGCGAATGCGTAACGCCTTTAGGGAGCTACATCGACCGCTACATAGAGATCCGCAGCAACGGGTCGATTACCGATGGCGTAGTGAGACATGAGCGCCTGTTCCTGAAGTACATCGACGAGGTCATCGGCGATATCCCTATGTGCAAGGTGACGGCAGAAGACATCGAAAGATGCTTGCTCAAAGTCCCCGAGCTCTCCAGGAAATGGGCGCTTGAGCGCAGGGCGAAGCAAGAGGAGAACCGAAAGACGGTCAGGTGGGCAAAGAAGCACGGCACCTTGAAGAAGCCGTACAAGCCCATAAAAGTGGCAGGCCCCGACATGCAGTCGAAGATACTCAAGTTTCTCCGCGAGGTCATGAACTACGCGCTGGAAAAAGATGACATCACGAAGAACGTCGCGAAGGCGAAGTTCCTCACCCGCGTGTTCAAGAAGAGCAAGCCTTTGATCGACCCACTTATGGCAGATGATGCCGGACGCTTCTTAGGCGAGGTCGAGAAGCTCCCCTTGGACTACTTCAAGGTGAGCGTGCTCCTGCTCTTGAACACGGGCATGCGCCCGGAAGAGATGCTCGCCATCCATGTCGGAGACATTGCCTTTGATGGCTCTGAAGCTTCAATCAACATCGTCAGCGTCCTAGACCGCGACGGCAAGACGATAAGGAGCTACCCCAAGTCGGATGCCGGGCGAAGGTCGGTGCCGATCGATGCTTACACGGCAGGCGAGGTCAAGGCATGGATCGACATCAAGTCGAACCAGATGAAGGCGCTGGGACTCAAGCCCTCGATGTCCATGCTGGTGTGCGGCCCAGACGTCATCCCGCGCACCTATCAGTCCTGGCTAAGGGATTGGCGCAGCTTCATAGGCGCAGCTGGCTTCGAAGGGATCAGACCCTATGCACTCAGGCACACATTCGCCACTTTGAACCTTGCCAACGGAGAGAACATCAAGACGGTCTCTGTACTCATGGGGCACGCAAGCTCGGCCTACACCCTCGATCTATATACCGGTTATGTTCCGAACACGGGCATCGGGATCGGATCTAGGTATATGAGCTTTCTGCGTGCCGCCGTTTAAGCTGAGACTCGTGGGGTTTCGTTGAATTGACCGGTGGGATGTACGGCGGCAGAGTTATAATGATTTGCCAATGCGGGCGTCGTATAATGGTTATTACCGATGCTTCCCAAGCATCTGACGCGAGTTCGATTCTCGTCGCCCGCTCCAGAAATAACGTGTCGAAAGTCGCCATTTTGGCGACTTTCGTGTTTCAGAGTAGAATTGTTTGTTGGTTGGAAAACTAATCGTTTTTCCAGTATTTCGTCCAGTACGTTTGCTAGAATTACAGTGTTGGTTTTAAGAACAGCGAGGTCAGACGGATAATTCAGGTCGCGGAAGATCGGGTAAGGAATCAGCTTCCCAAGCTTGCATTCGCGGGTTCGAATCCCGTCACCCGCTCCAGGAGAATCTATCGGCCACGCTTTCGCGGGCCGATTTTCATTTAAAGGGATGGTTGTATGCGTGCTGCCGCAGAAGTAGCGAAAGGCGAAGCGATGGAGCATCAATCGGGGTTCGAGGGGTTTCTGTTCGACATGGACGGCACGCTCCTCCATACGCTTCCCGATCTTGTGGTGGTGACGAACAAGGCGCTCGAGTTGGAAGGTTTTCCTCCTCATGCGGAAAGCGAGATCCTTCGCTTCGTAGGCAATGGAGTGATGTCGCTTGTGCTGCAGGCGGTTCCCGCGGAGGCAACCGAGGAGCAGGCTCAGCGGGTTTTCGACCATTTCACTTCGCTTTATTCGGAATACGGGCTGAACCTCACGAAACCCTATCCCAAGATGCTCGATGTCCTTTCCGCTTTGCGCGCGAGCGGGAAAAAACTCGGAATCGTATCTAATAAATTCGAACAGGGGGTCCGTGATGTTGAACGCACCTACTTCCCCTCGCTCTTCGACGTTTCTCATGGGGAAGCCGCGGACATCCCCCGTAAACCCGCACCTGAAGGTCTGCTTCGTAGCGCTCAAGAGATGGGATTGGATCCTGAGAAGTGCGTCTACTTCGGCGATTCGGGCAGCGATATGCAGGCGGCTCATAACGCCGGGATGTACGCAGTCGGCGTGACGTGGGGGTATCAGCCGCTTGAGATGCTCGAGCAGGGAAAGCCCGACGAGTTGATCGATAAGGTCGAGGATATCCTTAGTTTCCAATAAGCCAAAGAAAAAGCCGGCATGTGCCGGCTTTTCTCATCTATGGAGGAGATTTTACGCTCCGTATCCGTCGGGGTTGTTCGACCGCCAACGCCAGGAGTCGGCGCACATGCGAGCCAGGTCGTATTCGGCAACCCATTCGAGTTCCTCGCGGGCCTTGTCGCAGGCTGCGTAGTTGGTGGCGATATCGCCTGCGCGACGCGGGCAGATCTTGTAGGGAAGCTCCTTGCCGCATGCTTCCTCAAAGGCATGGATGACGTCGAGAACGCTGGATCCGGTTCCGGTGCCGAGGTTGAAGATGGCGACGCCCGTGCGAGTCCCGTCTTCGCAAGCCTTGCCCTCGAGGCTACCCAATCCGATCGCGCGGCCTGTACCCACCTTGCCGCCCATGAAATCGAGGGCCTTCACATGCCCTCGGGCAAGGTCAACGACGTGGATGTAGTCGCGCACGCCCGTGCCGTCAGGGGTGGGATAGTCGTTGCCGAAGACGCGAATGTAATCGAGCTTGCCGATCGCGACCTGAGAAACGTAAGGAAGGAGGTTGTTCGGGATGTCCTTCGGATCCTCTCCGATTCGGCCGCTTTCGTGAGCGCCGATGGGGTTGAAGTAGCGGAGGAGCACGATGTTCCATTCATCGTCTGCGCGGTAGAGGTCAGTAAGGATGCGCTCGAGCATGACCTTCGTCTCTCCGTAGGGGTTGGTGGAGGGATGAAGGGGGCACGCTTCGGTGATGGGAATGGAGTCGGGTTCGCCATAGACCGTTGCCGACGAAGAGAAGATGATGTTCTTGACGCCGTGGTTGCGCGCGACGTCGAAAAGGACGAGGGAGCCAGCTACGTTGTTCCAATAGTATTCGAGCGGCTTTTCCGTGCTTTCCCCGACGGCTTTGAAGCCAGCGAAGTGGATGATCGCATTGATGTCGTAACGGGAGAACACTTCTTCGAGCGCAGCCCTATCGAGGATGGATGCCTTGATGAATGCAAGGCTCTCATCGTTCGCTCCCGTTAGCTCGCGAATGCGTTCGACGGCGACTTCGCTCGAGTTGGACAGGTCGTCGAAGATGACGACGCGGTAGTTCTGCTCGAGAAGCTCGACGCAGGTGTGGCTTCCGATGAAGCCAGCTCCACCAGCAACGAGAATGGTTTGGTCCTCATGGGGGCAAGAGAGCGTTTTGTTAGGCATGGAAGCACCTTTCAGGATAGAGCTGATCCGCTCGATCGTTGACTGAACGAGAAAAGGATAGCACCCCCGCGCTCGCCTGCCCTTTCGCACAAGAAATATGCATCGAAGGAGGAAGCGGTCACCGTCGATGAGGCAGCGAGGAAAGGACGCCCCATGCTCGACGCTTCCCTTCCTCGGTGGCGAGGAGCGCAGGGAAATCCTCGAAGCAGCGGCAGGGGCGTCCGAGGAGCAGCTCTTCGGATTCCAGGGCAAGTGCGACGTTATAGGCACGAGATGCGGCCTCAACGCTTGCGCGGTCGGTTATGACGACGACGAGCGGATCGAGCGCCTCGACGGCATCGGCAAGGGATTCCGGTTGCGCTTCGTCGCGCTCGATGAGGGTCATTTGCGTTTTCGGATACCCCCGCGCTTCGAGGCCTGCGCTCAGCGCCGTCAGCGCGCCGTCGTCGAGCTTCGTGGAACTGACTACGCACGAGATCGCATCGGAAGATCCGTTGATGGTGCCCGCGAATGCGGAAAGGTGCGAAAGGCGGATGCGTTCATAGAGGATGGTTCCCGGCTCGATCATTGGCGTCCTTTCGAGGGTGAATGGAACGATGCTATTAATTGTGGAAAAAATCACACCGCAAAGCAAGATCTGCGCTTTATTG
This sequence comes from uncultured Eggerthella sp., assembly GCA_959607715.1. Lineage (GTDB taxonomy): Bacteria > Actinomycetota > Coriobacteriia > Coriobacteriales > Eggerthellaceae > Anaerotardibacter. Next base: position 145,014 of record CAUHNN010000001.1, on the reverse strand, counting down.
TCGCGCCAAGGGGGATAATGGGCGGAAAGCAAACCAGCTGCATCAGCAGAAGGAGGAACCATGTGCACTAACGGAATCAATACCGGCCAGTTCGAGCAGATGGTCGATCAGATCGACGACCATGTGAAGCTCGAGCGCCGCTGGGTCCACAACCTTGGGCATCAAGCCGCCGATGCCGGCTTCGAAACGGTAGGGGAAAAGCTTCATGCGGCCATGGCACTTCTCGACGAGGTGCGCGCAACGCTCGATGAAGCCAAGGATGCCCTTGACGAAGATGCTCAGAGCGCCAGCGGCGTGACGGTTAACCTCGTGTAGAGGGAACGACGGAGAGAACCCCATGGGCAATGATTTGATGAGATTTTCCGTGGCGATGCCCGAGGACCTGCTGATCAAGTTCGATCAGCTCGTCGCTCGTCGAGGGCTCGCCAAGAACCGCAGCGAAGTGGTTCGAGACCTCGTGCGCGACGCGCTCGTCGAGGATGAGTGCTCCATGCCAGGTCGTATCGTGATGGGCACGCTGACCATCGTTTACGACCATCACGCGGGCGATCTTCAGGAAAAGCTTCACTACATTCAGCATATGTATCTCGAGACCATTGTTTCCTCGATGCATGTTCACGTCGATGAAGACAACTGCCTCGAAGTGATCATCCTCAAAGGGGAGACGGGTCTGGTCCAAGATATCGCCAACTTGATCATCGGCACCAAGGGCGTCAAAACGGGGCGCCTGAACATGACCACGACGGGCGCCTTCATCTAAGCTCGCCGCCCTCCCTCTTCCCCACGTACAACCATCAGGAGAAAAAGCATGGATGAAACGGTATTGCTAGGCCACGGAAGTGGCGGAACGATGATGAAGCGCATCATCGATGAAGTGTTCTTCGAGGCATATGCGGGTGATGAGCTGCTGAAGGGCGACGACGCGGCTTCTCTGCCCTCGCCTGCGCCGGGAGAGCGGATCGCCTACTCGACCGACAGCTTCGTCGTTACCCCTCACTTCTTCCCTGGCGGCGATATCGGTAAGCTCGCGGTGTGCGGGACCGTCAACGACGTCGCGACGAGCGGCGCGCGTCCCCGTTACTTGAGCTGCGGATTCATCCTCGAGGAAGGCTTTCCCGTTGCCGACTTGAAGAAGATCTGCTCGAGCATGGCGGAGATGGCGCGCGAAGCGGGCGTTCGCATCGTGACGGGCGACACCAAGGTGGTCAACCGAGGGCACGGTGACGGTGTGTTCATCAACACGAGCGGAATAGGCTTCATCCCCGAAGGGGTCGAGCTATCCGGAACGCTGTGTCGTCCGGGGGACAAGATTCTCGTCACCGGCACGCTCGGCGATCACGGGATCACGATCATGGCGTGTCGCGAGGAGCTTTCGTTCAACGCGGATGTGAAAACCGATGCGGCTCCCTTGAACCACCTCATAGCCGATGTCCTGGACAGCGCTCCCGACACCCGCTGCTTCCGCGATCCTACGCGCGGCGGCCTTGCCTCGACGCTCAATGAACTCGCGTCTCAGTCGAACGTCGATTTCGTCGTGGAAGAAGACGCTATCCCCGTGAAGGATGCCGTGCGCGGTGCCTGCGAGATGCTCGGCTACGACGTCTATCAAGTGGCAAACGAGGGGAAGATGGTTTGCGTGGTGGCCGCCGACCAGGCTCAAGCGGCCCTTGAGGCCATGAAGCGCTCTCCATACGGCGCCGATGCCGCGATCATCGGCGAAGTTGTGGAGAAGCCGGAAGATCGAGCTCCTCGCGTATCGCTGCGCACGGGCTTCGGTGCACTGCGCATCATGGATATGCTGGTCGGAGAGCAGCTCCCCCGCATCTGCTAATCGCTGGATGAAAGCGTTTCATATGGGCGGCGAGCGGGGGCGCGGAGCGTATGCGTCGAATAGGTGCATGCCGTTCTCAGAAAAACAGCCGCTCGTCCTTGCATATCGCTACCTGTATGGTATTTTCCCGTCAGGGGATTGCTGAGAGAAGGCATCGCCTGCTATCCACATCTTGAATCAGAGACAGAGAGGTTGATCATGGCCCATCCCGTTATTGATACCGACGAGTGCATTGGTTGCGGCATTTGCGTTGACGCGTGCCCTCAAGGAGCCATCGAAGTCGTCGACGGCGTTCTCGAAGTCGTTAACGAAGAGGCATGCATCGCATGCGGCGACTGCGTCGAAGAGTGCCCCATGGGCGCGATCACCGAGATTTCCGAGGACTAATCGACTCGCATCGTCTCGGCTCCCGAAGGATCCTCCTGCGGATAATTTGCATTTCATCTGGCTAAATGCAGATTATCCCTTTACAATAAGGCCTGCTATCGGGGCTTCTGAAGCTACCGTGCATGTACCTAGCAGGAAAGAGGATACAATGGCAGTTGTTGCATATTGCGTTAAGTGCAAGGCTAAGAAGGAAATGGTCGACCCCCAGGAAGGCGTCACCAAGAACGGTCGCGTCATCACGAAGGGCACCTGCCCCGACTGCGGCACCAAGATGTCCCTCATCGGCGGAGTCGCCAAGAAATAGCAGCTCTCACTGCTCGCGTGAAAGCCCGCTCATGGATTGCATGAGCGGGCTTTTTTTCGATCTGGGAGAGTTGAGTCCTCCGTTGTTAGATCTTGAGCGATGCTCAGAAGCTATATGAAGGAATGGTATACCTTATCTGACCTGGGAAAATAGAACAATATAAGATAATCTTCAACGAGAAGGTTACAAAACTTGACAATGATGCACTTAGATTTTATTATTCTAACTGTCGATGAGGTCCGTGGAAGCGGGCCTTGTTGGTATCCGGCATTGCGAAAGAGCGATGGCCGTTGATAAAGGTAAAGGCAGGGGGTTCGCCTGATTGAACTCGGCAGGCGGCCGCAACTGAAAGGATAGTCACTATGGCAAAGATCATTGGCATCGACTTGGGGACCACCAATTCGGCAATGGCAGTGATGGAAGGCTCCGAGCCCGAGATCCTCGTCAACGCCGAGGGCGACCGCACCACCCCGTCGGTCGTCGGCTTCGGCAAGGACGGTGAGCGCACGGTCGGCAAGGCCGCGAAGAACAAGGCCGTCACCAACCCCGAGAACACCATCGCTTCCGTTAAGCGCTTCATCGGCCGCTCCTTCGCCGAAACCGGCGAAGAGCAGAAGACCGTCGCCTACAACGTGAAGAGCGGCAATGGCGGCCGTGCCGTCGTCGACATCGATGGCAAGGACTATATGCCCGAGGAAGTTTCCGCTATGGTCCTCCAGAAGATCAAGGCGGACGCGGAAAAGCGCATCGGCGAGCCCATCAACCAGGCCGTTATCACGGTTCCCGCATACTTCAACGACGCGCAGCGCCAGGCAACCAAGGATGCCGGCAAGATCGCTGGCCTCGAGGTCATGCGCATCATCAACGAGCCTACGGCCGCTGCCCTCGCCTACGGCCTCGACAAGACTAACAAAGACGAGAAGGTTCTCGTCTTCGACCTCGGCGGCGGCACGTTCGACGTTTCCGTCCTTGAGCTCGGCGACGGCGTTTTCGAGGTTTGCTCCACTGCGGGCGACAACCATCTCGGCGGCGACGACTGGGATCAGCGCGTCATCGATTGGCTGGCCGACAAGTTCCAAGCCGACAACGGCGTTAACCTCCGCGCCGACAAGATGGCCCTTCAGCGCCTGAAGGAAGCAGCCGAGAAGGCTAAGATGGAGCTTTCCTCCACCACCCAGACCAATATCAACCTGCCCTTCATTTCTGCAGGTGCCGCTGGTCCGCTCCACCTCGACTACACGCTGACCCGCGCTGAGTTCGAGCGCATCACCAAGGACCTTCTCGATCGTTGCAAGGCTCCCGTCGAGCAGGCTCTGCGCGACGCCGGCCTCCAGACCGGCGATGTGAACGAGGTCATCCTCGTCGGCGGCTCCACTCGCATGCCTGCCGTTCAGGAACTCGTGAAGAACATGACCGGCAAGCAGCCCAACATGTCGGTTAACCCCGACGAGGTCGTTGCGATGGGCGCAGCCGTTCAGGGCGGCGTTCTGGCCGGCGACGTTGAAGGCATTCTCCTTCTCGACGTCACCCCGCTGTCCCTTGGCGTTGAGACCATGGGCGGCGTCATGACCAAGATGATCGAGCGCAACACCACGATCCCGACCCGCAAGACCGAGATCTACTCCACGGCGGCTGACAACCAGACCTCCGTTGAGATCCACGTCCTCCAGGGCGAGCGAGAAATGGCCGCAGGAAACAAGACCCTCGGCAAGTTCCAGCTCTCCGGCATCCCGGCGGCTCGTCGCGGCGTGCCCCAGATCGAGGTCACGTTCGATATCGACGCCAACGGCATCGTGAACGTCTCCGCTAAGGATCTCGGCACCGGCAAGCAGCAGCAGATCACCATCTCCGGTTCCACCGCCCTGACCGACGACGAAGTCGATCGTATGGTCAAGGACGCCGAGGCTCATGCCGAGGAGGACAAGGTCCGCAAGGAAGAGGTTGAGATCCGCAACAACTGCGACTCCCTGATCAACGCCACGGAAGGCACGCTTTCCGAGGTCGGAGACCAGGCCAGCGACGAGGTCAAGAAGCAGGCTGAGGATGCTATCGCGAACGCGAAGAGCGCACTCGAGGGTTCCGACATCGAGTCCATCAAGTCCGCGACCGAGCAGCTCCAGCAGGCTGGCTACAAGCTGGCGGAGATCGTCTACAGCAACAACGCGGCAGCAGGACAGCCCGGCGCACAGGGCGCTCAGGCCCAGCAGCCCGCAGACGACGGCACCATCGAGGCTGACTTCGAGGTCGTCGACGACGAGAAGAAGGACAAGTAATCATGGCTGCCCCCGAGAAAGACGAGGAGATCACGGAAAACCCCGTCGATTCCGTGGAAGAGGTTGAAGTTCAGGTTGTCGAGGACGAAGCCGAGGCGCAGGATGCCGAGGCTTCCGACGAGGCGGCCAAGGCTCAGGCCGAAGCCGCCGAATGGAAGGACAAGTACCTGCGTCTTCACGCCGAGTGGGACACGTACCGCAGGCGCATGACCGAGCAGCGCGAAGAAGAGAAGCTTCGCGCAACCGAGAAACTCGTTGAGAGCCTTATCCCGGTGCTTGACGACTTCGACCGCACGATCGATTACGCGGAAAAGAACGGTGAGAGCGGATTGCTCGGCGGCGTTCAGGCCGTTCACAGCAAGCTCAACGACGTTCTGACGAAAGGCGGCGTGGACATCATCGATCCGAAGGGAGAGCCGTTCGATGCGCTCGAGGCGCAGGCGGTCGCCACGGTCCCCGATGAAACCGTTCCCGATGAAACGGTAACGGAGGTGTACCAGAAGGGTTACCGCATGGGCATCAAGGTTCTTCGACCGGCGATGGTTACCGTAACGGTCGGTGGCCCTAAGCGCGAAGTCGTTTCGGAGGAAGAGCCCAGCGAGGCCTAGGCATCGCGATTCGGCTCCTCTGGTCGAACGGAATGCGAAGACAACTGAAGCAATGAAGTGCAAGGGCGGGCGGAATCAAGGTCCGCCCTTGCTGTAGGAGGCGATGCATATCGCCATGAATGATGAAACGAGGTGGGACGAATGGCTCAGGCCCCCGATTACTACAAAACGCTAGGCGTTCCACGCGACGCGACCCCCGAGGCCATCAAGAAGGCCTTCCGCAAACTTGCTCGCACCCATCACCCCGATGCCGGCGGTGACGAGGCGAAGTTCAAGGAGATCAACGAGGCGTACGAGGTCCTTTCGGACGAAAAGAAGCGCAAGCTCTACGATCAGTACGGAACGGCAAACGAGAACCAGATTCCCCATGGGTGGAACACGGCGGGAAACCCCTTCGGCGGCGCCGGGTTCGCCTGGGAGGACATTCTCGAGAGCCTTCGCAACGGCGAAGGGGCTTTCGGAACCGAATGGAACTTCGGCGGTCAGCCGCGGCCCCAGAAGGGTGCCGACAAGGAGGTGACCATGCAGGTCACCTTCGAGGAGGCGTTCTCCGGTTGCGAGAAGCGCGTGCGCGTGGGACGTGGAGGCTCTTCCGAAAAGGAAACGCTTTCGCTTAAGATTCCCGCCGGCGCTATGGAGGGCGGCCGCGTCCGCCTGAAGGGCAAAGGCGCCCCGGGCATCAACGGGGGGCCTACAGGCGATCTGCTCGTCAAGGTGCACATCGCCGAGCATCCCCTGTATCGCCGCGACGGCGCCGACGTCCTGATGGATCTGCCGGTCACTTTCGACGAGGCGGTTCTCGGGTCGTCGATCGTCGTCCCGACCCCCGATGGGACCAAGGTGCGTCTCGCGGTCCCGGCAGGATGTCAGGAAGGAACCGTCCTGACGCTTAGGGGCAAAGGCGCTCCGCGTCTTGGCAAGGGGGCAAGCGGTTCGGGAGATATGAAGGTGAAGGTCACCGTGAAGATCCCGACCGCGATCAACGACGAGCAGAAGCGAGCCCTCGAGGCGTTTCGGGCAGCATCGAGCGAAGAGGTGAGGACATGGTGATGAACGACAAGGATCGACCGCTGTACATGATCAGCGTCGCCGCTGAATTGGCGGGGGTTCATCCTCAGACCCTGCGCATCTACGAGCAGAAGGGCCTGGTTTCGCCTCAGCGCACGCGCGGCAACACGCGTATGTACTCCGAGGCGGATATCGAGAGGCTCCAGCTGATAAACGAATTGACTGACGAGGGAATCAATCTCGCCGGCGTCATCAGGATCCTCGATCTCAAGGGGCGCCTTGACGAGCGCGACGAGGAGATTGATGGGCTTCATCAGCGCGTTCGCCGTTTGGCCGATCGCGTCCACGAGCTAGAGACGCGCGCAAGCGTCAACTCCCTCGTCGCCGAGCAGAACGCCATCGTGCTCAGGCGCTTGACGTAGACACACCCGATCGAAGGGAATGTACGCGCACCGAAAGGAGGTGCGCGACGATCCGAGTTCAGTGCAAGGAGGTAGTTATGAGACTTGATAAATTGGCGATCACCGCCCAGGAGGCGCTGCAATCAGCCATGAGCATCGCGTCGGAACGCGGGGCAGGCTCGGTCGAGCCGCTCCATCTTCTCGACGCTCTTCTCTCCGCGGGAGAGAACAACATGAAGGCCATCATCACGCGCATCGGGGCCGACCCTGTCGTCCTACGCACGCGCGTTGAAGAAGAAGAGGCGCGTTTGCCGAAGGTGAGCGGCGGCGGTGGATTCATGGGAACGGGGCTGACGGCTCCCTCCCCTGCCTTCATCTCGCTTATCGACGCGTCGGTCAAAGTCGCCGAGAAGCTCGGCGATTCGTATGCCACCAGCGAACACATGCTCATCGTCTTGTCGGAAGACAAGGGCACGGCAGGCAAGATCCTCACCGATGCCGGCATAACGCGCAAGAACATAGAGGAAGCCTACGAGGAGCTTCGCGGGGACACGCGCGTGACCGACATGAACGCGAAGACGGAATTCGAGGTGCTCGAGCAGTACGGCAACAACCTGACCCAGGCTGCCCGCGAAGGCAAGCTCGACCCCGTCATCGGCCGTTCCGAGGAGATCCGCCGCACCGTTCAGGTGCTCTCGCGTCGCACGAAGAACAACCCCGTCCTGATCGGTGAGCCGGGCACCGGCAAAACCGCCATCGTCGAGGGCCTTGCCCAGCGCATCGTCGCTGGCGACGTTCCCTCGAGCCTGCGCGATCGTGAGCTTATCGCCCTCGATCTGCCCTCTATGCTTGCGGGAGCCAAGTACCGCGGTGAATTCGAGGATCGCCTGAAGGCCGTCTTGCGCGAGGTGAAGGAGTCGAACGGTCAGATCATCCTCTTCATCGATGAGCTCCACACCATCGTCGGCGCCGGTTCGACCGGCGATAGCTCGATGGACGCCGGCAATATGCTCAAGCCTGCGCTTGCCCGCGGGGAGCTTCATGCCATCGGCGCAACCACGCTCGATGAGTACCGTAAGTACATCGAGAAGGATGCAGCCCTCGAGCGCCGCTTCCAGCCCGTGCTCGTCGGCGAGCCGACCGTTGAGGACACCATCGCCATCTTGCGTGGCCTGAAGGAGAAGTACGAGATCCACCACGGCGTGCGCATCAAGGATTCCGCGCTCGTCGCCGCGGCTGAGCTTTCCAACCGCTACATCTCCGATCGTTTCCTCCCCGACAAGGCGATCGACTTGATGGACGAGGCGGCAAGCCGCCTGCGCATCGAGATCGACAGCATGCCCGAGGAAGTCGACCTCGCCGAGCGTAAGCTGACCCAGATGCAGATCGAAGAGCAGGCGCTCATGAAGGAAACCGACGAGGCGAGCGCCGCCCGCCTCGAGGCGTTGCGCAAGGAGATCTCGAACGCACGTGCCGCCCTCGATTCCCAGAAGGCGCTGTGGAAAAACGAGAAAGACGCCATCGTCAGCGTCCAATCGTTGAAGGCCGACATCGAAGCCGCTCAACTCGAGGAGGAGCGCGCGACGCGCGAGGGCGACCTTACCCGCGCTTCCGAGCTGCGCTATGGCACCATCCCTGCCCTCCAGCAGCAACTTAAGGAAGCCGAGGAGTCCCTCGAGCGCCGTCAGCAGGACGGCGACGGAGCCATCCTCAAGGAAGAGGTCGGCGAAGAGGAGATCGCGGAGGTCGTGTCGGCTTGGACCGGCATCCCCGTCACGAAGATGATGCAGGGCGAGATGGCCAAGCTCGTCGATCTGGAGTCGAAGCTCCATGAGCGCGTGATCGGTCAGGACCAGGCGGTCGCTGCCGTGGCGGGGGCTATTCGCCGCAGCCGCGCCGGCTTGTCGGATCCGAATCGCCCCATTGGCAGCTTCTTGTTCCTCGGCCCGACCGGCGTCGGCAAGACCGAGTTGGCCAAGGCGCTTGCTGAATATCTTTTCGACAGCGAAAAGGCCATGGTCCGCATCGATATGTCCGAGTACATGGAGAAGCATTCCGTCGCGCGCCTGGTCGGTGCCCCTCCGGGATACGTCGGCTACGACGAGGGCGGCCAGCTGACCGAAGCCGTTCGCCGCAAGCCCTACAGCGTCGTTCTCCTCGATGAGATCGAGAAGGCCCACCAGGATGTCTTCAATATCCTTCTGCAGGTGCTCGACGACGGGCGCCTGACCGACGGTCAGGGACGCGTGGTGAGCTTCAAGAACGCGATCATCATCATGACTTCGAACGTCGGATCCCAGTCCATCAGGGAATTCGCGAGCGAGGAAGCCCAGAGCGGCGAATCCATGGGCAAGGTCATGGAGGACATGATGACCGCCGACGTGAAGACGGCGGCGAAGCGCATGGCGGAGCTTTCGCAACATATCAACGAGGCTCTTTCGACGACGTTCCGTCCGGAGTTCCTCAACCGTATCGACGACGTGATCACCTTCAATCCGCTGTCGATCGCGGCCATGGAGCCTATCGTCGGGTTGCAGCTCGACGCCGTCCGCAAGCGCCTTGCCGATCGCCGCATCTCTCTTGAGGTGACGCCTGCCGCTTTGGAGCGTTTGGCGATCGATGGGTACGACCCGGTGTACGGCGCCCGTCCTCTTAAGCGCTTGATTCAGCGTCAGGTCACCGATCGCGTCGCGATGGAGATCATCGAGGGACGCATCGGCGACGGCGCCAAGGTGACGGTCGACCTCGACCCCGAAGGGGAATACGCCGTTTCCATCGAGGAAGCAGGGAAGCTCGCTTCTGCTGAATAGCAGCCGAGCTCTTCTGGCGGAGTATCGCCACCCTACGCCCTCCTTCGAGCTTTCCGCTCGGGGGAGGGCTTTTTTGCGCGGCGGCTCCCGGCTTCGCTTCCGCCCCACCGCCGCCCCGGCGGCTTTCGACTCATTATGCGGTTGTATTAGAATGTGTCGCATGAATAAGGAGTGGAAAGAAAACCTGCGAACCCCCTTTTGGGGCTTCGCCGCTGTCCTCATGAGCATAGGGGCTTTCATTCTGCTGCTCTATTTCATCACCATAATCGTTCGACTGCTGTTCATGGGCGAGTAGCATGCGTTGGTTGAAGACGGCTTCGGGTCGGGTGGATGCCTGATGTGGCAGCGGTTCAGCGTGTACGACGTGCGCGTCATCGGCCATTACCTCGGCGTATTGATATCGGTCTTCTCGTTGACCATGGCCATTCCCTTTTTGGTCGGCGCCCTCCTCGGCGAATGGGAGCCGGCGAGCCGCTATCTGCTCGCCGCCGGCATTTCCCTCATCATCGGGTCTGCGCTGCGTTTGCTTCGCGTGCAGCCGGGCCGCCTCGATCACCAGCAGGCCCTTGCGGTCACGGGGTTGTCGTGGATCGTCCTGGCGTTCGTCGCCGCCATTCCGCTTGCCATGTCGGGCCACTACGGTTCGTATCTCGATGCGCTTCTCGAGGCGACGAGCGGCTTGACGACGACGGGAGTCTCCATCGTCATCGATATCGAGCACATGTCGTATGCCGACAACATGTGGCGTTTCGTCATGCATTTCATCGGCGGTTTGGGCCTGATCGTCGTCGCCCTTTCCCTCGGCCTGTTCGGCAAGGCCACGTCGGGACTTTATTCGTCGGAGGGGCGCAGTGAGCATGTGCTGCCCAACATCGTCAACACCGTGCGCTTGATCATGGGCATCTCGCTTGTCGTCGTCGGCGGCGCGACCGTGATCCTGCTCGTTTTCTGCCTCATCGCCGGCTTCACCCCTCTCTCGGCGTTCTTCAACTCCTTATGGGTATCCATCTCGGCGTTCATGACGGGCGGCTTCGCGCCGACGAGTCAGTCGCTTGGCTACTACCATTCCTATGCGCTGGAAGTCGTTTGCATGGTCCTCATGCTCACCGGTGCGGTGAGCTTCGCTCTGTTCATCAAGGCGAGCAAGGGCGAGACCGAGAGCTTCTTTCGCGATTTCGAGATCAGGGCCGGCTTCTTCTGGCTCATCATCGCGACCATCGCGCTGATGTGCTCCCTGTGCGTTTCGGGGGGCTTCTCGGATTTGCTTTCCCTTTTGCGCCGCGGTGTGTTCATGGTCGTCTCCGCGTCCACCACGACGGGCTTCCAGAACGTGACGAACAACCAACTCACAACGGTCTTCTCATCGGGCGCGCTTCTTGTCCTGGCTATGGTGATGGCGGTCGGCGGTTCGAGCGGAAGCACGGCGGGCGGCATCAAGTTCGCGCGTCTGGGCCTCATCGCGAAATCCATCGTCGCCACGGTCAGGGAGACGCTCGCCCCGAAGTCGGCCCGCGTTTCGGTCACGTACTACCATCTTGGCCGCAAGGTCCTCACGACCGATGAGGCCAAGGCCGCTATGACGGTCACCGCGCTCTACGTCATCGCCTTCGTGCTCGGCTCGCTTGTGGGCATCGCCCACGGCTACGATGCGGTGTCGGCGATCTTCGAATCGGTGGCGATGGCTTCGAACGGCGGGTTGAGCTCAGGGATCGTCACCCACGGCATGCCCGCATCCCTCGAGGTCGTCTACATCGTCGAGATGTGGGCGGGTCGTCTCGAGTTCGTGACCCTGATCGCGCTCATCGTGAAGCTCGTTACCTCCCTCAAGCCGGTAAGGGCGGTGGGCCGATGAAGACTCTGCGCGCGGTGCGCTCGATCATGTTCGCGGTCTTGACCCTCGTCGTGGTCGCTTCGGCGCTTTTCTTCTGCCGCCAGGGCTTTGCCGACGACGAGAAGGCGAAGAACCAGGTGTACGTCAACCAGCTTTCAGACAGCTCGTTTCTCTACGAGACGTCGATTGCCGATCTGGCGCAAGCCGACTCGTATTACGAGGGCCAGACGGTCATGGTGAAAGGCGAAGTCGTCGGCGAGCGGGTCAACGACGAGCTTTCGTCCGATCGCTGTTGGGTGACGCTTCAGGACGACGAACCGACGCCGAGCATCGTGGCGGTCGTCATGGACAAGGAGCAGACGCAGGCGATCGACACCTACGGCGGCTACGGCAAGCGTGGCACGACGTTGCAGGTGCGGGGAACGTTCCATCTCGAATGCAGCGAGCACCAAGGGATGTCCGACATCCACGTCGAAGAGCTGTCAGCCATTTCCGCTGGCTACGACAATCCCAAATCGGTTGATTCGCGCGTCGTGGGCTTCGGCGTGATCACCTTGATCATCGGCTTGGTGTTGCTTGCGGTATATCAGATTCGAAGAGAGAAGATGCTGTGATCATGGGCGAGGAAAGCGTATACGAAGGGACGGTCGTCAAGCTCGATCGAGGGTATCCCCTGGTGCGCATCGACGGGATCGGCGAAGACGTTCGCTGCGAGCATGCCACATCGCTGGTGAAGGAGAGCAAGTTTCGCGCCGTGGTGGGCGACCGCGTCGTGGTCGAGCTGCCCGATTCCCACGACAAGGGGATCATCATGGAGACCCTGCCGCGCCGCACTTCGTTCGTGAGGAAGGACCCCACCGAGCGCGCGCTCCCCCAGACGCTTGCGGCCAATTTCGACATCGTCTTGGTCGCCCAGCCCATCGAGGAGGTGAACGTTCGGCGTCTCGAGCGCGAGCTCGTCCTGGCCCACGAGACGGGCGTCGAGGTCGTCGTCGTCCTCACCAAAGCCGATCTGATGGCCTCCCCCGAAGAAGTCGAGCGGGTCCGTCAGCGCATAGATGGCTTCATCGGCGACGACGAGCTTCTCGTCGTGTCGGACAAGGACCCCGCATCGGTCGAGTCGCTGGCGCGTAAGATCGCGCACGACGACCGCACGGCGGTTCTCATCGGTCGCTCAGGCGTGGGGAAGTCGAGCCTGGTGAATATGCTCCTCGGGTACGACCTTCAGGCGACGACGCCGGTGCGCGGCGACGGAAAGGGCCGCCACACGACTGTTTCACGTGAAATCGTCGAGCTTCCGCACGGTGGGCGGATCATCGACATGCCCGGCGTTCGCGGCTTGGGGCTGTGGGATGCCGAAGAGGGCATCGAGGCTGCGTTCGCCGATGTGGAGAAATGGGCGGGCAATTGCCGCTTCAGGGATTGTACGCACGAAAACGAGCCGGGCTGTGCGGTCCGCGCCGCGCTCGAGGCGGGCGATCTTTCGCCCGAGCGCTTCGAATCGTATCGGCGTTTGCGCGACGAGAGCCGCCAGGTGAAGACGCGCCGCGTCGAGGCTGCCCGCATTCGCTCCCGGAGAGGGCATCCTCGCCGCAGGGGGTAACCTCCTCCTTGTGGAGAGCTGTGGAGAGATGGGACCCCTCGATACGGTAGGGTACAATGACGGATAGCGCCTGTCTGGGTATAGCTTCCCGAACGGGCTTCATCATCACGTATTGACGAGGGGCAATCATGAATCCTGCCATCATCATCCCAACGTTCCACACGCTCGCCGCCGAGAAGCGTCGGGTTGCGTCGGATCTGTTTGATCATCCCACGCCCATCGACATGCCGAGCGACCTTGCGCGCTGCCTCGATTCGCTCGAGCGGGTCAAGGGAATCGGTCAGATCATCGTCATGGTCGCATGCGAGGGGGGCGTCGAGAAGGAAGCCGCTCGCAAGGTCCAGGATATCGTCGCGGCTCACCCTGGCCTCCATACGCTCGTCATCGCCGAGGAGGAGGCGCAAGTCGTCCAGCATCGTCTCGAGCAGCTCGGCTTCGGGGATCAGTCGTGCTCGATCGGGCTGGGAAGCGTTTCCGCCGTGCGCAATCTCGGATTGGTGGTTGCGGAGGTCCTCGGCTTCGACGCCGTCGTGTTCATCGACGACGATGAGGTGGTCGAGGACGAGGCGTTCCTCGAGAAGGCGATGTACGGTCTTGGCAAGCTCACCAAGAAGGGCATTCCCATCTTGGCGAAGTCGGGCTTCTACTTCAATAGCGAGGGCACGTACTATTCCCAGAGCCAGAACCGATGGTACAACCATTGGTGGCAGCAGGGGCGCGCCTTCAACAACTGGATCACCAAGGCCATGGCCGGCCCGCGCCTGTCCCGCTCGAACCACGTTTGCGGCGGTTGCCTCGCCCTTCATCGCGAAACGTATCGTCGCTTGAGCTTCGACCCGTGGATCCTGCGCGGTGAGGACATGGATTATCTGCTGAGCCTGCGCATGTACGGTTCTGATATCTGGTTCGACAACCAGTGGTCCTTGACCCATTTGCCCCCGCGCGATCGCCATGAGGGCCATCGATTTTACCGCGACATCTTCCGCTGGATCTACGAATGCCACAAGATCGAGTTCTCGCGCGCCCAGATCGATCTACTGCAGATCAAGCCCTCTTCTCTGATGCCCTATCCCGGCCCCTTCCTCGAGCCGGGTATCGAGAAGCGCATCAAGCGCACCGCTTTTTTGCGTTCTTTCGCCAGACCCGACAAGAAGAAGTACCGCGAAGGCGCCAAGGTCGCAACGGGCCAGGCCATCGACTACGCGCAGGCGAACTGCATGAAGTACTTCGAGTTCCAGTACACCTGGGGCGATATCATGGCGCGCATGGCGAGCGACGCCGGCTTGCGCCAAGCGCTCGTTCAGGCGGCCATCGCGCGTCAGGCGGGCGAGGAAATCGTCGTCGAGGACGCCGTCGCCATAGAGCAGGCAGCTGTTTCCGCCTCCAAGGAAAGCCTCGGCGTGAACATCGATCCCGGCATGACCAGCGAGATCCGCCTCGATCTCGCTGATGACGAATAGGGGTAGACTAAGAGCATGGAAGTCTTCGTCGCTTCAGCCCTTGTCGGCGTCGTCGTTGGCGCCCTGTCGGGCTTGCTCGGCATCGGTGGCGGCACCCTTATGGTCCCGATCTTCCGCCTGGGCTTCGGCATGACCGCCCTTGAATCAACGGCTACTTCCCTGTTCACCATCGTCCCCACGTCATTGGTGGGGTTCGCGACCCACATCAAGAACAAGACCTGCATCCCGCGCGTTGGCGTGGTGTGCGGTCTGGCCGGTGCGCTCACCTCGCCGGTGGGCGTCATCTTGGCGAGCCTCTCCCCTGCGTGGCTCGTCATGCTCGCCGCGGCTCTCATCGTCGCCTATTCCTCCGTCTCGATGTTCCGCAAGGCCATCCGCATGCCGAAGGTCGCCGCGACGGCGGGAACGCCGCTTGAAGAAGGCGCGGAAGAGGCGGCCAAGGAAATCGAGGAGAAGCTTCCCGAATTCGCCTTCACCAAGAAACGCGTCGCCCAGGCGATCGCCATTGGTCTCGGCGCGGGACTGGCGTCGGGCTACGTCGGCGTCGGCGGCGGTTTCATCATGGTTCCGCTCTTCCTTTCGGTTCTGGGCATCATGATGCGCCAAGCCTCGGGTACGTCCCTTGTCGCCGTCACGATCCTCGCCGTTCCCGGCGTCATCACCCAGGTGATGCTCGGCAACGTCGAGTTCATCGCCGGCATCGCGATGGCTGCAGGTAGCATTCCTGGTGCTATCCTAGGGGCGAACTTGACGAGGATCGTCCCCGAACGCCAGCTGAGGTTCGCTTTCGGTACCTTCCTTCTTGTTTCGGCCGTCGCGCTGTTCGGCAACGAGATCGCCGTCGCGCTCGGCCTCATGTAACGTCCCTCAGGAGAGATGCCCCATGACCCTCGAACGCCATAACCTCACGCTCGTCCTGGAAATCATCTGCTTGTGCCTTGCGTTGCTCAGCGGTTGTGTCCTTGGATGGGCGATGTTCGGTCCTGACCGCAACTACTTCGTGCTCGTCGTCTCGGGCGCGTTGTTCACCCTGTTCCTCCTCTGCACGATCGCGCTCATGCTCGATCCCGACCGCATCCGTGCGAGCCAGTCGATCTCCGTTCTCGATCTGGCAAGCGATACGCTCTCGGCGATGCAGGGAGGGTTCACCAAGGAAAGCGCCCAGCGGGTATGCGAAGTCCTGCTCCCTGCGCTTGCGGCATCGGCCGTCGCGATCACCGATCGCGATGTGGTCATGGGCTACTACGGCGCCGGATTCGAGGAGCTCGGCGAAGCGGGCGGCCCTATCCACACGGCGGGAACCCGTAGAGTCATAGCCGACGGGAAAACCCGCGTGCTCAAGGCCCAAGCCGAAGTGGGCCTCCCTGTCCCTGTGCGCAATATCCGCGCGGCCATTATCGTGCCGCTCAAGATGGGAAGCACCATCGTCGGCACGCTCAAGTTCTACTATCCTTCGCCGCGCCGCATCAACGAAACCCAGATTTCCATCGCCGAGGGCTTCGCGCAGCTGCTCACGACGCAGATCGCGGCGATGGAATTGGAGGAGCAGAAGAAGCTCGCGGCCAGCATGGAGCTGAAGGCCCTTCAGAGCCAGATCAATCCCCACTTCCTTTTCAACATCATCAACACGATGGCTTCTCTCGTCAGGACCGACCCCGACCGCGCTCGCGTGATGCTGCGCGAATTCGCCGTGTTCTACCGGCAGACGCTCGAGAACAGTTCGGACCTGATCCCCTTGTCCCGCGAAGTGGAACAGACGGCCCGCTACATAAAGCTCGAGCAGGCGCGCTTCGGCGAGGACCGTCTCGTCATCGTCGTCGACGTCGACGACGACACCCTCTCGATGCTGGTGCCTGCCTTCATGGTTCAGCCCCTCGTCGAAAACGCCGTCAAGCATGCGATGCCCGCCGAAGGCAAGCTGACCATCTCCGTTTCCGCGTCGCTCGACGGCGATGATGTGTACCTGACGGTCGCCGACGACGGAATCGGCATGTCCCGAGAATCGCGCGACAACATAATGAATCCCCGCTCGGAGACGGGTCTCGGCATCGCGGTGAAGAACATCAACGACCGTTTGCGCGGCTACTATGGCGAAGAGGCCTACATGAAAGTCGACAGCACGCTCGGCGAGGGAACGTCGGTCGTTCTTCGTTTGGCCGGGGCGGCTCGGGATTAGAATTATCGAACGAATAGCGGCGCCTGCGACAGGGTGCCGTATATTTGATAAAGTGTTAATTCAGCCTCCTGGATTGAGGCTGAACTATAATGTTATTCCACTACTGATTCTTATGAACGAGGAGGTTCCGTTGCTGAAGGCAATCATCGTCGACGACGAAGCACCGGCCCGTTCCGAACTACGTTTTCTTCTCGGGGAGCTCAACCAGACCGAGGTCGTCGCAGAGGCGGCCAGCGTGCGCGAGGCCATCGAGAAGCTCAAAGAATACCCTTGCGACGTCGTCTTTCTCGACATCAACATGCCCGAGGCCACGGGCATCCAGCTGGCTGAGGCGCTGCAGCATCTGAAGTACCCGCCGGCCGTCGTCTTCGTCACGGCGTACAGCGAATTCGCCCTCGATGCGTTCAAGGTCAACGCGATCGACTACCTGGTCAAGCCCGTCGAGGTCGAGCGCCTTGCCCACGCACTTGCCCGCGTTCGCGAGCACGTCGTCCTTCACGCGAAGGCCCAGAAGGCAGAGCGCATCCCGGTTGAAAAGGGCGGCAAGAAGATCCTCATCAACATCGACGACATCCGTTTCGTCATGGCTCGTGATGACTACGCCTATCTGCAGACCGGCGTCGACCGCTTCTTCTCGACGGTCAGTCTCGCGCAGCTCGAGAAGACCCTCGATGGACACGGCTTCTTCCGCGTTCATCGCGGATACCTCGTCAACCTCGCCCTGGTGAAGGAAGTCGAGCCCCAGTCCGGCGGCACGCTTCTGCTTACCCTCGACGGCGTCGACGAGAAGATCCCCGTTTCCCGCCGCCGCGTTTCTTCGTTGAAGAAGGCGCTGGGTCTGTGAGCGACCTGTCATGGCCGGCACCCTCGGGTGCCGGCTTTTTTCGTTTCGAAGAGAGGCATTCATGAAAAGAGACATCGTTCTGTTCGACCTCGATGGTACCGTTCTCGATACGCACGACGCCATCCTTGCGAGCATGCGGTACGCGACGCGCACCGTGTTGGGGGTGGAGATCCCCGACGAGAAGCTGCTTTCCTTGGTGGGTCAGCCTCTTGTGACGCAGATGCGCTGTTTCGCTCCCGACGCCGATACGGCTTCTGAGATGCTCGTGACGTATCGCACCCACAACGAGAGCAATCTCAACGAAACCATCAGTCCCTTCGACGGCATAGACGATGCGCTCCGCCGCCTCAACGCCGCCGGCTACACGGTGGGAATCGTTACGTCTAAGCGACGTGCTCTTGCCGAGGAAAGCCTCATTCACTTCGGCTTGCGCGATCAGCTCGCCCTGGTCAACGGCATGGAGGATAGCGTTGCCCACAAACCCGACGCCGAGCCGCTTATCCAAGCCGCGAAGGACCTGAGCGTTTCGCTCGATCGTTGCCTGTACGTGGGCGACAGCCCGTACGATCTTCAGGCTGCCCGTGCAGCGGGCATCCCGTCGATTGGTGTGACGTGGGGGAAGTTCTTCTCTCGCCCCGTCCTTGCCGCCGAGCATCCCGCCAACCTCATCGATTCACCCGGCGAGCTCTTCGGCGCCATCAGGGGCCTTTCCTGAGCATCGTTTCTGCGGGGAGTGCGCGTACGCATCGGACGTGCGCGCACTCGTGCCTTGTGCGCGCTTCTTCGGGTGCGCGCCGCTGGCTATCGCAGCGCGTGCGGCAAAGAAGCGGGTGATACAATGGCGAAATTACATACGTACGTCGCAAAGGAAGATTCATGAGCACTTCTTCTCGCACCGCTCCCGTCGTCGGAATCATCATGGGCTCCAAGTCGGATCTGCCCGCCATGGAGGCTTGCACTGCCCAACTCGATGAGCTCGGTGTTCCCTATGAGGTCAAGATCGCGAGTGCGCATCGCAAGCCCGCTGAGGTTCACGAGTGGGCCTCGTCGGCCGTCGATCGCGGCATCCGCGTGATCGTCGCCGCGGCCGGAAAGGCTGCCCATCTCGGCGGCGTCGTCGCTGCCTACACCCCGCTGCCGGTCATCGCCGTCCCCATGAAGACGAGCGATCTGGGTGGTCTCGACTCCCTTCTTTCCATGGTTCAGATGCCCAGTGGCGTCCCCGTTGCCTGCGTCGCCATCAACGGCGCGAAGAATGCGGCCATCCTCGCCGTCCAGATGCTTGGCACGGGCGATGATGAGATGCGCGAGAAGATCGTCGAGCTCAAAGCCAACATGGCTCAGGCGTAGTGTCCCCCGAGATGCTCTATGCCTAAGGAACTGATGACGGGCAACGAAGCTGCTGCCCATGCAGCCTTGGAATCCGGCGTGCGGGTGTGCGCCGGCTATCCGGGCACGCCTTCTTCTGAGGTTATCGAAACGATCGCGCGCGCCCATGCTTCAGGTGTTGCCGAGGGGGTTCACGTTGAGTGGTCCACCAACGAGAAGGCCGCGCTCGAGCTGCTCGCGGGCGCATCGTATGCCGGCGCTCGCGGCCTGTATACCTGCAAGCAGGTCGGCCTCAATGTTGCCAGCGATGCCTTGATGTCGCTCAACTACGTCGGCGTTGGCGGCGGGTTGGTGCTTTACGTTGCCGATGACCCCGGCCCCATATCGTCCCAGACGGAGCAGGACACGAGGCGCTTCGCTTCCTTCGCGAAGCTTCCTGTGCTTGATCCGGCATCCCCTGAGCAGGCTTGCGAGATGATGCAGGCCGCCTTCGAGTTGTCCGAGCGCTACGCTACCCCGGTCATCCTGCGCCCCACAACGCGCATCTGCCACGCAAGCACGTACGTGACGATCGCCGAGAAAACCCAAGCGCGTGATGCCGCGGGGTTCGAGAAGGATCCGCGGTGGGTCATCTTCCCGAAGAGATCCTACGAGGCGCACGGCGAAATAAACGAGCGGCTGGTTGCCATTGCCGATGAATTCTCGGGAGAGGCGTGGGAGCGATTCAACGCCATCGACGGGGATCGCGATGCGGGGATCGGCATCGTCGCAGGCGGCGTTTCCTACGCCTACGTGCGCGAAGCGTTGGCGATTCTCGCCGATGAAGCGGCGCGCGGTCTTCTTACCGACGAAGCCGGCGCGGCTGTGGACCGCCTGCCGTCGCATCGTCTGATGCAGATCGGGACGGCTTATCCGTTCCCCGCGGTTCGCGTCGAGTCTTTCGCACAGGGCGCGGAAGACCTCATCGTCTTTGAAGAGCTCGATCACGTGATCGAAGACGAGCTTCTCAAGGTGGCGGGACGCGCCCATCTGCCGTATCGAGTCCATGGCAAGCTGACCGGCGAGACGATCGATCGCGGAGAAAACTCCATCGACGTCGTAGCCGATGAGCTTCTCTCGTTTTTCGGTCTCGTGCGCCGTCCTGAGGCGGCAGCGGTTTCCTTCGACCTCGAGGGCTTGCCCGCTGCTCCTCCCGCCCGCCCGCCGCTTCTCTGCCCAGGTTGCCCCCATCGCGGCGCCTTCTACGCAGTGAAGTCGGCCTTCAGACGACCCGCTTCCGAAGCGGTGTTCTGCGGCGATATCGGCTGCTACACCCTCGGCAACGCCAAGCCGCTCAATGCGGTTGATACGTGTCTGTGCATGGGCGCGGGCATCACGGTCGCTCAAGGCCTGAGCGTCGCCGATCCGGAAAAGAAGGCCGTCGCCTTCGTTGGGGATTCGACGTTTTTCGCCAGCGGCATGACGGGCATCGCCAATGCGGTCTACAACCAGCATGACGTGACGATCGTCGTTCTCGACAACGCCACCACGGCCATGACCGGATCCCAACCCCATCCCGGAACCGGCGCGACGCTCATGGGTCCGCAGACCGAGCCTATTTCCATCGAGGCTGTGTTGCGCGCCCTTGGCGTGAAGAAGATCACCCAGGCCGATCCACTTTGTCTGCCCGAAGCGCGCGAGGCTGCGCGCGAGGCCATCTACTTCGATGGTCCTTCAGCTGTCATCTTCGTCTCGCCGTGCGTCAAGCTCATCGCGCCGTCCGAGCCGGTGTCCCTCGACGAGGAGTCCTGCACCGGGTGCGCACGTTGCGTTCTGAGCATCGGATGCCCCGCGTTGTCGTGGGATGCCGACGAGCGTCGCGTGCGCATCGATCGCGCACTGTGCACGGGGTGCGGTCTGTGCGTCGATCTATGCGGCGATGGGGCGCTTTCGTGCCCATCGCGAGGGAAGGAGCCACGATGATCAGCGTCTCTCTTGCCGGCATCGGCGGTCAGGGCAGCGTTCTGGCTGCGAAGATCCTCGCCGAGGCCGCTCGCGCGAAGGGGTGGCAGGTCCGCACCGCCGAGACGACGGGTATGGCTCAGCGAGGCGGCGACGTGACGAGCCATGTGCGCATGGCCGAAGAAGGCGAGGCCGTTTATTCTCCCTTGCCGTCCCGCGGGAGCGACGATGCGATCATCGCCCTCGAGCCCGGCGAGGGGCTTCGGTGCCTGCCGTATCTCAAGCACGATGGTGTGATGGTGGTGGCTGCATCGGGGGTTGCCCCGGTCGTCGCCGATTTCAAAGCGGCACCCTACGATCCCGAGGCGATGATCGCTGCGCTGCGCGCTTCGGGTGCGACGGTGATCGTCGTCGACGACGAGGCCCTGACGCAGGCGGCGGGTTCGCGCAAATCCCTCAACATCGTGATGCTGGCTACGGCCCTCTGCGCGATCAACGATCCATCGCTTGCGAACCCGGCTTGCGGGAAGATAACCCTCGACGACATGCGCGCGGCCATCGGCGCCTGCGTTAAACCGCGTTTCGTCGAGATGAACCTTCGCGCCGTGCAGGCAGCCGAGGGGGCGTATCGCGCTGGATAGCGTGCCGCCATCAACTCGAGATACTCACCTGATAGATTCACCTCAGCACCTACCGGTGGTGCGCTAGACGAGAAAGGGACCACCTATGGAACTCACTGACGAGCAGTTCGGTTTGATCACGGAGCAGTTCAAGACGCTGAAGGACCGCTCTGCCTTCTATGCGCGCAAGTTCGAAGGGATCGACCTGTCCGATGTGCGCACCCCCGACGATTTCAGGAAACTCCCGTTTTCCGAGAAGGCGGACCTGCGCGAGGTTTACCCTCTCGGTTTGGCGGCTGTGCCCGAAGAGAAGATCGTGCGTATCCATTCTTCTTCCGGCACGACGGGTACGCCGGTTGTGATTCCCTACACCCAGAAGGACGTCGATGACTGGGCAACGATGTTCGCCCGTTGCTACGAGACGGCAGGCATCACCACGACCGACCGCATTCACATCACCCCGGGCTACGGTTTGTGGACCGCGGGGATCGGCTTTCAGCTTGGTGCTGAGCGCCTCGGGGCCATGGCGGTTCCGCTCGGGCCGGGCAACACGGAAAAGCAGCTTCGCATGATGGAGGATCTGCAGTCGACGGTCCTGTGCGCGACGAGCTCCTATGCTCTTCTGCTTGCCGAGGTGATCGCCGAGCGCGGCATACGCGACAAGCTCGCTCTTAAGAAGGGCGTTATCGGCTCTGAGCGTTGGGGCGAGAAGATGCGCCGTCGAATCGAAGATGAGCTCGGCATCGAGATCTTCGATATCTACGGCCTGACCGAGATCTACGGACCGGGTATCGGCATTTCTTGCAGCGCGCATGACGGCATGCACCTGTGGAGCGACTTCGTCTACGCCGAGATCGTCGACCAGGTGACCGGTGAGCCGGTTCCCGACGGGGAAGTGGGCGAATTGGTGCTCACCACGCTTCGCAAGGAAGGCGCTCCTCTTATCCGTTATCGCACCCACGACTTGACGCGTTTCATTCCTGGCGACTGCCCATGCGGTCTGAAGCATCCGCGCATCGACACGCTCGTCGGCCGCACGGACGACATGTTCAAGGTCAAGGGGGTCAATATGTTCCCCGCCCAGGTCGAGGAGGTCATCGCGATCACCTCGGGTACGTCTTCGGAATACCAGGTGATGATCGAGCACATCATGGGCCGCGATGTGCTTACGGTCCTGTTCGAGACTGACCTTACCGGCGAGGACCGCGAGCGTTGCGAGGAAGAGCTCGCGATGATCTTCAAGGCGAAGATCGGCTGCACTCCCGATGCGAAGGGCGTGCCGATCGGCGAGCTGCCGCGTTCCGAGAAGAAAACCCAGCGCATTTTCGACAGCCGCTATTAATTGGGCGAATGGTGGTGACGGGCCCGGGGCTGCGTCTAGAAGGGCGGGCCCCGGGCCTCTCCGCCTGATTCGCGTTTTACCTTGAGGCGCCAGCCGCAGCGTCTGGGTTCCTTGCTCCTGCAATGCGTTTTCAGTCGCCACCGTTTCGACGAGGGCCCTCGAGTGCGCCTTGTGGTGCTGGACCTTGACTTGGGAGATGAATGCGCTGCCGTTTTAGGCGGCAGTTGCATGCAACACCTGAACCCGTTCATTCTTTCCCGGTCGCTTTCTCGCGATGAACTCTCTTTATTGTGCTAAAGTAGCGCCCATGAATTTCGCAAAGGAACAGATCACGCGCGTTTCCCGCGCAATTATGGCCCAGCACTGGGCCCAGAAGTCGTGCGCTTGTTCCCCCTCAGTCTATTTCCTTTATCGATATTGCTAGCACACGGGTTTTCTCGGGTGCTTTTTTTATGCCCGAGTGAAGGTCGTGTGCGTTTCCAGGGGTCGTCGGGCTTTCGGCGATCTGGCGCCGACGCGCCAAGCGCGTCTTTTCCATCGCAGTGTAAGGAAGGATTTCCGTGGTTATCAAGGTATGCATCATCCTCATATTCATCGGCGTGGTCGTCGGTGTGGGCATCTACGCCCGTCAGCACGCGAAAAGCGTCGACGGGTTCATCCTCGGCGGCCGAAACGTCGGCCCCTGGCTTTCGGCGTTCGCCTTCGGCACGAGCTACTTTTCGGCGGTCATCTTCGTTGGCTACGCCGGCCAATTCGGTTGGAAGTATGGTCTGGCGGCCTTCTGGATCGGCCTGGGCAACGCCCTGCTCGGCTCGCTTCTTGCCTGGTGGGTCATGGGGCCGCGCACGTGGGAGATAACCCAGCGCCTGAAGGCCACGACGATGCCGGAGTTCTTCGGCAAGCGCTACCACTCCAAAGCCCTGCGCGTGGCGTCGGCTGCCATTATCTTCGTCTTCCTCATCCCTTACACCGCTAGCGTCTACAACGGCTTGTCCCGTCTTTTCGGCATGGCATTCGGTCTTCCCTATGAGTGGTGCGTTATTGGTATGGCGGTTGTCACCTGCGCTTATGTCGTTCTCGGTGGGTATATGGCAACGGTGCTCAACGACTTCATCCAAGGAATCGTCATGCTCATCGGCATCGTCGCCGTGGTTGCCGTGGTCCTTTCAGGGCAGGGAGGCTTTTCCGAGGCGATCGTGTCTCTTTCCCAGATTCCCGCTGAGGGAACGCAGATGCAGGGTGCGTTCGTGTCGATGTTCGGTCCCGATCTCTTCAATCTCGCGGGCGTCATCATCCTGACCTCCCTCGGTACCTGGGGTCTGCCCCAGATGGTTTCGAAGTTCTACGCCATCAAGTCCGGTCCTGCCATCAAACAGGGGGCCATCATCTCGACGGTGTTCGCACTCGTCGTTGCCGGGGGAAGCTACTTCCTCGGTGGGTTCGGTCGCCTGTTTGCCGACGACATCGCCTATGCCGCAAACGGCACGCCGATCTACGACTCGATCATCCCGACGATGCTCTCGGGCTTGCCCGACATCCTTCTTGGCATCGTGGTGGTATTGGTGCTTTCGGCATCCATGTCCACGCTGTCGTCCCTCGTCCTTACGTCCTCCTCGACCCTCACGCTTGACCTCATCAAGGGCAATCTCGTGAAGAACATGGAGGAGAAGAGCCAGATCACGATGATGCGCGTTCTCATCGTCGTGTTCGTCGTCATCTCGGCGGCGATCGCTTTGGTGCAGTACACCTCGACGATCACCTTCATCGCCCAGTTGATGAGCATATCCTGGGGCGCGCTGGCCGGTGCGTTCCTCGGTCCGCTTTTGTGGGGCATCTACTCGGGACGCATCTCGAAGGCCGCGGTGTGGGCGAGCTTCATCGTCGGCGTCGGCTTGACGGTGTCGAATCTCTTCATCGGATTCATCGCCTCGCCGATCAACTGCGGTGCGCTTGCGATGCTGCTTTCCCTGGTGATCGTCCCGCTCGTGAGCCTTGTTACGCCGGCGGTGCCCTTCGAGGTGAAGCCCCCGACGCGCAAGGGCGCCATCGATCGCGAAATCGAGCACGACCTTCGAGCCGAAGTGGAGGAGGCGCGCCAGCGCTGACATAACGGGCGGCGCCTGGTTGGTGCGGCAGGCGCCGCCCGCTTCTCCCGCTTGTCAAGAAAACACGGTTGTGCGCCCGCATACCCGTTGGTTTGTCGAGCATGCACGGTTATATGGGCTGAATAGCGGGAATCCGCCTTTGCAAGCCCGCACAATCGTCATTTCTTGACAAGTGCGCGCCACGCTTCGTTTGCTGCGGCGGCATGCCCCATTGAATCTTAGCGCAGCGGTTTGCCGCAGTGGGGGCAGTGGGTTGGGTCGGTCGGATGGGCGCTGTCTGCGCGGGCGTTATCAGGCCGCTCGCCTTCGTCTGGGTTCGGCGCCTCGTCTGTTGGCCGTGGGGCGGCAGCGCCCTCTGCGCTTGCGCCCGTGCCAGGCCGCTTTACCGCATTCCGCTCCATCTCTTGACGGCGCATTTCCTCGATGAAGCCTGCGGTGAAGATGCCGCCTGGGATGGCCACGAGCGCGATGGAGAGCGCCATCACAACGAAGCCGATGAGTCGTCCGAGTGGCGTGAGCGGCACCAAGTCGCCGTAGCCGGTCGAGGTTATGGTGGTGATCGCCCAGTACATGCCGGTGAGCACACTGTCGAACTGCTCGGGCTGCACGGGGTTTTCCACTTGATACATAAGCACGGACGCAGTGATGGCCAGCACGAACAGCACGGTGAACGACGCGACGATCTCATTGCGGCGGCTCTTGAGCACGTTGGCGATGGCGGCAAGGCCGCGCATGTAGCGCGAAACTTTGATCAGGCGCATCACGCGCAACACGCGAAACGAGTTGAGCGTCTGGTAGGGAATGGCGCCGACCAGCACCGCGACGAAGGGCGCCACCGCCAGCAGATCGACGATGCCCATGGGCGAGACGACATAACACAGGCGCGCTCGCCCAGGCGGGTGATCCGGATAGAGCAGGTCGGCCGTCCAGATGCGGCAGAGGTACTCGACGGCGAACACCGCGGTCGACGCGGCGTCGAAGAGGAACAGCCCGCGATGCGTGAACTCGTCGATCGTGCCGTCGAACACGATGAAGATGAGCAGCGCGTTGGCCACGATGAGCGCGCCCAGCACCGCAGCCACGGCTTTGCCTGCACGCCCGGCGCGTGCGGGCTCGTTCAGCGCCAGATGGGCGGCGCGTTTCGCCTCGGAGATGCTCATCGGGGCTCCTTTGGTTGTGCGGCTCCGCCTTGGCGTGTCGCTGGGCGGGCGTCGGTGTTTGCGTCTGTCGGGCAGGCGCCCCCGCCGTTTTCCGCTCGGCCGCCTGCGGGTTGAGCGCTCCGCTCTGCGGCAGAGGTCTCGTCTTCGCCTGTGTTGCGCTCCGGCCCGTGCGCCCCTTTCTCGTTCGCTCCCCGCCGCCAGGCGTGCGGCAGGGGCACCGCGCTTCCCACGGCGGCGGCCAACAGGGTGGCGGGCAGTGCGGTGACGGGGAAGCACAGCACCAGCAGCAGCGCCGCCATCACGGGGTTGCGCATCGCTCCGCCGCACACGGCCGCCGCGGTCACCGCGACGCAGAACACCGCATCGCAGCCCGACACTGACGCCACGGCGTAACCTAAGCAGGCGCCGGAAAACACGAGGGGGAATATCGTGCCGCCGCGCCAGCCGCAATGGATGCACAGCGGGGTGAGGAACAGCTTCAGCACGCCGGTTGCCAGAAGCGCGATGGCGGCCATCCCGGTCCATTCGTTGGCCAGCTCCGTGAGCTGATGCTCGCCCGAAAACATGACGAAGGGCAGCGCAACGCCAATGGCCCCCAGCGCGAGTCCGGCGAACACGGCGCGCGCCACGATCTTCGATCCGAAGAGTCCGGCCAATGCGCGAGCCGCCCGATCGAAGCCGTGGTAGAACCAGCCCGCCGTCGCGCCGACGATCAGGAGCGGGATGGTCCACAGAAGCTCCGTCTGGCCGATGGACATGCCATCGAAGTGGGGCAGTCCACCGGCGTGTCCGAACAGGGTTTGCAGGGTGACGAACGGCGCAAGCGCCCCGACTACGGCCACAGCGTAGAGCACTGCTTTGCGCTGCTTGGGCAGGACGATCTGCTCGTCGCGGGTCGGATCGCCTGCCAGCGGCGCGACGAATCCGTAGAGCGGGGCGGCGAAGATCGCCGACAGTGCCGCCGACATGCCGAGCCGCGTGAGCTCCTGGAAGTCGGCCCCGAAGCGCCGCATGCGCTCGCCCACCCAGGTGCAGAGGCCGGCGATGATGCCGGTCAGCCCCGCCTCGGGCCCGATCGACCCGCCGAAAACGAGCGGCGCCAGCGCCGCCG
This sequence comes from uncultured Eggerthella sp., assembly GCA_959607715.1. GTDB lineage: Bacteria > Actinomycetota > Coriobacteriia > Coriobacteriales > Eggerthellaceae > Anaerotardibacter. The sequence goes on along the minus strand of CAUHNN010000001.1, from coordinate 117,870 downwards.
CCGCGGTGCGCCCGAGCTTGTCGTAGGGGTAGCGGCCCGTTACCTTGACGGTGTGCATGACTTCGTTGAGTTCTTCAGGCTGGTCGCCGACGTGCTTTTGGACCAGGCCCACCACGATGCCGCCCGCTGCGCACAGCACGATGGGAAAGGCCGCGAATCCGATGTGATTCGGCAGGACGGTCCACAGCAACCCAAGGCCGAGGTTCATGAGGGAAAAGAAGGCCCAGATGGCGCTGCCCGCCGCGGCGCCCGTGACGGCGACGGCAAGTAGGAAGAGGACGCGGTTTTTCACGGCGTAGGTTTGCATGGGGCTATTATCCCACGTAAGGCGTCAAATCGTCCGAAAAAGCGATGAGCCGGTCAGGCGATAATGCATCAGGTGACAACAAATCGTCGATTGAGATCGGGGGTTCGTTGCTCTATTGTGAAGCAGAATAGCCGCCGTGTGGGCCCGTTTCGCGTTCCCCCGATCTCGCATACATAAGAAAGAGGCTTTCGTGCTTAGCCGCTTCAGTGTCAAGAGACCTTACATCATCGTCGTCGCCGTCATCATCGCCCTGATCCTCGGAGGGGTTTCGGTCAGCAAGATGAAGACCGATCTGCTCCCCGAAATGGACATGCCGTACCTGGCCGTCATCACCACCGATCCCGGCGCGAGCGCGGAAAAAGTCGAGTCGGAAGTGACCGACGTGCTCGAGGCTTCCCTATCGACGGTGAGCGGCGTCTCGAACGTCTCTTCCCAAAGCTCGGACAACGTATCGGTGATCTTCCTGGAATTCGCCGATGGCACCGATATGGATTCCGCTCTCGTGAAGGTCTCGTCGGCGGCCAACGAAGTGACCTCTCGCTTGCCCGAAACGGCAGGCGCTCCAAATTTCATGGAAATCAGCACGGACATGATGGCGACGCTCTACGCCGCCGCGTCCTACGATGGCCATGATATATACCAGACTTCGGAGTTCGTGGAAGAAACGGTCGTGCCCGAGCTCGAGCGCCTTGATGGCGTTGCCACCGTCTCCACGACGGGTTCGGCGGAGCAATCGGTCGAAGTGCGTCTTTCCGACGACAAGATCGAGGACATCAACAACGAGTTGCTCTCCTCCGTGAACGGCGAGCTCTCGAACGCCAAGAAGCAAATCGACGAGGGCGAAGCCCAGCTCGCTAAAGCGGAATCGACCCTCGCCGAGCAAAAGGCCTCTCTTGAAGGCAAGCAGGCTGAAACCTCCGATCAGCTTGGTCAGGCCATTTCCGGATTGACGCTCGGTGTGTCGGGCAAGACGAGCGAACTGTCGACGATCCAAGCTCAGATCGCGGCCTTGGCCTCGCAGTTGGAAAGCCCCCTTGTCCCCGATGAACAGAAAGCCCAAATCCAGGCCCAGATCGTTGCATTGCAGGATCGGGCTAAGAAGGTTTCAGACGAGCTCTCCTCCTATCAAGAGGATTTGGCGAAGGCCCAGTCCGGTTCGATGACGGCGGCAAGCCAATTCGGAAGCGCCCAGGCGCAGCTTTCCCAGGCCCAGGCGACCATCGATGCGAACAAATCTCAGCTTGCCGAGGCACGCTCCCAATACGAAACCTCTCGCGATCAGGCCATATCCCAAGCGAACATCGACACGCTCGTCGATAAGGAGACCCTTTCCCAGCTAATTTCGGCTCAGAACTTTTCGATGCCGGCAGGTTATCTGAAGAGCGATTCCGATACGCAGTGGCTTGTTCGTGTGGGAGAAAAGCTCGATTCGGTTGACGAACTGAAGGGGCTTTTGCTTGCGGATATCGACGGAGTGGGCGAGATTCGCCTGTCTGATGTGGCAGACGTCACCGTCGTCGACAACGTCGGCGATTCCTACATGAAGATCAACGGTGCCGACGGCGTGCTCCTTTCGGTCTTCAAGGCCTCGACGGCTAACACGAGCGACGTTTCCCATGCGACGGCAGATGCTCTCGAGAAGCTCGAGCGTGACAACCCGGGACTCCATCTTGATGTCGTGAGCGATCAGGGCTCCTACATCGATCTCTACATCTCTTCCATTCTCCAATCGCTGCTGGTAGGTGCCCTGCTTGCGATCGTCGTGTTGGCGTTGTTCCTTAAGGATTGGAAGCCGACGCTCATCGTTGTGTTCTCCATTCCGTTCTCGGTCCTGTTCGCGTTGGTGCTCATGTACTTCTCGGGCATTAGCCTCAATGTCATGTCTCTTGGCGGCATCGCCTTAGCCATCGGCATGCTGGTCGACAACTCCATCATCGTCCTCGAGAACATATATCGCCTGCGTGCTCGGGGCCTCTCGGCTCCACGTGCCGCCGTTCAGGGCGCGAAGCAGATCACGGGCGCCGTCGTCGCCTCTACGTTGACGACGATCTGCGTCTTCCTGCCCATCGTGTTCACCACTGGCATGGTCAACCAGATGATGCTTCCCTTCTCGTTGACGATCGCCTATGTGCTCGCCGCGTCGCTGCTCATCGCCTTGACGCTTGTCCCGAGTCTCTCGGCGTCGGTTTTCAAGAATTACCGCCCGCGCCGAAACGCGTGGTTCGAGAAGATCCAGGTGGCCTATGGACGTTCGCTTTCGTTCTTCCTGCGCCATAAGGTGATCCCGCTTTCTGTTGCCGGCGTCCTCCTCGTCGCCGCGTTCATCGGGGTGCTCAACACCGGCATTACCATGGTTCCGACGATGACGTCGAAGACGGTGAGCGTATCGGTGATCATGCCGGAGGACATCGAGAAGGATGACGCGTACGCGACGGCCGATAAGATCATGGAAGCCGCCACCGGCATCGAAGGCGTCGCATTCGTGGGCGGTATCGACGGTTCTGGCGCCATGTCGCTTGTGTCGGGCGAGTCGCCGGGCTCTTCCAAGGAAAACTCGCTCCACGAGATGTTCACCTTCTACCTTCAGACCGACGACTCCGTGACGAAGGAAAGCCAGGTCCTGGCTTTGCTCGACGAGCTCGACGAAAGGACTAAGGATCTTGATTGCGAAGTGATCACCGACGCGTCCTCTTCCGAGGCGATGGCGGAAATGGTCGGTAGCGGGCTTTCCCTCACCATCAGCGGTCCCGATCAGGAAAAGCTTGTTGAGTTGAGCGAACAGGTTATGGCCAAGATCGACGAGTTCGACGGCTACACCGAGATAGAGAACGGCATGGAAGATGCCGATACCGAGCTGCAGCTCATCGTCGATCGGGACAAGCTGACCAAGGCGGGCTACACGGTTGCCCAGCTCTACGCCGACCTATCCTCGATGCTGCAGACGGAGGTCGACGCGACTTCTATCGATGAAGATGGCGCGACGATGGACGTTGCGATCGTCGATGAGACGAAGGTGCCGACGGCTGACGAGCTGCTCGACGCGAAGATCGAGATCGCCGATCAGGCGAACGGTACGACCAAGACCTATGAGCTGGGCGACTTCGCTACGGTCAAAGAAGGGAAGGCCGCCCCCACCATCAACCATGAGAACTCGATGCGCACGATGACGGTGACCGCATCGGTCGAGGACGGCTACAACAACGCGCTTCTTTCGCGCGATCTGCAGACGAAACTTGCCGACCTGGAGCTCCCCGAGGGCTATGAGCTCCACTATACCGGCGAGATAGAGAACATCGAGACGATGCTTAGCCAGATGCTGCTTTTACTCGTGCTCGGATTCGTTCTTATTTACCTGGTGATGGTTGGGCAGTTCGAAAGCCTGCTGTCTCCCTTCATCATCATCTTCACGGTGCCGCTCGCGTTCACCGGTGGTTTCTTCGCGCTCGCCATGGCGGGGGAGCCTCTCTCCATGATGGCCCTGATGGGCTTTGCGGTGCTGATGGGAACGGTCGTCAACAACGGCATCGTCTTCGTCGACTTCGTCAACCAGCTGCGTCGCGGAGGCCTTGACAAGCGCGATGCGCTTGTCGCGACGGGACGCACGCGCATGAGACCGATCATGATGACGGCCTTGACTACGATCCTCGCCATGGTCCCCATGGTCTTCAGCGATGCGGTGGGCGCATCCATGCAGCGCGGTATGGCGCTCGTCGTCGTCGGTGGTTTGCTGTACGCCACGTTCATGACGCTCTACATCGTCCCGATCATGTACGACTTGCTGTATCGCCGCGTGCCCAAGGAGATCGACGTGGACGGTGGGGATATCGACGATGATCCCGACGATGCCCAGGCTTTCCTCGAGGCGTTGCGCGGGTCCCATGCTGCCCCTGCCGCCGCCACTGCCGTCGCCGGTGCCCAGGCATGCATCGAGGATTCCCGAGGAACCAAGAAACGCCGGTTCTTCAGGTCGAGAGGCTAGTCGTCGCTCGACTTCTTGTTGCGATGCGTCGCTCCGCGGGTTTCTACGCCGCCGATTTGGCTTGCTTCGCGCAGGGTCTTGCCGCGCGTCTCCGGGGCGAGGAAGTACGAAAGAACGAAGCCGAGGGTGACCAAGCCGGCGCCGATGAGCATCGTCGGGCCCATGCCGATCGTCTCGAGGGCGATGGGCAGGAACATGGTCGAGGCGACGGTTCCGATGCGGCTGAAGCCGATGGCGACGCCGACGGCTGAAGCGCGGATCTCGGTTGGGAACAGCTCGTTGGGGTAGAGCCACTGAAGGATGCCCGGCGCTCCCGAGAAGAAGGCGTAAAGGCTGAAGGCCACGATGACGTACCACACCGGGCCGTCGGGGTAGATAGCCAAGGCGAAGAGGCCGACGGCCATGAGCGCAAGGCTGACGAGAAGGGTGGGACGGCGGCCGAAGCTATTGAGCCAGTACATGGCGGGGAAGGTGCCGATGAGGAACAACAGGCTGATGACGGCTTCGCCGAGGATCGATTCGTGGCCGGCGCCGAGCCCGAAGGCGCTCATGATGGTGGGGCCGTAAGTGTAGATGGCGTACATGGGCACCACCTGGCACAGGATGAAGACGCCGAGGAAAAGCACGCGACCCAGATAGCCCTTTTTGAACATCGTGGAGATGCGCACGTCCTGAGGCTCTTCGTATTCGAACACGACATCGCTGCCGAAGACCGTGTAGATGACCTCCTGAGCTTCGGAGAGGCGACCCTTGCGGGCGAGCCACATGGGGGATTCGGGTATGCCGTGACGGCCGATCAGCAAGATGATGCTCGGCACCAGGGCGCTTCCGAGCATCCAGCGCCAGCCTTCGGGGTCGTTGATGAGGATGAATCCGACGACCGCCGCTGCCGTTGCGCCCATGTACCACGATGCGGAGACCATGCCCATGGCCTTCGCGCGATGGTGCTTAGGTGTGTACTCGGCGATGAGCGAAGTCGCGATCGGGTAGTCGGCGCCGACGAAGAAGCCGATGAGGAAACGGAGGACGACGAGCTCGAACGCCCCTTGCATGAAGTAGCAGATGATCGAGAGGATGGCGATGGCGATCACGTCGAGAGTGAACATGCGCTTGCGGCCGATGATGTCGGTTAGGTACCCACCGAGGATCGTGCCGACGAAGATGCCGACGAATGCCGAGGCGCCCAAGGCTGCGGTCCAGGCGGCATCGAGCCCGAAGATGGGGGTCAGCTGAGTGAGGGCAACGCCGATGATAGACAGTACGTATCCATCGAGGAAGGCGCCGCCGCTGGAGAAGAACGTCACCTTTCTCAGGAAGGGCGTCATTTCCAGCTCTTCGAATTCTTTCATGTAGAACTCCCTTGACGAGTTTCAAGCAGTCGGCCGAACGGCGCGCGCGGTGCGAAGTTGCGCGCAAGGAAGATGGGCGCTGGTGCTTCAGCGCGGCAGTCATAGCGGGGGGTGCTGCTTTTCGATGCAGGGTGCAGGATCGGGGGATAGGCAAGGGATCCCTTCTTGCCTCGTCTGCGTCCCTGCCGCAGAAGCGACTCTTTGCCATCGGCTCCATTCGAGCATAGCAGACGGTCCTTGTGCGCTTTTTTTCTGTCGGCTTTCTGTAAGTTTGGCGAAGGATCAACGGACAAAAGTGCGGGAGATGGGGAAAAGGAGGGGGTGAGGCGACCGGAGGAATCAGGAGGCGCTTCCTTGTCTGACCCCGTCCGTTTGCGCGGGACTGTTCCTTCGTGCCCTGATCGGACGGGGGATGGTAGAATGGAACAACAGAGAGGCGCGCATTTGGGAGCGTCGCCTCGTGATGATGCGTCGCTGTGCGACGCGTATGAAAGAGGGGCGATATCGATGAAGCAATACAAGCGTGTATTCGCGGCACTCGATGGGGGATCCACCCAGGAAGAAGTTGCCGAGCGCGCGATCCAGGTCGCAGCACTCAACCATGCCGAGCTGATGTTCGGTCATGTGATCGACTCGGTTCCCGATTCCTTGACGGGTACCGACTACCAGGAGCTCGCCGCCACCGTGCGCAAGCGCCTCGAGGATTCTCTGGGCGATATTCTTACCGAGGCGCGCAACAACCCCGCCATTCCTTCGGTTGAGGTCGTCGTCAAGGTCGGCCGCATTCAGGAAACCATCCATGACCTCATGATCAAGCCGTTCGAGCCCGATCTGGTCATCTGCGGTGAGCGCGGCCTTTCCAACATCACCTACGTGTTCGTCGGAAGCGTTTCCACCTATCTCATTCGCCACGTGCGTTGCGATGTCCTGGTCGTGAAGCAGGATTAAGACGTACGCGCATTTCAAGCAAACGCGCAGGAAGCGGGGCCTTCGGGCCTCGCTTTTCGTTGGGCCCATACCTGGCCGTCCCGGTGAACCCGCTTGGCCGATCGCGCTTTCGCCGTCGACGTTGGCGGTGCGTGGTGCGCTCCATCGGGTAGAATCACGGTAGCTCTCACGCGCGCCGCGCCCGGTTGCGGCGCTTTACCAGGAAGGCTTCATTTCCATGCAGAACCACTACGATTACCTTATCGTCGGCGCCGGCATCACGGCGGCGGTGTTCGCCCACGAGGCGGCCGAGGCGGGCAAGTCCTGCTTGGTCATCGATCGTCGCGATCATATCGCCGGCAACGTCTACACCGAAGAGGTCGAAGGCATCAACATCCATACGTACGGTGCCCATATCTTCCATACCTCGCTTCGCCCGGTGTGGGATTACATCAACCGCTTCGCCGAATTCAACAACTACGTGAACTCTCCCGTGGCCGTCTATCAGGACGAGCTGTACAACATGCCCTTCAACATGAACACCTTCTCCAAGATGTGGGGTGTGCGCACGCCTGCCGAGGCCCGCGCCATCATCGAGGAGCAGAAGGCCGCCGAGGCCGTCGACGAGCCGAAAAACCTCGAGGAGCAGGCGCTGTCGCTTGTTGGGCGCGACGTGTACGAGAAGCTCGTGAAGGGCTACACCGAGAAGCAGTGGGGCAGGGACTGCACCGAGCTTCCCGCCTCCATCATCAAGCGCCTTCCGGTGCGCTTCATCTACGACAACAACTACTTCAACGATCGCTGGCAGGGCATTCCTCTGGGCGGCTACACCGCGATGATCGAGCGCATGTTCGGCGACACCGAGATCCTGCTGGGGACCGAATACCGCGATTTCATCGCCGAAAACGAAGGAATAGCCGATCGCGTGATCTACTGCGGGCCGATCGACGAGTACTTCGACTATCGCCTCGGCGCCCTCGAGTATCGAAGCCTGCGCTTCGAGACCGAGCGGATCGAATGCGACAACTGGCAGGGCAATGCGGTGGTCAACTACACCGAGCGCGAAGTTCCCTACACGCGCATCATCGAGCATAAGCACTTCGAGAAGGGTGACCAGCCCGTCACCTTCATCACGCGCGAATACCCGGCGACGTGGAAGCAGGGGGACGAGCCGTATTACCCCATCAACGACGAGCGCAACGGCGCCCTGTACGATCGCTACGTGCAGCTGGCCGCCGAAGAGGGCGACGTGGTGTTCGCCGGCCGCCTGGGCGGGTACAAGTACTACGACATGGACAAGGCGATCGACGCGGCCTTCGACCTGGTCAAGGCCGAGCTGGGCGTCGACATGCGCGTGTAGGAGGAGAAGCGATGAACCCCGTTTCGCTTCTTGCTCCCTTCGCGTTGTCGTTTGCCCTTCTTGCCGGTCTTTCAGGATGCGTGGCTCCGAAGGCGGAGCCTGCCGAAGAGGAGGCTCCCCTCGAGGTGAGCGAGGAACCCGTGGAAGAGCCCAAGGCGCCTGACGCCGAGGAGCTGAGGGGCGCGCTCGACCTGGAGGAGGATTACCGCTCCTCGTTCGATCATGGTGACAAGGGGGCTGAATTCCAGAAGTACATCGTCTTGCACGACACCGAGGGCAGCGGCGATGGGAAGTCGGTCGTGGAATACTGGGACAACGCCGGCACCGGCGTGGCGGCGCATTTCGTCGTCAACAAGGACGGGAGCATCGTTCAGTGCGTCGCCCTCGACTCGATCGCCCACCACGCCGGCTGGGGGGATACCGGCCACAACAAGAAGTACGGCGTGGTAGACGAATCTCGCGACGACATGAAGGGAACCAAGGACGCGCTGAGCTGGGCGCAGGACTACGGGATGAACTCGTATTCGGTCGGCATCGAGATGGTCCATGTCGGCGGAGAGGGGGCGTATCCCGAAGCGCAGCTCGAGGCGCTCGACGACCTGATCGCCTACATCGATGCGTACTACGGCACCGAAAGCACGATCATCGACCACAAGGCGTGGCGAAGCGGGAACTCGGATACATCGAAGGAATTCGCCGATTACCTGGAAAACTATCAGGATCACCGCACCCACGACTAGGTCGACGCCGCTTTCGACCTCGCGCGTTCGCGAGACGTTCGCCTATTCCGTAGGGAAAACAGGTACACTGAATGGGTTCAGCATCGAAATCGCCGCCGAGGCCCAATCGATGCGACCTTGCTCTCATCCGTTTTTGAAGGATCCGCCCATGACCGCAAAAGTCGCCGTGCTCATACCCTGCTACAACGAGGCCGTCACCATCGGCAAGGTGGTCGACGACTTCCGGGCCGCGCTCCCCGACGCCGACGTGTACGTCTACGACAACAACTCCAAGGACGACACGGCCCGCATCGCCGCGGAGCACGGGGCGATCGTGCGCCGCGAGCCGCGCCAGGGCAAGGGCAACGTCGTGCGCTCCATGTTCCGCGACGTCGACGCCGACTACTACCTCATGGTCGACGGCGACGACACCTACCCGGCCGACGCGGCGCCGGCGCTCCTCGCCCCGCTCGTGGCCGACGAGGCCGACATGACCGTGGGCGACCGCCTGTCGAACGGCTCGTACGGCGAGGAGAACGACCGCGCCTTCCACGGCTTCGGCAACGACCTGGTGCGCTGGCTGATCAAGGCCATCTACGGCTACGCCTTCGACGACGTCATGACCGGCTACCGCGGCTTCAACCGCGCCTTCGTCAAGACCATGCCCGTCCTGTCCGAGGGCTTCCAGATCGAGACCGAGATCTCCATCCACGCCGTCGACAAGCGCTGGCGCATCGCCGACGTGCCCATCGACTACCGCGACCGCCCCGAGGGCAGCTACTCGAAGCTCTCCACCTTCGGCGACGGCGCCAAGGTGCTGCGCGCGATCGCGAGCCTCTTCAAGGACTACCGCCCCATGGCCTTCTTCGGCTGGGCCGCGCTCCTGCTCGTCGTCCTCGCCGCGGTCGCGGCCGTGCCCGTCGTGGCCGAGTTCGTCGCCACCGGCCTGGTGCCCCGCATCCCCACGATGCTCGCCTCCATCGCGCTCGCCGGCTGCGGCGCGCTGTCCTTCGTCACCGGCCTCATACTCGACACCGTGGCCAAGAGCCACCGCCGCCAGTGGGAGATCGACGTCTACAAGGCGCTCGACAGCTTCTACCGCGATCGCTAGGACGAAATCGAGCGGTGCTCGGCGTTTGTCTCGGGCGTTTCGCCACGATGGTATCTCTTGTGTGCACTTGCTATCATGAACACGTTCACCTATTGCGTTGGAAAGGCGAGATCTTATGAATCTGGGGTTCATCGGCTGTGGCAACATGGCCAAGGCAATCATGAAGGGCATCATCGGAAGCGAAGCGGAGAGCACCGAATCGATTTGCGGTTCCAACGCTTCTGAGGCGCATGCCGCCGCCGTCGCCGAAGAGTTCGGCATCGAAACCACTACCGATAATCTCGAGGTCGTGCGCAAAAGCGACGTGATCTTCCTTTGCGTGAAGCCGTATCAGTATGAAGCGGTCATCACCGAGATCCGCGATGAGGTGCGCGAAGACCAGATCGTCGTCACCATCGCGCCGGGCAAGACCCTTTCCTGGCTTTCCGACGCCTTCGGCAAGCAGCTGAAGATCGTCCGCACCGCTCCCAATACACCGGCTCATGTGGGCGCTGGCATGACGGCGTACTGCGCAAGCGATGCCGTCACCGAAGAAGAGCTCGCCTACGTCAAGGGCCTGCTCTCGAGCTTCGGCAACACCATCGAACTCAAGGAGTCGCAGCTCGACGCGTCGAGCGCCGTCGGTGGAAGCACCCCTGCTTACGTCTACATGTTCATCGAAGCGCTTGCCGACGCAGGCGTTGCCGAGGGGCTTACGCGCCCTCAGGCCTACCAGATCGCGGCACAGGGTGTCATGGGCGCGGCGAAGTTGGTCCTCGAGTCGGGCAAGCACCCCGGCCAGCTGAAGGACGAGGTATGCTCGCCTTCCGGATCGACGATCAAGGGCGTCGAGGTGCTTGAAAAGGGCGCCTTCCGCGGCACCGTCATCGACGCGTTGCGCACTACCATCGCAGCTGCGCGCAAGCTGTAGACCGCTGCTTCGACCGCACATCGCTTGAAAAGGCGCCTCCTTAAGAAAGGGGGCGCCTTTTCGTGTGACAGGTCGATGACGAAACCGTGGATGAGGGTTCGGCTTCTTGACAAGGATTGCGTGCGAACTAGAATCCTCTTTAGCACTCTCCCTGTGAGAGTGCTAATTTTATCCTCCATCGAGAAAAAGGACTGCTTCATGAAGAAATTCAAGACTGAGAGCAAAAAGCTTCTCGATCTGATGATCAATTCCATCTACACGAACCGCGAGATCTTCCTGCGCGAGCTCATCTCGAACGCTTCCGATGCCGTCGACAAGCTGTACTTCAAGAGCTTGACCGACCAGACGATCGCTGTTTCCAAGGACGATCTTGCCATCAACGTGGCCTTCGACAAGGATGCCCGCACCATTACCGTTTCCGATACCGGTCTTGGCATGACCAAAGACGAACTCGAGAAGAACCTCGGCACCATCGCCCATTCCGGCAGCCTTGAGTTCAAGACCGACAACGCCGAAGCCCAGGGCGACGATGTCGACATCATCGGTCAGTTCGGCGTCGGCTTCTATTCCGCCTTCATGGTGGCCAAGCGCGTCGTCGTCGTTTCCCGCTCCTACGGCAGCGACGAGACGTGGGTGTGGGAAAGCGACGGCATCGAAGGGTACACCGTCACGGAGGCGACCGATGAGCAGAAGGCTCTTCTCGGCGGCGACCACGGCACGTGCATCGTTCTTCATCTCAAGGACGATACCGAAGACGAGCAGTACGGGCTTTTCCTCGACCAGTACGAGCTTCAGTCCCTCATCAAGCAGTACAGCAACTACGTGCGCTATCCCATCCAGATGATGGTGACCAAATCGCGCCAGAAGCCTGCTCCTGAAGATGCCGGGGATGACTACCAGCCCGAATACGAGCAGTACACCGAACTCGAGACCATCAATTCCATGACCCCCATCTGGAAGAAGCGCGCATCCGAGGTCGAGCAGTCCGACTACAACGAGTTCTACAAGACCACCTTCCACGACTTCGAGGATCCCGCCCGTACGATTTCGTTCCACGCCGAGGGCACGCTCGAATACGACGCGCTTCTCTTCGTGCCGTCGCGCGCCCCGTTCGATCTGTACAGCAAGGACTACGAAAAGGGCCTGGCCCTCTACAGCTCCAACGTCCTGATCATGGAGAAGTGCAGCGACCTTCTGCCCGACTATTACAACTTCGTGCGCGGCGTGGTCGATTCCGCCGACGTATCGCTCAACATCAGCCGCGAGACGCTTCAGCAGAACCGCCAGCTCCACGCGATCGCCAAGCGCATCGAGAAGAAGGTCACCTCGGATCTCGAGAACATGCGCGACAAGGATCGCGAAGCCTACGAGAAGTTCTTCGAGAACTTCGGGCGCGGACTGAAGTACGGAATCTACTCGAGCTACGGCGCGAAGGCTTCCGAGCTCGCCGACCTGCTTTTGTTCTGGAGCGCGCGCGAGAAGAAGATGGTCACGCTAGCTGAATACGCCCAGGCCATGCCCGAAGGGCAGAACGCCGTGTACTTCGCTACGGGCGATTCGCGTGATCGTCTGGCGAAGCTGCCGGTCGTCACGGGCGTCCTTGCTCGCGGTTACGACGTGCTTCTGTGCACGCAGGATGTTGATGAGTTTACGTTCCAGGCGATGCGCTCCTACCATGCTGTCGACCTGCCGAAGCTCTACGAAGACGAGGCGGCCAAGGAGGCGGCCGCGAAGGCCGTCGCCGACGGCGGCGAGCCGGTGAAGGAAGACCGCGATCTCGAGTTCAAGAACGTCGCGACCGACGAGCTCGATTTGGCCACCGAAGACGAGAAGAAGAACGCCGAAGAGGCGGGCAAGAAGAACGAGGCGCTGCTCGAGGCCATGAAGGAGGCGCTGGGCGACAAGGTGGCGAAGGTCGTCGTCTCCGCCCGCTTAACCGATGCTCCCGCCTGCATCACGACCGAGGGCGGGCTTTCGCTCGAGATGGAGAAGATCCTCTCGCGCGGTCCCGAGGCCGATGCGATGGGTGGATTCAAGAGCCAGCGCGTTCTCGAGCTCAATGCCGATCATGCGGTGTTCGGCAAGCTCGCTGCTGCGCAGGAGGCGGGGGATGCCGACAAGGTTTCCCTGTACGCCGGCCTGCTCTACGATCAGGCGCTTCTCATGGAGGGCATGCTGCCCGAAGATCCGGTCGCGTTCGCCCAGGGCGTATGCGAGCTGATGTAGGCGCATCTCCTTTGTTCTGAAAGCAACCGTTCAAGGTCCCGGCGAAGCGCCGGGACCTTTTTCGTCTGTCACCCCTGTAGGAGGAGGGGCGGGCGGAATGGAAAAGCGCATCGAGGATGTCGATCGTCTGTCATACGCGCCGTTGCCAGGATAGAGAGGCTCTTATGTGAAGAGTCTGTGAACGCTAGCGTATAATCACCTCTGTTTATCTGTAGGAATCTGAAATCGCCCTCGCCCATGTCCCTTTGCCTGGGTGGGGGCGATTTCAGCGGATCGGGCCTGTTTCGATCCGTTGGATGAGATAAGGAGTGGCGATCCATGGAGGGCATCGAGCTCATATCGACCGGCGCATGGTCGATCCTGCCTCCCCTGCTGGCTCTCGGTTTGGCGTTGATCACGAAGGAGGTGTACTCCTCGCTGCTCATGGGCATCCTGTCGGGTCTGGTCATCTACCAGTTCACGCTCGAAGGCGCCGGCATCGCCCAGTTGATTTCCGCATTCACCATGCTGCCGCAGTTGATGGCCGAGCAGATCGCGTCGAACGGCGCATTGATATTGTTCCTCGCATTGCTGGGCGCGCTCGTCGTCATCATCGCCGTCGCCGGTGGCTCTCGCGCTTATGCGGAGTGGGCCGCCAAGCGCATCAAGAGCGCGCGCATGGCCTCGGTCATGACCGCCATCCTCGGCATCGTGATCTTCGTCGACGACTACTTCAACTGCCTGACCGTCGGTGCGGTCATGCGTCCCGTGACCGACAAGTTCCGCGTGAGCCACGAGCGCCTTGCGTGGATCATCGACTCGACGGCGGCTCCTATCTGCATCATTGCGCCGGTATCCTCGTGGGCGGTTGCCGTCGGCGGCTACCTCGGCGAAAACGGTTTCAACACCTTCGTCGCGTCTATCCCTTACAACTTCTATGCGTTGATCACCATCGTCTTCGTGTTCGCGATGTGCGCCTACGGCAAGGACTTCTTCGGGATGGGCAAGGCTCAGCGGGATTGCGAAGCCCATGTGTACAGCGATGTCGTTTCCGGCTCCTCTGCCCTTGAGAAGGTCGCGTCGGTCGGTATGCCGAAGAATGCCGAAGACGTCGAGACCGTCGTCACCGAGCAGTCCGACCTCGAGGGCGCTCCGAGGGCGGTTGAGGAGTTCAAGGGCCTCAACGTTTCCGAGAAGGGCAAGGTCTACGATCTCGTCATCCCGATCCTGACTTTGATCGTGTTCTCGATCGTCGGCATGCTCTATGTCGGCGGCTTCTTCGAGGGCGAGGAATTCGCTACCGCCGTTGGCGTGGATCCTGTCGCCGGTTTGTGCATCGGCGCGCTCGTGGCCCTCGTCGTTGCGGCGTGTCTCTTCCTTCCTCGCAAGCTCACGACCCTGGTTGGCTTCACTGAAGGCGCTTCCGAGGGCGTTCGCTCCATGGTCGGCGCCATCATGATCCTCGTGCTTGCGTGGAGCCTTGGCGCGGAATGCCGCTACATGCTCGGCACGGGCGAGTTCGTCTCGACCTTCCTGACGAGCGTCGGCTTCCAGTTGAGCTTGCTGCCTGCGGTCATCTTCATCGTCGCCGGCTTCATCGGCTTCGCCATGGGTACCTCGTGGGGAACGATCGCGCTCATCCTCCCGATCGTTCTGGGCGTCTTCCCCGAGGGCGATCCGCTGTATTTGGTAACCATCGGCGCAACGCTTGCCGGCGCGGTCTACGGCGACCACGTATCGCCGATTTCCGATACGACGATCCTCTCGTCTGCGGGCGCTAAGTGCGATCACCTGCGCCATGTCGCGACGCAGCTTCCGTACGCCACCATCGTCGCGGGCACCTGCTTCGTCGGGTACCTGGTGGCGGGCTTCACGGCTTCTCCGTGGCCGTCTCTGCTCGGCGGCATCGTCCTGATCGTGCTCTTCGTGTTCGCTACCCGATTCTTCGGAGGGAAGAAGAAGGCGTAAAGGGAAACATGCCAGGTCTTAAAGCCTGAATCGCTCTTCATCGAAGGGGCTGGAACGCGTGTTCGTGTGTTCCAGTCCCTTTTTGCGTAGGGTCTTCGGCCCGATCGGGCCTTTAGCGCACGGGTCGGAAGAGGCCGCACCTCTTGGTGGCGCAAAGGCTAGAGCGAGAGGATGGCGAGTTTCACGTCGTGGCTTTCGGCAGGGATGGCCTCGATGCGCTGCTCGGCGAAGGCGACGCCGACCGTGCGGCAGGAAGCGGGTACCTGCGCGAGGTAGCGGTCGTAGTTTCCCGCGCCGTAGCCGAGTCGGTTGCCCTTATCGTCGAAGGCGACGACGGGCACGATGGCCAGGGTGAGTTCGTCAGCGGCAACGTAGGGAAACGTCTGCAGCTCCTCGTCGTCGTGGTGGAAGCGCTTGAGGGGATGGGCGATGAAAGGGACCTCGCCGGTTTCGAAGCAGCCCCGAGGGACTTCGCGCATCTCCATGGTTTGCTTGGTGATGTGGCGACCGTCTTCGGCGAACTCGTCGCCGTCGATCACGAGGGGGACGATGCCGGGAGCATCCGGGACGCCCCAGGCGTCGCGCACCATGCAGGGGAAGGCGACGCGGCAACCCTGCTCGTAGCAGGAGGCGATGAAGTCTTCCAGATCCACCTCTTCGGGGAAGGCCGCATAGACGGCAACGAAGGCGCGGTCGGGCGCGGTGCCCGTGATGCCGAGGGTGAGCTCAAGGGTTTGGGCCAGGCGCTTGCAGATCTCGGCGCTTTTGTGGCCGCGATACGCTGCAGGCAAGGATGCGCGCAGCGCTTTCGCCTCCGTGCGGAGCTGAGCGCGCGTCTCGGCGCTCTGGCTACTCGTGGACACCGGGTCTACACCCCCAGTGCTTGCATGACAAGGCAGATGACCGAAAGGATGCCGACCACCACGATCGTGAAGTAGAGCAGAGCGCGGGTGACCCTCGACACGGTGTGCTTTCCCATGACGAGCGGGTCGGTGCAGATGATCGCCATGAAGACCAGCAGGATAGGCAGGATGACGCCGTTGACGAACTGAGCCGTGAGCATGATCCCCATCAGATCGAGTCCCGGGATGACGATGACGATCGCCGACAAGCAGATGATGAAGGTGAAGATGCCCTTGAAGGTCGGAGCCTCCTTCCAGCTGAAGGAAACGCCCGCTTCCCATCCGAATGCCTCGCAGATCACGAAAGCGGTCGTCAGCGGCAGGACGCAGGCGGCAAGGAGGCTGGCAGCGACCAAGCCGACGGCGAACAGCACCTTGGCGTATTCGCCGGCGAAGGGCGCAAGAGCTGCTGCGGCCGCTTCAGCGCTGTCGACTTCGATTCCCTGGGGGAACAGCACGGTGCCCGTGGTCACGATGATGAACCAGGCGACGACGCAGCCAGCGATGGCGCCGGTGACGGCGTCGATGCGCTGGTAGGGCATGTCCTCGATGCGCGCTCCCTTTTCGACGACGTTGCTCTGAGCGAAGAACATCATCCAGGGAGCGATGGTAGTGCCAACCATCGCGACGGTAAGCGAAAGAAAACTGACATCGGTGCTGATCTGAGGCGTTACGGTGCTCAAAAGCGTGAAGTCCCAGTTGGGTTGCGCGAGGAACGCGGCGACGATGTAGGTGACGAAGACGAACGAAAGGGCCAAGAAGATGTTTTGCACGCGTTTGTAGTTGCCGCCGACGATAAGCCCCCATACGGCCGCGGCAGCTATGGGAACCGAGATCCAGCGGGGGACGCCGAACATTTCCATGCCCGAGGCGATGCCGGCGAATTCCGAAAACGTGGTGGCGATGTTGCCGATGAGCAGAGCGAGCATGGCCAGAGCCGTCAAGCGGATCCCGAAGCGCTCGCGGATAAGGGCGGAAAAGCCTTTGCCGGTGACGATGCCCATGCGCGTGGCGGTCGTCTGCACCACGATGAGCAGCACGCACATGACGGGGATGACCCACAGCGTCATGTAGCCGAATTTCGCGCCGACCGTCGAGTACGTCGAGATGCCGCCGGCATCGTTGCCGGCCATCGCGGTCACGATGCCCGGCCCCATGGCCGCCAAGATCAGGAACGCGCGTGAGTGCTTCTTGGCGGCGTTTTCCTCGACGGCGGCGGTGTTGGTGGTTTCGGCGATCTTCTCGGATGATTTTTTGAACAGCATATTCGCCCGCCGTTACTTTCCGAATATCTGCAGAAGCAGGATCGTGTACGGGACGAGCAAGATGAGGAATGCCACGAGAGTGCCGAGGAACTGCGGCCATGACCAGCGTGAACGCCCCTCTTCCACGTCGTCTTCGAAGACGTCCATGGCGTCGTCGACCGTGACGATGCCGAGCAGGCGCCCCGCCTCGTCCACGACCGGCATGGCAAGAAGGTCGTACTTCGAGATGTCGGCGGCGACTTCGTCTTCGGGTGTTTCGGGAAGGGTGGTTATCAGTTCGTCGAACATGATCGCGGCGAGGGTGGAGCCGTCGGGCGCAAGCACCAGAGTACGCAGAGACAACACGCCGACGAGCTTGTCGTATTCGTCGAGCACGTAGACGTAGTTGACGGTGGGGTGGTCTTCGTCGAGACCTCGCAGCACCTCGACCGCTTCCTCGACGGTGCTCGATCCTTTCAGGGCGACGAACTGGGTCGTCATCAGGCCGCCGGCGGTGTCCTCCTTGTAGCCGAGGAGCTTGCGGATCCCTTCGGCGTCTTCGACGCCCATGAGGCGCAGAAGGGCTTCAGCCTTTTCGTAAGGCAGGTCTCCCACGATGTCGGCGGCGTCGTCGGGGTCCATGTCGCGCAGAAGGCGGCTTGCGCGCTTCTCGCCGATCTCGTCGATGATGTCGGCCTGGAACTCGTCTTCAAGCTCGGCGATGGCGTCGCCGGCTTGGCCGTCGTCAAGGTGCTTGAAGACTTCGGCACGTTGTTTCGGGTCGAGCTGCTCGAGGATGTCGGCGATGTCGGCGGGGTGGAGCTCTTCGAGGCGGGTGTGGCTGACCGAGAGCTGGACCTTCGAAAGGTCGCGGTCGAGCAGATCCATGTAGTTCCAGGCGATGAGGCGCTCGTCGATCGTCTTGCCGAACAGACCGCTGACGGCGCAGACGGCGCGTTCGATCCACGGTGCAAGTCCGCGAAGGATGCCACGAAGGCCCACTTCTGCGCCGAGGAGGCGCAGCTGCGAGCCGGAAACGGAAAGCTTGAGGTCGTTTACGCGCACGACCTTCATTCCCTGCGTGTCGACGATCTGGCGATTGAGCAGATCGCGAGCGAGGAGAACCTCGGCGGGTTGAAGGTAGCTGAAGCGGATGGCGGTGCGGTCGACTTTGAGGCGGATGCCCTCTTCTTCCGAGAAAGAGTCGACGTATTTGCGCCATGAGATCATGAACGGCGTTTTGCCCGGGCCAAGGAATGCCAGGCTGGTAATGCGGGGAAAGACTTCCCCGGTTTGGATGGCCAAGTCGGAAATGGAGCCGATCTTCTCGCCGTTGGCGTCGATGACGGGCTCTCCGAGCATTTGAGATAGATAGAGCATGCGATTCTCCCTTGCGGGGCTGCTCGATGCGACCCAAGGCGATGGCCGTCGACCTTGTCTTGCGGGCAGGGAAGCTGCTCGTTCACAAGACAAGCGCCGAAGGGGGCGTAGGGGCACGTCGGCAACCCGATCGATCGTAGCGCGATGACCCTCGGCCATCGTCGATCGATGATGGCCGATCGCAAGGCCGAAGGTTAGCTACTGTGAGGTTTCGATTTTCGAACCTTCACGTAAGATCCTTCCTTCAGATTCCAGATATTCTTGGTGCGACAAGGCGCAGCAAGACAGCTTCGATTGTACGCGATGGCGAGCGAGGTGATTCGGGGAAGCTTGTGAAAAGTTGGTTAATCGCCCCCGAAACGGCAGGTCGAAGAGTCATTGCCGCCCGAGGATTCTCTCCTGTGCTGAAAGGTGTCTTCACAATTCCATCATATTTCAAGCGTTTTAGAGATTCATGTTGACAACAGGGATGCATCCTGTAAGAATATCCCTTGCTGAAAACGCGCCGTTACCTCAGCTGGATAGAGGGACTGACTACGAATCAGTACGTCGGGGGTTCGAATCCCTCACGGCGCACCACTTTGAAACTCGACCCCGTTTCGCTCTGCGAAGCGGGGTTTCTTTATTCTCGAAAGATGATGCGCGGGACCCTATATGGCTCGCGCTCTTTCCGCGTCTCCCGTGCTCGCGGGCGCCGAGCGCTGTCTGTGGGAGCCCGCATGCTCCCGTGTCCCTCCGACGTCGGTCGCCCTCCACGTTCCTTCGATGCCAGCACAGCACAACCGCTCCCCGTGCCCAAAAGTCCCGATCGGCCCTCTCTTCCCCATCGTTGCTTGGGCGTTGTTACCATCGGGGCAGGTAATCGTCGAGTGAAAGGGGAATCCTATGGATAGGCTCAAAGGGAAAGTGGCCATCGTAACGGGGGCAAATTCCGGCGTAGGGGCAGCGATCGCCTCTCTTTTCGCGGCTGAGGGAGCCAAGGTCGTCATGACCGCCCGTCGCCGCGAAGTGCTCGAGCAGGTGGCCGCGGCAATCACCTCCGTTGGAGGCGAGGCTCTTGTCGTCCCGACCGACATATCCAATCCCGGCGATCCTGAACGGCTGGTCGAGGCCGCACTCGAGGCGTTCGGTTCCGTCGACATCCTCGTGAACAACGCGGGTATTCTCGAGAAGGGCCTGAAGCCGATCGACCGTTTCGAGGACGAAGACCTTGATCGCATCGTCGAGACGAACCAGAAGGGCACCATGCGCTGCATGCGCGCGGTGAGCCGCCGTATGGAGCGCGGAGCCTCGATCGTGAACATCGCCTCGATTGCCGGTGCGTTCGGGTGCGGAGGGGCCGCCTACGTGGCTTCCAAGGCAGCAGTGATCGGAATCACCAAGCATACGGCTCTCAGATTCCAAGAAGCGGGCATTCGCTGCAACGCGATATGCCCCGGCACCGTGGTAACGCCGATGACGGCATCGACCGACCCCGCCAGCCTCGACCCCGACATGTTCGGCGCCATGGCCGCCCACAGCAACCTGAAGACCCAGCCTTGTCAGCCCGAGGACATCGCGAACATCGCCTTGTTCCTGGCAAGCGACGAGTCGCGGGCCCTTACCGGTCAGATCATCGTGAGCGATTTCGGCTCCACCCTGTAGAGCCGCTGAAAAGAAAGGGACACGAATGGGAAAAAACGAACCATCTCTTGACGAATGGCTGGCGGAGGCGAAGAAGGATCCGGGCGCCGCGCAGTGCGGCATGTTCCTTTCCCACAACGGTGTGGTGCGCATCACGCCCAAGCAGTTCGCCCGCGAAGGGAAGGAGGGGCTTGGCGACGTCGAGGCCATAGAATTCTCTTACGACGCCGACGGTCTCGAGCGCATCGTCGAGGAAGCGAAGACGTGGCCCGGTGTGCACTACGTCCGCGTGTGGCTCAACGAAGGCCGACTTGAGGTCGGGGAATCGATCATGTACGTGCTCATCGGCGCCGACATCAGGCCTCGCTGCATCGACGCCCTGCAGCGCCTCGTCGGCCACATCAAGGACAACCTCGTCGTTGAGAAGGAGATCTACGCGTCGTAGGGGCCGAGGATGAGCTCCGAAGCTCGCCGGAATTTCCTGCAAACGAAAGGCCCTCGCTCCGATGGGCCGCTTTCCCGATCAGGGGGCGGTCCATCGCAAGCGAGGGCCATTTTGTTGAGCTTTGGTTGGTCGAAGGAATCGTCTCTCGACCACGGTGCAGAACCGAATCCTAGTCGACGAGCTTGCCGTAGCGCTCTTCGGTGATCTCGTCGAGGGTCTTACCCTGCGTCTTAGGACACCAGACGACGCCGACCACGAGGCTTATCAGCAGAACGACGCACATGATGACCGCTGCCGGGAAGAAGCCGGCGGGGTTGGCCGAGATGTCGCCCATGATGGCGCCGACGCCCACGAGCGACCAGATGCCGAGCGCGCCGCGAACCAGGAAGAACATGATGCCCTGAACGCCACCGCGGTAACGCGTTGGGAAGAGCTCAGTGCCCCACAGAGCGTAGAAGCACTGGGCGGAAAAGCCTGCGGAAATGCCCCACAGGATGACGTAGACCCACAGGACCCAGCCCATGGAGTCGGTATCGCCGTGCTGCATGGCGATACCGAAGATCGCGATGGCGATCCAGGAGAGAAGCGCCAGACCTGCGGACAGTCCGAAAAGGATGCGGTGGGGCACCTTGTCGCCGAATTTGGAGAAGATAGCCAGCGAGCAGAAGGCCACGATGACCCACTGAACGACGCCGAGCAGGCTCTGGCCGGTGGAGTCGATGTTGCCGGCGGCCGCATAGAGGTACGGCATGAACTGGCCGTTGGTGCCGGCGGCGAGGTTCCACGTCAGGTACACGGCAACGAGGAAGACGATGGTCTTCAGGTTGACCGGGTTCTTGAGGGCGGTCGCCATCATGCGGCCGAAGGATTCCTTCTCGCCCACAGCCTGGTTCTTCTCCGCCCAGTCGGCGGATTCCTGGAGCTGGCGCTGAAGGTTCCACGCGATGAGCGCGACGACGAACAGCACGAGGAAGATGATGCGCGTTGCCAGCAGACCGTCGAAGGGTCCGTAGGTTCCGGCGGGCAGAAGCGTCGTGCCGTCGGAGGCGAAGCCGGGGAGCACGAAGGAGAGGATGAGCGCCAGGATGAAGATGATGGCCGGACCGCAGCTCCAGGCGAACTGGCTGATGCCGATGTTCGAAGCGCGCTTCGTCGACGTGGAGGTTTCGGAAATGTAGCTCCACGACGCGGGGACGCCCGCGCCAACCGAAAGACCGGACAGGACGATGCCGATGACGACCATGGGGAGGTTGACGGCCACCATGGCGATGAAGACGCCGAGCGCGTAGACGAGCAGATTGTACTTGTAGATGATCGTGCGGCCGAATTTGTCGGTCAGGAAGCCGCCGATCAGCGCGCCGACGGCAGCGCCGAAGGCGTTGGCGCCGATGGCGCCGAGGATGGCCGTCCAGGTCGCGCCGAAGCCGAACGCTGCCGCCCAGGCGGTCAGCGCGACGCTGCTCGCGACGATGCAGCCGGAATCGAGGAAGTTGGTCAGGGAAACCGCTATGGTCGATTTCCTTTCTTGAGGCAAAGCCATTCTTGTCCTTTCTTGTATCGTTGCCGCCACCGTCTCCGATCGCGGTCAAGCGTCGTGTTGGGGCTTGGGGGAGTTAATCGAGATGGAAGGCACAGGGCAGCTCAACGCTGACGGGGGAGTTGTCGGCGTTGGTTTCCATCACCGATGCCATGAAGTCCCACCAGGCCCGGCAGATCTCGGTCTCGGCCGACGTGTCGTAGCGCTCGGGATCCTCGAGCTCGATGTAGCCGAACAGGAGGTTCGTCTCTTCATCGATGAAGATGCTGTAGTTGCGTCCGCCGTACTCGTGGATCATGTCGGCCATCTCGGGCCACAGCTCGTTATGGCGCTTTTCATACTCGGCGGCGAACCCGGGATAGAGCTTCATCTTGAAGCCGCGCACCGTGTAGCCGTCGGAAGTCATGCGTGTCGTCATGAGGTGCCTCTTCCCTAGTCGACGAAATCCTCGTTGATGGGCACGTTGAAATCGCGGCACGTGTCCTTGAGGTTCTGGTCGGTGATGGTGTTGAGGAAGTCGTCGGATCCTCCGTTGGCCGCGCGCGCCGCAAGGTAGATCTCGGCGGCCTTCTCGATGGTGTGCATCAGGCCGAAGGTGGTGTCGAAGTCGGGGCCGGAGGCGAAGAGGCCGTGGTGGGCCCAAACGACGGCGTCGAAATCTTTCATGAGGGCTGAGGTGGCACGCGCGATCTCGGCGCCGCCGGGAACCATCCACGGAACGACGCCGACGCCCTGCGGGAAGACGACGACGCATTCGGTCATCATTTGCCACAGAACGCGGGAAAATGCGCGGTTCTCGAGCGGAACGACGAAGGTCATCTCGATGACGCCGAGGGTGTGGGCGTGATAGATGACGCGGTTCGCGCCGTTGGTCTGCTCCATGCGGACCGCGTGGTTCATGAAGTGCGTGGGGAATTCGGAGGTGGGCTTGCCGCCGTCGGTAAGCCCCCACACGATGCGCCAGGAATCGCCTGCTTCGTTGATCTCGACGATGCCGATGTTGTGGGCGGGGTCCTCGATCACGTTGCGCATGTAGCGTCCGGATCCGGTGGTGAGGAAGAACGAACCGGCAAGGCTCTCGGCCTGAACGCCCATGGGAACCCAGGGGCCGGGCTCCTTGTTGAAGAACGCGCGGGCGTCGATCGCCTCGTCGGCGGTCATGCGGTAGGTCAGGTTGCCGCCGTTGCGCTCATGCCATCCTTGATCCCAGCCGTCGTCGCACAGGCGCATGAAGCCCTGAACGAAGTCAAGGCGGGTAACGCCGAGGCTGCTGACGGCACCGCGGGCGAGCATGCCGCCCTGCTCAAGCACTTCTTGGGCGTTTTCGAAGAAACTCATAGGGTCTTTCCTTTCGTGAAACGAAACTATGCGGGAAACGGTTCCGTGCATGAAAACGCAAGCCGGCCTTGCGGCGCGGCTTGCGAGCATCGCTGCTGCTGGTTAGTCGCGGGAAGCGAGGACTTCCTTTTCGTAGGCGTCGACCCCGGCGAAGCACTCGAGGTCGCTCGGGATGCCCTGGCGAGCGCAGTACTCGTCCCACACGGCGCCGAAGGGAAGCGACTTGGCCGCCTCGGAGAGCATCATCTTCTCGGTGAAGCGGTACTCGTCCTGAAGCTTGGCGAGGTAGGCGTGGGGCTGGAGCAGTTCATAGCACAGGCACTTCTGCATGGCGCGCGTGCCGGTGACCCAGGCGCCCACGCGGTTCAGGGACGCGTCGAAGAAGTCGAGGCCGACGATGACCTTCTCCCATGCTTCGGGGCAGCGGACGATCTCGGCGGCGATGTCCTTGATCGAGTCCTCGAACAGCACCACGTGGTCGGAATCCCAGTGCATCGAGCGGGTGACGTGAAGCGGAACATAGGGGAAGAACTGCAGAAGGCTGGGGAGCTTGTCGGCGATGTTCTCGGTGGGGTTGAAGTGGCCGGCGTCGATGAGGACGACGTTGTTGCCTCCCTTCTTCGCCGCGTAGGAGACGTAGAATTCCTGGTTGCCGACGGTGAAGCCCTCGACGCCGATGCCGAAGACCTTCTGCTCGACGGCGTCGATGACGTGCGGCGTGTCGAAGGAGTAGATCTCGTCAAGGGCGTCCTTCAGGCGTGCGCGCATGACGTAGCGATCGGCCGGGTAGTCCTTCAGGCCGTCGGGAATCCAGAAGTTGTTGAGGACCATGTCGTTGAGCTCAGCGCCGATCTGCTCGGCGATCTTGCGACAGGCGATGCAGTGGCGGATCCAGAAGTCGCGCACGTCCTTTTCCGGGCTCGAGACGGTGAGGCCCTCCTTGACCATGTCGTGGGAGAAGAGGGTGGGGTTGAAGTCGATGCCGTAGCCGCGCTCGCGGGCCCATTCGACCCAGGGCGCGAAGTGCTTGTATTCCAGCTGATCGCGGTCAACCCAGGGATTTTCCTCGGTGAAGATGGCGTAGCTCGCGTGGAGGTTGATGCGCTTCTTGCCGGGGATCATGCTGGCGGCCTTGTCGAAGTCGGCCATGAGCTCTTCGGGGGTGCGGGCGCGACCGGGGTAGTTGCCGGTGGTCAGGATGCCGCCGGATGCGGCGTTGTCCTCGGCGTCGAAGCCCATGACGTCATCGCCCTGCCAGCAGTGGATGGAGATGGCCTTGGTGGCGAGCTTCTCGATGACGGCTTCGGTGTCGATGCCGATTTTGGCGTACTCTTCGCGCGCCAGTTCGTACAGAGGGGTCATGCTGTCTCCTTTTCTGTTTCCGTCGTAGGACGGCGGTTGATGAATGGGTGGTCTATCCGAATCGCTTCACGTCGAAGGACGCGGCGATGGAGTTGCGTACGCTTTGCAGATCGTCGAAGTCGCCTGCCGCGAGCATCTGAACGGCTAGGTTGCCGAGGCTCGTTCCCTCGACGGGGCCGGCGAACACGGGAATGCCGCACGCCTTGGTCGTCAATTCGTTGAGGTAGGTGTCTTGGCAGCCTCCTCCGACGATGTTGACCGAGGTGTAGGTCCTCCCCGTCAGCGAGGCCATTTCGGAAATGGACTCGGCGTAGCAGCTCGCCAAGCTGGCGTAGACGCAGCTCATCAGCTCTCCGATGGTGGACGGGACGTTCTGCCCGGTTTCGAAGCAGGCGTGGCGGATCTCGTCGATCATCGATGCGGGCGCGAGGAAGCGGTCGTCGTTGACGTTGACGCGGGCTTCGAAGTCGCGCGCCAGTTGCGCCTGCTCGATGAGGTCGGGGAAGGACGTCTCGCGTTCTGCCTTGGGGAAGGGGGGAAGGTCGACCTCGTCGTTTCGCTCCGCTTTCCCCTCGACGTAGGAAACGCCGTTGAGCTCGCGGCGGATAGACTGGATCATCCACAGCCCCATGATGTTCTTGAGGAAGCGGAAGCGCAGTTCGTAGCCGCCTTCGTTCGTGAAATTCTGGAAGCGCGAGGCGTCGGAGGTGATCGGGCCTTCGTTTTCAACGCCGAGCAGGCTCCACGTGCCCGAGGAAAGGAAGACCGCGTCGTCGTCGCGTGCCGGGACGGCGAGATAGGCGCTTCCTGTGTCGTGGGTCGCCGGCGCGATGACGCGAGGGGCGTATCCGATGGTCGAGGCGACGTCGTCGCTCACGCGTCCGAGGTCGCTGCCCGGCATGACCACATCGCAGAAGATCTCCCGAGGCACGCCGATGGCCTCGAGCAGGACGTCATCCCATCGCTGGGTGCGGGCGTTGAGCAGGCAGGTGGTGGTCGCGTTGGTGTATTCGTTGGCCTTCGTGCCCGTAAGGCGGAAAGCCAGGTAATCGGGGATCATGAGGAAGCTCTTCGCCGCAGCGAGCTGTTCGGGATGCTCGCGCTTGAGGGCGATCAGCTGGTAGATCGTGTTGAAGGGCTGGCGCTGAATGCCCGTGCGCCGGTAGACCTCGATCGGCGAGACGAGCTTGTCGGCGATGGGGTAGATGCCGTTGGTGCGCTCGTCGCGGTAGGCCACGGCGTTGCCGACGAGCTCGTCGTTTTCGTCGAGAAGGACGAAGTCGACTCCCCAGGTGTCGATACCGATGCTCTTCGGCGCGAAGCCCGCCTCGGCGCACTTCGCCAAGCCGGCGACGGTCTGCTCGAAGAGCATCTCGATGTTCCAGCAGTCATGGCCGTCGATGCGCTTCTGGATGTTGTCGAAGCGATGGATCTCGGTTAGCTCGATGCGGCCGTCGGGCGTCGTTTCCCCGACGACGACGCGTCCTGACGAGGCGCCGATGTCGATAGCGGCGTAGCAGTCGGTGTTGAGGGCGCTCATGAAAGCCCTCCTTCCTCGACGCCGAGCTGGACGACGTGCATCACGTTGGTCGGACGGGGCTCGGGGTCGGTTGAATTCGTCGGGCTCTCGCTTTCGACGGGGGAAGTGGTGCGGTCGCCCAAGGTGAAGACGGCGACGTCGCCGGTGCGGGCGTAGCCTTTCTTCATGACGACCGAGCGAGCCTGCTCGAGGATGAACGAGGCGTCGCCGACCACTTCGCCCGAAAGCGGCGTGACGCCCCAGCAAACCTGGAGCGAGCGGCGATAGCGCTCTGACGTGGTGACGGCGTAGATGGGCACGCTGGGCCGGTAGTTGGAGATGAGGCGCGCGGTGCGCCCGGTCATGGTGGGGGTGACGATGCAGGACGCCCCTACGCTTTCGGCCGCGGTGACGGCCGCCAGCCCCACGACCGCGGAGATGCCGTTTCGCTCCGAAGCGCGGTTGGGGATGGACCCTTCGTCGTAGAGGTGCGGCTCGCTCGCCTCGGCGATTTGAGCCATGGTCTGAACGCAGGGAACGGGGTACATGCCGATGGCCGTTTCGCCTGAAAGCGTCAGGCCGTCGGTGCCGTCGTAGATCGCGTTGGCGACGTCGGCCACTTCCGCGCGCGTCGGGCGCGGGTTGCGGATCATGGACTCGAGCATCTGCGTCGCGGTGATGACGGGCGTGTAGGCGCGGTTGCAGGCCTTGATGATCTGCTTTTGGAGATAGGGAACCTCGTTGGAGGGCACTTCGACGCCGAGGTCGCCGCGGGCGACCATGACGGCATCGGATGCTTCGATGATGTCGTCGATGTTGATGACTGCGCGGGCGTTCTCGATCTTGGCGACCACGCGGATGTCGGCCCCGCCGTGTTCGACGAGGAAGGAGCGGATGGCGCGCACGTCGTCTCCGCAGCTTACGAAGGACGCCGCGACGAAATCGACTTCCTGCTCGATGCCGAAGAGGAGGTCTTCTTTATCCTGTTCGGTCATGACGGGCAGGGGTACCGATGTGCCGGGGAGGTTGAGCTGCTTGCATTCGCCCAGTTCGCCGGAGTTCTGGATCGTGCACTGGATGTCGGTTCCGATCACGCGATCGACGGCCAGTTCGATCAGGCCGTCGTCGAGCAGGATGATGGTTCCCGGCTCGACATGGCGGTAGAGGCCGGCCTGGGTTTGATGGACGCGCCTCGACGTGCCGGGCACATCGTCTTCGGTGAGGAAGAAGTTGTCTCCTGCGCGCAGGAGCACGGGCGCGCCACCCTCGAGCTTGCCGGTGCGGATGCTCGGGCCTTTGGTGTCGAGCATGAGCGCGCACGGGGCGTCGAGTTCGCGTCGCACCTTCTTGAGGCGGTCCATGCGCGCCTTGTGCTCAGCCTGGGAGCCGTGGGAGAAATTGCAGCGAGCTACGTCCATGCCGGAGAGGATGAGGTTTTTCATCGTCGATTCGGAATCGACGGCTGGACCGAGCGTGCAGATGATTTTAGTTCGTTTCACGGTGGTGCCTTTCCAAGGGGCATCGGGGGGGGTGTTCCGATCGGATGCGGAAAACAACCGCTCGGCAACAAACATCTGGCCATTGTAAAACTTTTTGTTACTTGCGCCTAAATTCCGTTAATGATCGATCGGAAATCTTTATATAAGCATGCGATATGGACGAAAAAAGGCGCTGGAGGAGGAATCCCCAGCGCCTTTCGTTCGGCGGTTCTTTCTCTGCGCGGCCTCTCTAGGACTGCTGTTCTCCCTGGTAGGGGTAGCGATCGAGCAATTCCTGGACCGTGACGAAGGAGTAGCCCTCTTCCTTGAGCTTGGGAAGCGCTTGGCGCAGGCCCGCGATCGTTTGGGAGCGGTCGCCGCCACCGTCGTGCATCAGGATGATGCTTCCGCCGCCGGCACCTGCGATGCGTTGGGCGATGACGTCGGCTCCGGGTTTCTGCCAGTCGGTGGTGTCGATGTTCCATCCGATCTCGGACGTGATGATGCCGTTGAGGCTCGTGGCCACCGAGTCGTCGAAGTTGCCGCCCGGCGAACGGAATACGGTGCTCGCATCATGGCCGGTGGCCTTCTTGATGGCTTCGTAACCCTTCGTCACCTCGTCTTTGCGCTCCTGGTCGGACATCTTGATCAGGCTCACGCCCTGGCCGCTGCCTTCTGCGTGGTCGTAGGTGTGGGTGCTGATCTCGTGCCCTTCGTCGAAGGCGCGCTTGACGACGTCCTCGCGCCCTGAGATCACCTGACCAACGGTGAAGAACGTGGCTTTGGCGTCGTTTTCCTTCAAGATGTCGAGGATTTCAGCGGTCTGCTTGTCCCAGGGGCCGTCGTCGAAGGTGAGCGCGACCACCTTCTCGCCCTTGGAGTCGACGTTGTAGCACTGCACCGTTTCATCGACGGCTTCCTTAGTGGTGACCTCGGTGGTGATGCCCGACTCCGAGCCGGTGCGGGTTACCTTTTCGCCGTCTTGGCCGTTGCCCTGGTAGACGTGGACGGCTCCCGTTCCCACGATCTTCACCTTGTGGCCAAGCGTTTGGACGTCGCTGTCGGTATAGGGCTCGGTTACGTCGACCCCGTTGGATATCTCGATGGAGTCGCCTTCGGAAAGTCGTTTGCCGAGATCATCCTGGGCTTCGCCGTTTATGCTTGCGGTTGCGCGCGTGCCTTCCCCTTGGCGCATTACCGAGCCGTCGACCGCAAGGTAGTTGCCGGGGGTGACGGAGACGACACCGGTGTCGAGCATGCCCTGGATGGAGCGCTGATCGCCTTGGATGGTTTTTGTCTCGCCGTTGACGGTGACGTCGATCGGTTGGGCGTCGGCCCAGGCGGTGTAGCCGAAGAAGCCGCCGGCGCCCACCGCCACGACGACTCCGAGCGCGACGAGGACGTGGCGAATGTTGAAGCCGCCTCGGTACGGATCCCGTTTGCCTCGATAACGGTCGGCGCCGTATGAGGACGCGCTGACCGCCGCCTTATGGGTGCGGGGGCCTTCTGCGCGCTGACCGCCGCTGTTCTGAGCCGCGTTGCGCGCTGAGGGACGGCGGTTCTGGGAGTCGTGCGGGCGGGTTGCCGTGCGCTCGCGTTCGCTTGCGGGGCGGCGATTGCCCGATGCGCCGTTGGTTCGAGTGGGCGAAACGCGTGGTGCCTGGCCGGTGTCCCCGGCGCGGCGATATGAGGGGCGTTCTGCTGAGGCGTAGACGTCCCGGCGCGGGTTGTGGGAGCTGTAAAGCTCTCGCTCCCGCTCGAGCTCTTCACGCGCGCTGGGGACCGTAGTCCTCTCGCGCTGATGGTAGGTGTTACGTCGTCCTGCATTCGCCGATGGCTTGCGGGAGGGGTTGGTGTTGCGTTCGTTCATGTGCTCCCCTAGAAAATGATCCCGGAAAAGTGGTTTTAGAATAGGCTGACCGCCTTGTTGTGCAAAGGGTACGGTTTGCCCCTACCCTTTGCAAGGATTCTCTTGTGGGGATCTTGGGTGAGGGTATATTGTTACCTGGAAGAAAGTTATCCGGGGTAAACATCCTGGACGCCCCTAGCTGATCCGGGCGCTTGAAGAAGAAGGAGCGGCATGTGAAGAAGCGCTATCCCGTCACGGGAATGACCTGCGCCGCATGCGCTGCGCGCGTGGAGAAGGCTGCGCGCGCCGTCGACGGTGTAGCGGATGTCTCGGTCAACCTCCTCAAGAACACCATGGAAGTGGAGGCGTCCGCCGATGTCGACGAGCGCACGCTGCGCTCGTCCCTTGCTGAAGCGCTCGAGCATGCTGGCTACGGGTTGGCGGGCGCCGAGCGCGCCTCGTCTTCCGGCGGGCCCGATGTCGCCGACGACGAGACGCTTGCGCTGAAGCGCCGCTTGATCGCTTCCGTCGTGTTCGCCGTGCCGTTGATGTACTGCTCGATGGCGCCGATGTTCGCGCTCCCGCTCCCCTCCTTCTTCGTCGGCGCGGAAAACGCGCTTGTCTATGCGCTCTTCCTGTTCCTGCTCGTCGTGCCGGTTCTCTTTATTAATAGGGCCTTCTTCGTGCGTGGCGGCCGTGCCTTGCTCCATGGTTCCCCGACGATGGATTCACTTGTCGCCCTCGGTTCCGGTGCGGCGGTCGTTTACGGGGTGTGGGCGCTGTTCCAGTTGGCTTACTCGCTTGGGCATGGAACGATGCTCGTTCACGGGACGCATGCGCTCGACCTCTACTTCGATTCGGCTGCGATGATCCTCACGCTGATAACGGTGGGCAAGTACCTCGAAGCGCGTGCGAAGGGCAAGACGACTGATTCCCTTTCCCAGCTTATGGGTCTTTCTGCGCAGACCGCCATCCGGTTGCGCGACGGGATCGAGGAGACCATAGCCGCCCAGGATGTGCGCGTGGGCGATGTCCTGGTGGTGAAGGCGGGTGAGACCGTTCCCGTCGACGGCGTGGTGCTCGAGGGGGCGGGCTCGGTCGACGAATCGCTTCTGACCGGCGAGCCCCTGTACGTCGGCAAGCGCCCGGGCGATGGCGTGACCGGTGCAACGATCAACGAGAGCGGCTGGTTCACGATGCGCGCCGAGCGCGTCGGAGCCGACACCGTGCTGGCGGGCATTGTTCGCATGGTGGACGATGCGACGGCGTCGAAGGCGCCGATCCAGAAACTTGCCGATAGGATCAGCGCCATCTTCGTTCCGGTCGTCATGGCCGTTGCGCTGGCGACCCTCGTGGTATGGCTCGTTCTCGGCGCCGATGTGGCGAAGGCTCTTTCTTATGCTATTTCCGTGCTGGTGATCTCGTGTCCCTGCGCTTTGGGCTTGGCCACCCCGACGGCGATCATGGTCGGTATGGGGCGTGGCGCAACGCAGGGGATCCTCATTAAGTCGGCTGAGGTGCTTGAGCGAGCGCACGATATAAAGACGGTCGTGCTCGATAAAACGGGAACGATCACCGTGGGCTCCCCCCGAGTCGTCGCCGTGAGGGCGCTTGCCCCGTCGAGCGAAAAAGAAGTGCTCGCGATCGCATGCGCTCTCGAGGGGAAGTCGGAGCATCCGCTTGCACGCGCCATCATCGAGGAGGATCGCCGTCGGGGTGGATCGGGATCCGCTCTTTCGGTGGAAGGGTTCTCTCAAGTTGCAGGAGAGGGCGTCGCCGGCGATGTCGGCGGCCGTCTGTGTCTTGTGGGCAATGCTCGTCTCTTGGCCGACGAGGGGGTCGTTATCGATGCGGCTCTCGAGCAGGGGGTGCGCGAGGCTTCCGCAACGGCGGTGTTCGTGGCGTGCGAAGGAAGGCTCATCGGCTGCATTCTCGTTGCCGATGAAGTGAAGCCGACGAGTGCGCATGCGGTCGGAAGGTTGCGTGCCCGAGGCTACGATGTCGTCATGCTTACCGGCGATTCACGCGGCGCTGCCCGTTGCGTGGCGAGGGAAGTGGGTATCGACGATGTGGTGAGCGACGTTCTGCCCTCCGACAAGGAGCGCGTGGTTCGCGAGCGTGCGGAAAAGGGGCCGGTTGCCATGGTGGGCGACGGCGTCAACGACGCTCCCGCTCTCGCCCGCGCCGATGTGGGGATCGCGATCGGCGCCGGGGCCGACATCGCACTGTCGAGCGCCGATATCGTCTTGACCAGAAGCGATCTCGACGACGTCGCTTCCGCGCTCGACCTATCGGATGCGACGATGCGGACCATCAAGCAGAACCTTTTCTGGGCGCTGTGCTATAACGCGGTCTGCATCCCCGTCGCCGCCGGCGCGCTTTCCGTGTTCGGCGTTTCCCTCAATCCGATGATCGCCGCCGGCGCGATGAGCCTAAGTTCTCTCTGCGTCGTGACCAATGCGTTGCGGCTGAGGGGCTGGAAGCCTGTGCGTGAGAGCGGTTCCGCAGCAGAGGAAGGCCGATCTAATCCGCGCGATTCGCGCGAAGGCGAGATGAATAAGAAGCGAGGAAAGGAACAGGTCATGGAAAAGACGTTGCTGGTGGAGGGCATGATGTGCCAAAAGTGCGTGGCGCACGTGAAGCGGGCCCTCGAGGCGCTCGACGGCGTGGAATGCGCCCATGTCGACCTTGATGCGGGGACGGCGCGCGTTGAGCTGACGACCGACGTTTCGGATGAGGCGTTGGTGGAAGCCGTCGTCGCCGAGGACTACGAAGCCCGTATGGCGTAGCCGGCGGACCCTGCGCGAGGAGAAGGCCCGCATATAAAGAAAGAGGGCTGCGGTTCGCTGGGAACCGCAGCCCTCTTCGTGGATCGAGGGGAAGGCCGCTGCCTTAGTTGTCGACGCCCGCGATGCCGGCGGTCGCCATGCGGTCGAGCGGAAGGATGATAAGGCCGAGATTCTCGACGTAGGCGTAGATCTGCATGCCTCGCTTGCAGCGGAAGGTGCATTCGACGCATGGATTCTTGTCGCAGTAGGCGAAGGCGTCCTCATCGGCCAGTGCGAAGATGATCGGCGGCCATTTTTTAGGTTGCACATATTTGGTCATGACGCCCGTGAACGTTTTGAGGGAAACCCAGCGAAGCTTGCACGTAGGGTCGATGCTGCGCCAGTCGATCTTGATGGCGTTGTTGTTCAGTCCGCCGATGATCTGATAATCGAGCTTGAAACGATCGGCGACGTCCTCGGCGTCGGCAGGAACGAGCGGCTCCATTTCCTTGCCGCAGCAGCTGAGTCTGAACGACGCATGGGCGTAGGGAGGTTCGAAGATAAGCGAGCGCTCGCCGTCGTTAGTCATCTCGATGTCGACGGCGCCGTCCATGCCGGCCACGACGGCTCCGCAGGTCGAACAATGGAAGTAAGGAACCTGTGCCGCGTTGACGCGCGGTTTCCAGGTGGCGTGCGTGCGCGTTGGGCTGAAATCTGCCATGTGAATTACCCCTTCTCTCGGCAGTGTTCGTAGCGGATGGGCATCGCTCGCGGCGGGTGGCGCAAGGGGTGCGTAAGGCCTGCTGTCCTTGACAAGAAGCACCTCGTATCACTACGATTCGCTTATATTAAACCACGTTTCCTATTCGGAAGGGGAATGCGCATGAGCGTGTATCAGGAGGCATATCATCTGCCTGAATTCAATTACGAGTACGAGCGTCTCAAGGTCGATGTCCGCGGTCCGATTCACGTTGTCTCCTTCGACGACGCCGCTAACCTGAACGCGATGTCCTACCAGCAGATGGCCGACTTCAACGATTACCTGAAGAAGGTCCGCATGGACCCCGAGTGCCGCGCTATCGTCCTGACCGGCGAGGGCAAGTCCTTCTGCGCTGGCTTCAACCTCAACGAGCTCAACTACGAGCCCCCCGCCGACATGGGCCGCGCACAGCGTGACCACGGCATCATGCAGACCATCTGCTCCGATCAGGCTGTTAACATGCGCGCATGTCCCCAGCCCATCATCGGCGCTCTCAAGGGCCATGCCATCGGCGGCGGCCTTTCCCTTTCCTGCGCTTGCGACCTGCGCGTCCTGGGCGAGTCCTACAAGATGCAGGCCGGTTACCTCAACATCGGCCTGACCGGCACCGACATGTCCGGCTCCTACTACCTGCCCCGCATCGTCGGCTTCGCCCGCGCTATGGAGGCCCTGACCACCGCTCGCCGCATCGGCGCTGAAGAGCTCCTCGCTTGGGGCTTCGCGAACAAGGTCGTTTCCGACGACGAGGTCGTCGACGCTGCGATCGAGCTTGCTGAGGCTATGGTCAAGAATTCCGCACCGCTCGGTCTTCGCCTCACCAAGGAAGCTCTCCAGGCTTCTCTCGACAACAGCTTCGGCGCTCAGATCACCCTCGAGAACCGCAACCAGGTTCTGGCTTCTCAGACCGAGGATGCTCATCGCGGCGTTCGCAAGATGAATCCGAAACTGCGCGAAGAAGTGAAGGCTCATCCCGAGAACTTCGCGTTCACCAACATGTAAGCCGCTGCTTCATCGTTGCTTTTCACGACCGCCCTTCGGGGCGGTCTTTTTTTGTGCGCGGAGGGGAGGTGAACGGTGTTCAATCGCTACAGAAGATGCCATGAACGTCAAGTGAATTCGCAGAATAACGAAAAAAGTAATGAATAAGTATCAAACCGATACCGAGAGCATGGTATGCTACCTGCGTTTACTAGATAAACCCGTAAGGCTATTCTTACGAAAAGATGAAGCGATGCAGGGTGTACAAGCGGAGAGCAGGGGGTTTAATTGCATGATGAACAGTATCGACAGCATTCGGTGCGCAAAAAAATTGACGGGGGGGCGCTTCAAAGCTTTCGCGCGCGCGTAACGAAGTAGCTCTTACCCGTACGGGTGCAGCGGGATCAATCTTCGCTGTGCTCGTGGCATTCGTGATGGCCGTGAGCTTGGCCCTTCCGAGTGCCGCCTATGCAAACCCCTTGGCCGATCTGCTTGGTCTAGGGTCCGACGCCGCGCCTGCAGCCGCGTTTGACGAGCAGAAGACTGTTGATGGCAGCACAATCACGACATGGGAGGACATTGCCAGGCAGAACACCCAAAACATCGGTCGTATCTGGACCGACAAGACGGTGTCTTCGTCCGATGTGCAATTGCCCGCATCTTCCGCGGGTGTGGCGCCCAAAGTCGAAATCGGCGACTCCGACTTTCTGGTGACGCTCTCTGCGCTTTCCTCTACTTCCAATACATCGGTCACTTCGAGCAAGCCGCTTGACATCGTGCTCGTGCTCGACGCGTCGGGTTCGATGGGGGATACCATCGCGGCGGAGTATGCTTACGATCAAGCGTACAGTATCCGCACGAACGGACGAACCACGTATTACGCCCAGGTTGACGATGGCTCGTATGTCGAGATTGATAGGATTACGAATTGGCGCGGTCAATTTGACCACTGGGAGCTCAACGGCGCGACGGTTAACCCCAAGACGAGCGCCGATGATACCGACCCTTCTCATATCCAGTTCTATACGCGTAGAACCACCGTAGAGACATCCAAGATGGATGCTCTGCACAACGCCGTAAACGATTTCATCACCAGCACGGCGGCACAGAACGATCTCATCGATGATGCGTCCAAGCAGCACCGTGTTTCCATTGTGAAGTTCGCCGGCGACAAGAACGACACTGTGGGCAACGATATAGACGGAGACGACTACAACTACAGCCAGATCGTGACGAAGCTTACGGCGTACAACTCGAGCGACGTCTCCGCGGCAACTAATACGGTCAACAGCATCTCGGCGGCGGGCGCCACCTCTGCCGATTATGGCATGGAACACGCGCAGACCGTGCTCAACGAGGCCCGCGATGACGCGCAGAAAGTCGTCATCTTCTTCACCGATGGCCAGCCGAACCACAACAACGGTTTTAACAGTACAGTTGCGAACAGCGCAATCTCTACGGCCGGTAAGCTCAAGAGCGAAAAGGCGCTCGTCTACACGATTGGCGTGTTTGAGGACGCCGACCCCTCGAACACTGCAACCACTAGCTCCAATCAATTCAACGCGTACATGCACGCCATGTCGAGCAACTACCCGAACGCTACTGCGTGGAATAGCCTGGGCGATCGCGTGTCTCAGGATTCCGCCTACTACAAGGCGGCCACCAACTCCGACGAGCTGGACAACATCTTCAAAGAGATCTCCGACGAGATTAACAGCGGTGCCGGCCTTCCCACCGAGACGCGAGACGGCTTCGAGAACGAGTCGGGCTACATTACCTTCACTGACGAACTCGGTGCATATATGCAGGTCGACGGCTTCAAGGAACTCGTCTTTGCCGATAAGGTGTTCACGCCGGTGGGCAATCCGACTGTCGAGGGAAACACAACAACCTATACGTATGAGGGCACAGGCGATACCGCGCTGTACCCCGACGGCAATGTAAGCGACATTGTGATCAAGGTGGAGAAAAGCGATTCGCTTGCCCAGGGCGATAAGGTGACGGTGAAAATCCCCGGCTCCCTCATCCCGCTGCGTAACTTCACCGTTGACGACAACGGCGATACCGTGAAGATGGACATCACCGACGCCTATCCCATGCGCATTTTCTACGGCGTCAGCGTGAAACCCGGTGTTGCTGATGCCCTGAAAAACGGCACGGCCGATCAGGATTTGAAGAACTACATTGCGGACCACACTGCGGACGGCAAGACGAGTTTCTACTCGAACTATTACGACGGCATGGTGACATCGGGGAATCAAACCCTCGGCAACACCACGGCTTCGTTTGAGCCGGCGCCGGGCAACTCGTTCTACTACTTCACCGAGAACACGCAGCTTTACACCGACGAGGCATGCACCAGCAAGCTGATGACCAAGCCGACCTCGGGTGAAACGTACTACTACAAGCGCTCGTACTACGATAAGGACCCCGAAACGGGCGTCGTGACGAAGAAAGATGCCGTCACGCGTTTCGCGGGCGCCAACTTCAACGCAGATACGACGTATTGGGGCGAAGCGTCCGATGGCTCCTACTACGTCAAGGCGGGCGCTCCGCGCCTGACGCGCATCGGCGACCTGATGCTGAGTAAGGACCCCAATGCCACGGGCACGGCGACCGAGGTCATCAAGCCCAACTGGGACAACATCAACAATCCCAATATGATCAACGTGTCGCTCGGCAACAACGGCAAGATTGACGTCGAGCTGCCCGGCACGCTGGCGATTAGCAAAGACGCCCGCGTGGCACCGAACAAGGGCCTGAGCACCGAGACGCTTAAAGATAAAGAGTTCACCTTCAAGATCGATATCCCTGCCGCGAAGGGCAAGACCCTCAAGGCGGAGGTCAAAAACGAGCAGGGCGAGGTGACGGCTCCGCTGTTTGACATTACGTTTGACGGCAACGGAACCGCAACGCATTCCATCAAGGACAACGAGACGCTGTATATCTATGGGCTCGACGCGGGCGCCGAGTACACGGTGGATGAGACCTCCATTCCGTTTGGCTTCAACCCGACGAACAAAACGAACGACACGGGCACCATCGCTGGTAACGCCGTGACTAATGTTGCCTTTGAGAACACCTACGATGTCCAGCCGGTTACGGTTCCGGGTGCAGATTTTGCCACGTACCAGAAGAGCTTCGATCGCTGGGATGTCGAGGGTTTCTTCGATATTTGCTTGAGTGAAGATAATCCTTCCAACCCGATGCCCAAGGGTTCCATTCCTGGCCTGGACGACATGGAAGATAAAATTGCGCCGGCAACTAAGGATATGCCTGACGGAAACTTCGGCGATATCACGTTTGACTCCGTAGGCACCTATACTTACACCATCTTCGAGATGACGCCGTCTTCCACGGTTGCGGGCATGACCTACTCCAAGGCGTCCTATTCGGTCGAGGTGACGGTGACCGACAAGGGTGATGGTACGCTCCAAGCATCCACGAAGATGCTCAAGCTGTCTGATGACAACGGCAACGGCATGAACCCTTACGAAGAAGTGGCGAGCAAGCAGGCTGTCTTCAACAACTCGTTCAACGCCGAATCGGTGAATGCCGGTCCGGTGGCCGCAAAGGTGTATACGAACAACGGCGGGCCGGCAAACAATCTCAAGGACGGCATGTTCCGCTTCAAGGTGAAGGCGGTTGGCGATAATGCCGCTCAGGCCCCGATTCCCGCTAACGCCCAGGTAGACGATCAGGGTTATCTGTATGTGACCAACGATGGCCCCGCGGTGGCATTCGGCAACGCCACGTTCACGAAGGACCATGTTGGCCATACCTACACGTATGAGATCAGCGAAGCTATGCCCGCCGAAGCCACGGCCGATAACAAATACACCGTCGCGGGCATGACCTACGATCCCAGCGTTTACACCGCCACGTTTACGGTGTCGTCCGAAAACAAAAACGGTGTCGACACGGTAAAGGTCGATGTGACCTATTCGAAGAATGGAGAGGTGCTCCCCGCCGGCGATGTGCCGCAGTTCGAGAATAGCTACGATCCCACCGACGTTGTGCTTGCGGGTGACACCGCGCTCGCAGCGTCCAAGACGCTCAATGGGCGCGACTCCCAGATGAATGAGTCGTTCGAGTTCACCCTAACCCCGCGCAGCAACGCGACGATCGCAGCGCTCCAGAGCGACGAGATCGTGTTCGGTGGCGACAAGGATGCAACCGAGATGAAGGTCGCAATCGATGGTTTGACCAACGGGGGAAAGAAGGCCGCATCCTTCGGTGATATCGCATTCACCAAGCCGGGTACGTTCACCTTCGATGTGAAGGAAACGGTTCCCGCCGCCGACGGCGCTGGCATGGTGTACGACCGCACTACGCAGACTGCGACGGTGGTCGTGACTGACGGTAACGGCGTGCTTAAGGCAAGCGTGAGCTACATCGGCGGTGGCGATAGCGCTTCCTTCGCCAACACCTATACGTCTTCCATGACGTATGGCGCCGATATGAACCTTACGGTGGGTAAGACCTTGAACGGCCGCGCTCAGACGGCGGGCGAGTTCGAGTTCTCCATTGCTGGAGCAAACAGCACGACGGTGACCGCGAACGAGGCGAACGCCAAGCTGGCCGAGAGCGATAAGAGCTTCAAGACCGTCGCTCCTGCGAACAGCGGCCTTCAGTCTCAGATGTTTAACCTGCTGAGCGGGTTGAGGTTCACCCAGGCAGATGCCGGTAAGACGTTCAGCTATGTGTTGAGCGAGAAGGCCGGATCGCTTGGCGGCGTGACCTATGACGCGTCTACCTATCAGCTGGATATCGCGGTTATCGACGATGCCGATGGCACCATGCACACTGCAACGACCATCCAGAAGACCACGGATAAGGGTACGGAATCCGTTGGCACCTACGACGGAAATGACGGGCTCGACCGCGTGGTTCTCGGCTTTACCAACACGTACAAAGCCGCGCCTGTGAGGGTTGAGGCCACTGAGGACGTTCAACTCCACAAGGTCCTGAAG
Source organism: uncultured Eggerthella sp. (assembly GCA_959607715.1). Classification (GTDB taxonomy): domain Bacteria; phylum Actinomycetota; class Coriobacteriia; order Coriobacteriales; family Eggerthellaceae; genus Anaerotardibacter. The sequence goes on along the minus strand of CAUHNN010000001.1, from coordinate 78,879 downwards.
GGCCGCGATTGGAAGGCGAGCGACTCCTTCGAGTTCACGCTCGTCGCTGACGACGCCGCCAACCCGTCGCCCGAGCGCGCAACGTGCACCGTCACGCAGCCTGAGGGCACGGCGGATGGTACTGATGTGCCGTTCGATTTTGGCGGGGCGACGTTTGACGCTCCGGGTCAATACCACTACACCGTCACCGAGACCAACGGTGGACAGACCATCGATGGTGTGAAGTACGACTCCCATACGGCGGACGTCTATGTGCGCGTGACTGATCCGGGCGACGGTCAGCTGGTTGCGCAGGCGGAGGTCGACAACGGTACGTTCACCAATACTTACGAGGCTGAGCTCAACCACAACGATGCCGGCGGCATCATCGTGACCAAGACGACCAACGGTCACGACATGGCGCAGGGCCAGTTCCAGTTCCGCGTCGAGGCGCTCGACGGCGACGGCGTCACTGCCGCCGAAACGGCGCAGCGCATCGACATCACGAACGGCACGACGGGTGACTTCGGCAACATCGCGGGTAAGGCTGGCCAGAAGGTCGAAATGCCCTCTGAGCATCCCATCACGTTCACTCAGGCCGACGTGGGCAAGACGTTCAAGCTGAAGATCAGCGAGCGCGGAGCCGACGGCGCGACGTTCGGTTCGGGCGGCACAGCTGATGGCTACACCTATGACGACGCTGTGTATACGGTTGAGCTGTCCGTTGCCGATAACGGCGACGGTACCCTGAAGCTCACTACGAAGGTGACCGACAAGGACGGCAAGGTGACCGAGCAGACGAGCACCGCTGCTGACCCGAAGGCGACCTACCTCGACTTCGTGAACAGCTATGGGTCCACGGTGCCCGCGGATGCGCCGGTGACCACCGACAACCTGTTCAAGAAGGTTCTCACCGGCCGCGACTGGAAGACGAGCGATAGCTTTACGTTCAGCATCGAGCCTCAGAATGGCGCTCCGGCTCCCGAGCAGGATACTGCCACGCTGACGAATCGCACTGATAAGGCCGATGCCGAGGTGGACTTCGGCTTTGGCAAGATCAACTTTACGTTCAACGACATCAAGGATGTTGAGCAGACCGCCGACGGCACGCGCACAAGGATTTCGTCTATAAGGTGAAGGAGGTTATCCCCGCCGATACCGACAAGATCGCTGGCATCACGTACGACACGCGCGAGGTCACGCTGACCGTCACGTTGACCGACGATGGCAAAGGCACGCTGGCTGCCACCTACAACGTGGCAAACGGCCCGTTCGTCAACACGTATGCGTCTGGCGCAGTTGATGTCGACGCTGCGGGTGGCGCGCAGATCGTCAAGACCATGACGGGTCGCGCGATCGAGGCGGGCGACTTCGAGTTCACCATGAAGGCGGTTAACGACGACGCTAAGGCCAAGTTCGGCGCCGACGCCAAGACGGTGCAGACCGTGGCGGCCGACCTTGGAACGGGCGAGAGCGCCAACACCGCCGTTGCGACGACGCCGGTGACCACCGGGCTCAAGTTTGGCCTCGCTGATGCGGGCAAGACGTTTGAGTTCGAGATTTCCGAGCTCGGTGTTGACGGTAAACCCGGCACCGGTGGCTCCAAAGACGGCTATACCTACGACGGCGCAACCCACAAGGTTGAGTTCGCTGTGAGCGACGACGGCGCGGGTACGCTTACGGTGACCGCTAAACTCGACGGCAATCAGGCTGCCGAGTGGAGCAACACCGTGGCGACGCGCGCAGCGGGTGATGCGGTGAGCGTTCCGTTCGCCAACAGCTACGACGCCGGCTCCATCACGGTGGGCGGTGACGGCGAGGTGGCGCTCACCGGCACCAAACAGCTTACCGGTCGCGATATGGTCGCAGGTGAGTTTCACTTCAACGTGACCAACGTCGCCGACGACGCGAAGAAGATCGTTGCCACCGGCACCAATACGGCTGATGGCGCGATCGGCTTCACGGGCATCACCTACACCACCGAGCAGCTCAACAAGGACGTCGCGGCGGGTCTCGCCACGGTTGAGCGTGGCGATGCTGCCGACGTGTACACCTATGGCTACACGGTCAGCGAGGCCGCATCCCAAAACGACGACGGCATCACCGTCGTCCAGGGCAATCAGGCCATCAAGGTCAAGGTGAGCGACAATCACGCCGGCAAACTGAGCGCGGAAGTCGTGTACCCCGACGGCGGCATGGTCTTCAAGAACGTCTACGGCGCGGGCGCCGAGGCCACGGTTTCCATCGACGGCGCTAAGGTGCTCGACGTCAAGTCTGGCGACAACGCCCCCGACATTACGGGCAAGTACACCTTCGCGATCGCCGGTTCCGAGGGCGCGCCCATGCCCGAGAAGACGACGGCAACCAACGACGCCGCGGGCAACGTTTCCTTCGGCAACGTCACCTACACCATGGAGGACGTCTTCGGCACATCGGGCGCGACGGGCGACGGTGCTTCTGCGGACGAAGAATCGGCAGGTGAATCGGACGAACCCGCGACGGCTTCGGCCCAGCGCTCCAAGACCTTCACCTACCAGGTGACCGAGTCCGGCGCCGTTGATGACGTTGCCAACGACGCGTCGGTCAAGACCGTCAAGGTCACGGTCACCGACAACGGCGACGGCACGCTGTCCGCCTCCAAGTCGACTGCCGGTGAGGCGAGCGACTTCACGCTCGTCAACACCTACAGCGTCGACCCGGTTGAGAGCTCTCCCACGGGCCAAGGCGCACTGACGGTGACGAAGAAGCTCGACGGTCGCGACCTTGTCGCCAAGGAGTTCTCCTTCGAGTTGAGGAGCGCTGCGACGGGCGATGTGGTAAAGGCGACCAACGACGCACAGGGTGCGGTTTCGTTCCCCGCCCTCACCTTCACCGAGCCGGGCGACTATGCTTATACGCTGGCCGAGATTGATGCGGGGGCACCTGGCGTGACGTACGACACGACGGTGCATCACGTGCTCGCTCATGTCACCGACAACGGCGACGGCACGCTTTCGGTGACGTGGTCGCTGGCAAGCGACGGGCAGCCGCTCGACGCCAAGTCCGTCACGTTCTCCAACGCCTACCAGGCCAATGCGGCGAGCCTGACGTTCAACGCCAGCAAGAAACTCGACGGTCGCGACATCGTCGAAGGCGAGTTCTCCTTCGAACTGCGTGACGGCAACGGCAACGTGCTCCAGACCGTTCAGAACGGTGCTGCCGTCAACGGGGTCGCCCCGATTACGTTCGCGCCGGTTGCCTATGACGCTCCGGGTGAGTTCGACTACCAGATCGTCGAGGTCAAGGGCGATGCCGAGGGCGTCACCTACGATGAGACCGTGTTCACTTATCATGTGGTGGTCTCGGACAACGGCAAGGGTAACCTCGAGGCCTCTTGGACTGTTGGCGATGCCGGCGCCCCTGTGTTCGAGAACGTCTACGACGCCCCTGAGGGGCCGGCGGTCCCAGGGGTCGATACGGGCGAAGCGTCGGGTTCCGATGCGCCCGCAACGCCTGCAACGCCTAAGACGAGCGATGCTCTCGGTTTCGCGGCAGCCGTCCTTGCCGTGCTCGGCGTGCTGAGCGCAACGCTTGCGCTCATAGGCGCGAAGAGGAGCCGAACCTCGCGTCGCTAATGCGTAAGAACGCTGCCCTGGCGCGATCGCGTCAGGGCAGCCTGGAATATCCGCCCATCCGCTCGTTATATGCACGTGCGGATGGGCGATTGAAGCCTGCTCCCCTTCTTTTCGGAAGGGGCGCAGGCTTCTTTTTATGGAGCCGACCAGTCGTGCCTTGGGGTGAAGTGGGAATATAGCGCTTCGTTATGACCTTCCCGTAAAGGTGAAGTAAAGCTATTGGGAAAGGACCGTCTGCCTACCGACAATCTTCCTAGAAAGACGAACGTGTTCGCGGACAGGGGAAAACCGCTTCGCTCGAAAACGTGTTTGCGCGTCCGTAATCGCGTTCGCCTTCTGACAGGATGCCCCGTTCTTCTGCGCAAGAGGAGCAGAAGCGGCCGCGCGGCCGAAGGGGCAAGAGGGGGGATTTCCGCATGCGCGGGATCCACGCATGAAAGGAAGGTGGGAACATGGCTTCGCAGGAAATGAATTCATCGTTTCACGGCATAGCCGCGCGTCTCGATAGGCTGCCTATCACCGGGTTTCACAAGAAGGTGATGTGGCTGCTTGCCGGCATCACGTTCTGCGACTCCGTCGACATGGGCGTCGGCGGCCCGATCGGCATGGTGTTGCAGGACCAAGGGTTCATGACGCTCGAGCAATTCGCGTTCTTCAATTCGATCACGATGGTAGGCTACCTGATCGGCGGCCTGATGGCAGGCGCTCTTTCCGACGGCATCGGACGCAAGAAGTCGGTCGTTATTTGCGGCTCGATCTTCACGATCGCGTGCTTCTTCGCGGCATCGTCTCCCGACGCGACGTTCTTGACCGCGTGTCGCTTCTTCATGGGCATCGGCCTCGGCGCGGCGTTCCCGGCCGGTTATTCCGCGCTGACCGAGTTCACCCCGCCGACGAAGCGCGGTAAGTACCAGTCCTATGTCGGTTTGATCGCGAACTGCGGCACGCTTGTCGCTTCCGTGATGAACCTCATCATCCTGCCCATCGCCGGATGGCGCGAGGTCTTCATCCTGTGCGGCGTTCTCGGCGCGGCTGTCGTGATCGCCTGCGTGCTGTGGCTCCATGAATCTCCGCGTTGGCTGGCCATGATGGGTCGCAACGAGGAAGCCGATGCCATCGTCAGCAAGCTCGAATCTAAAACCGCGGCGAAGGGCTTCGACGTTCCCGAGGTGCCGGCCGCTGAGATCGAGCGCCGCGAGAACGCTGAAACCGTCGAGCAGCTGCCGTGGAGGTTCCTCTTCAAGAAGAAGATGCTCTCCCGCACGCTCACCGCGATGTTCCTCTGCTTCGTCATGAACGTCCTGGTCTACACGGTCATCTCCTGGACCCCGACCATCCTGAAGGCAAACGGCTTCGACGTGAGCCTCTCCACGCTCATGACCGTCGTCATGCAGCTCGGCATCCCGGTCGGCGTCGGCCTACTCACCTTCTACGTCGAGAAGGTAAACCGCAAGACCATTCTCATCGTCTCGTACGTCCTTATCGCGATCCTCGGCCCTATCTGGTCGATGCTTCCGACCGATCAGCCTGCGCTCGTCATGGGCTTCGGTTTCCTGGTCTGCGTCTGCACGTTCACCAATTCCGTCACCACGTCGGCGATTTACCTGTCCGAGCCGTTCCCGACTGCGTGCCGCATCCGCGGTGCCGGCGTCGCCAACGCCTTCGGTCGCCTCGGCGGCATCTTCAGCCCCATGTGGATCGCGTTCTTCGTGGCGAGCCCCATGGGCACGTTGGGAGCCTACTTGATCAACTCCGCCCTCGCCATCTTCATGGCGATCTGGCTGGCGATCTTCGCCGTTGAAACGCGCGGCAAGACGCTCGAGGAGATCACTCAGGGTCTGCTCGATTAAGGGTTCGAAGGCATTTCATCATCGTTCGTATCCTCCATCCCCCGTCTGCACCATGCGCTACGTGCGGGGGATGGGGTCGTTGAGGGGAAGGGGAAACCGTTATGGGAGAAGCAGGGAATAAGGAGCTTCTCGCGATGCTCGGGGACATCGTCCAGGTGGGCATCGTCATCGCCGATCGCGAGAAGGCGATGGAGGGCATGAAGCGTGTATTCGGCCTGGAGGCCGATCTCGTGAGCGACAACGTCTATCGCAAGACCTGGTATCGAGGCACGATCATCGACGCGCCGGTCAACGCCGCTTTCTACAACCATTTCAACGTCCAGCTGGAATTCCTTCAGCCGGTCGGTGAGGCGGACACGGTGTGGCACGACTACCTGAAGGAGATCGGCTCGTGCGGGCATGCGCTCCATCATCTGCGCTTCGACGTCGACGACAACGATCGTGTGACGCAGGCGCTCGCCGCAGTCGGGGTGGATAAATACATGGAAGGCGCTTCGCTCGTCGATCCGAGCGCCACCTTCACGTACTACGACTCCGTCGATGCGCTGGGCTTCGTCATCGAAGCGGTGACGCGCCCACGTCAGTGATCCGTTCTCCCGCGAAAAGCGATCCGCCCCCGCGAGCTGCTTTTCGCGGGGGCGCTTGCGGGCGAGAACCGAAGCTGAGCGCGATCCGAATACGCGGCATGTCCGCGCGAAAGGGCCAGGGGTATCCCTGGCCCTTTTCTATTGCGTGAAAAGACGCAGATGTACTGGCCTTATAGAGCTTTGTTATGTCTTGGCGGCACCTGGTTTCCAACGCTATTGGATTTGACGTTTCGCCACGCTGAAAATCAAAAGCGTCAGAGGGGATCATGAAGAAATCCAAGAAGGGGGACCTCATGGACACGATTAAAATGGCCGTTCTCGGCTTGAACCAGGGATCGAAGATCGCGCGCGATGCGAAGGAGAATCCCGAGATCGATCTGGTGGCCGTCGCTGGTTTCGGCGACCATGACAACCAGGTTGCGCTGGAGCTCGGGGTGAAGATCTACAGCGATTACACGCTTTTGCTGAAGCAGGAAGACCTTGACGCGGTTGCGATCGCCCTCCCCAACACGCTCCATGTTCAGTCGGTCGATCTGGCCCTTGCGGCGGGTATCAAGAGCATTCTGCTTGAAAAGCCCATCGCCAACACGGTCGAGGAAGCGGAGCACATCATCTCCGCCTGCGAAAACGCCGGAGCGACGCTGCTCGTCGGCCATCATCGTCGCTCTTCGAGCAAGTACCAGCTCCTGCGCGAAGTCATCGATTCGGGCCGCATCGGCAGGATCGTCGGCATTCAGAGCAACTACGCCATCGCGAAGCCCCATTCGTACTACGACGTCGAGTGGCATACCAAGAAGGGCGGCGGCCCGCTGCTCATCAACGCCATCCACGACTTCGACGACCTCAACTTCGTTACGGGCATGAAGCCCGCCAAGGTCTATGCGGCGGCCCGCAACACCATCCGCGGCAATGAGGTCGAGGATTCGGTGTCCGCCGTCGTCGAATACGAGGGCGGCGTGACCGCTAGCTACTTCGTCAGCGACGGCACGCCCGGCCCCTGGAACTACGACCTGGCGGCCGAGGAGAATACCTTCTTCACCATGTGCCCTGGCGAAAACAGCCTGCGCGTCTTCGGCACGAAGGGCTCGTTCGGGTTCCCGAATATGGATCTGTACTACTACGACGAGAACGCCTTCGGCTGGACCTCTCCTTTGATCCATGAGCATTTCGATGTCGAGAGGAACGATCCCATGACCGCCGAACTCGATCACTTCGTCGATCTGTGCCGCGGTCGGGAAACGCAACCGCGCTGCACCGGGGAGAACGCCCTCGACACGCTCAAAGTCATCAACGCCATCCTCGATTCGGCTGACGCCGGAGAACCGGTGGTCCTGTAAACGCCTTCTCTTCTCATACGGCGACGGGACGGCGCGGGGAATCACGCTGCGCAGGGAGTTTTGGCAGCGCCCCGCCCGCCCGCCGCCCCGATTCAATGCGACTAGCGAAAGGGCCCTTATCGTCGGGTCCGGGAAAGGACATCATCATGGGAATCGAAATGAACATCTCCGGCCACACGAAGCTCGTTGGACTCGTCGGCTCTCCGGTTGAGCATTCCGCATCGCCTGTCATGCACACCGATTCGTTCAAGCAGTGTGGGATAGACGCGGTGTACACGGCATTCGACGTGATGCCCGACCGCCTTGAGACGGTGGTGCGCGGCATGGCGGAGATGGGCGCCGTCGGCTACAACGTGACGATGCCGTGCAAGACCGTCGTCGGTCAGTATCTCGATGAGCTGACGCCCGCCGCCGAGCTCATGGGCGCGGTCAACACCGTAGTGATCGAAAACGGGAAATCGATCGGCCACAACACCGACGGAGCCGGTTTCGTCGAGAATCTCCGCCGTCACGGATTCGACCCCGAAGGCAAGGTGGTCACCATCGTCGGTGCCGGTGGCGCAGGATCGGCCATCTTCACCCAGCTCGCCCTCGACGGCGTCGCGTGCGTCAACGTGTTCAACCGACGCGACGATTTCTGGGACGCCACGCGCGAGCGCGTCGTCGAGCTGTCCCAGAAAACGGACGTGCCCATGGTTTTGAACGACCTGGACAACCGCGAACTTCTTGCCCGTTCGGTGAAGAACTCGAGTCTGTTCGTCAATGCCACGCGCGTCGGCATGCCCCCTCTCGACGATGAGTGCACCATCGACGAGGACATGCTTCACGAGGGGCTGTTCGTGGCCGATACGGTGTACGACCCGCGCGAGACGAAGCTCATCAAGATGGCGAAGGACCATGGGCTTCAGACGGCGCCCGGCATCGAGATGCTGCTTCAGCAGGCGGCGCTCGGCGAGAAGATCTGGTTCGACATCGAGATGCCCATCGATTACATCGAGAAGAAGTACTTCTAGGCTTCACCGCGCCTGAAGGGGGAGGGTGCGCTCCTGCAGCTTGATGAAGGGGCCTTTTTCGCAAGCGGCTTCACGGAGGGGATGTGGAGCCGCTTGTGCTTCTATGCGATCGCGGCCATTCATTGCTTTCCGATGGGGAAAGGCAGGTCAAAGGCGAAAGACCGTTTGAGAGAAATTATCATGGGGATTAACGGTCTCAAACGTTAGAGGGGGAAACGATGAGGCTTGATTACTTGCGCTACTTCGACCGTTTAGCCGAGGTGCTGAGCTACACCCGGGCAGCCGAGGATCTCTACATCGCGCAGCCGACGCTGTCGGTTGCCATAAAGCGAATGGAGCAAGAGCTCGGGTTCGCTCTGTTCCGCCGTAAGGAAGGCAGCTCGAAGGTCGAGCTCACTGAAGCGGGGGAGGCGTTCCACGAGCATGTGTCGCGGGCGCTTAAGAACATAGACGCGGGATTGCGCGTCGCCCGGGAGATCCAAGGGGAAATCAACTCGTCTCTGCGCATCGGAACGCTCTACGCGATGCAGGGACGGTTCTGGTCCCAGGCCATGCAGGGCTTTCAGGATTCGTCGTCCTCGTCTCCGCTCATCACGATCGAGCAGGCCTATTCGGCAACGCTCATCGAGCGTTTGCGAAAAGGGGGACTCGATGTGGTGTTCGCGTCGCGCACGCCCGAAGACGACGACCTCGACCGCGTGTTGGTGTGGTCTCAGCCGCTTGTGCTCGCGGTGAACAAGGACAACCCGCTTGCGCGAAGGTCGAAGGTGGGAATCGACGACTTGAAAGGCCGCAGGATCCTGACGTACTCGACGTCGTCGCCCGTCGCGCCGAGCATGGACGCGTCGCTGCCCATCGAGGACCTCGATCTCGTGAGGTCGTACGACGACGAGATAACCTTGTCGTCCCTCGTGTCGTCGAACCGCAATGCGTTGGCGCTGTTCTGCTATTCGTTTCTGGTCAATGCCTTCCACGACGTGGCGTGCTTGTCGGTCGAAGGCGTTCCTTCCGACTTCCACAAAGTGTACCTGTTCAGCCGCCGGGAAAGCCACCCGAAAGTCGTCGCGGATTTCATCGATTTCATGGGAGCCTACCGATTCCCCAGCATCCTGGAGACGGGCGCGAGCCTTGCTCGCGAGGCATCGCATCGAGGAAGCTATGACGGTAAACGCTGTTAAAACATGGGTCAACGGCATGGATTTAGCCATCAAATATGGTCAAAGGGAGGAAAGCACCCTGATAATCATCGGTCGCGCCCTGTTTTTATGTAAAACCCAAAGGTAAATTCGATAGGAAAAAAGGACAATACTGAATAAATGACCGTGCCGTGTTATTTGCGCGATGCCGATACTAGAAAAGTAATGCAATTTGCTTCGGCCCTTGCTGTTTGATGCGGCCGTTGCGGGTTTCATGGTTCAGATAATGGAAGGAGAACAGTCTGTATGACCACTACAGATAAACTCAACGGCTACGGACCTCTCGCAGGCGTCAAGGTCGTCGAGCTCTGCGAATGGGTTGCCGCTCCTGCTGCAGTTCGTAACCTGTCCGAAATGGGCGCGACCGTCATCAAGACCGAGCCTCTTCACGGCGATGCTCAGCGCACCCAGGGCCCCGGCTTCGGTTGCGAGAAGAACGACTTCGAAGATCCCACCTTCGACCTCAACAACACCAACAAGGACCTCGTTGCCATCAACCTGAAGAACGAAGATGGCATGAAGTTCATGAAGAAGCTCCTCGCCGACGCCGACGTCTTCGTCGTCAACCTGCGCGACAAGGCCTTGAAGAAGCTCGGCCTCGACTGGGAGACCCTCCACGAGGAGTTCCCGACGCTTATCTGGGCTCAGATGCGCGGTTACGGCGAGTTCGGACCCGAGAAGGACTCCCCGGGATACGACGCGGTTTGCTGGGCTGCTCGCGGCGGCGTCGCCAACGTCTTCCGTGAGGACGGCGAGTCTCCCGCTATCGCACCTCAGGCATTCGGCGACAACAACGCTGCTTGCATGCTCGCCGGCGGCATCTGCGCTGCTCTGTTCAACCGCACCCGCACCGGCCAGGGCGAGAAGATCGTCACCAACCTCTACGCTGCCGCTATTTTCGCTGGCGACATCGGCATCTGCGCTCAGCAGTTCGGCGCCGACTACCCCAAGTCCCGCCTGTCCGTGCCCAACCCCTTCAACAACACCTATCGCACCGCTGACGACAAGTGGATCTACATCTGCATGCCTCAGTACGATAAGTACTACGAGATGATGATGGGCCTGTTCGGTCGCGAGGATCAGATCGACAACCCCGACACCAAGGACCTCACCCATCTCAAGGCTTCCGGCAAGAACACCGAGGTCATCGCATGGCTCGAGGAAGCTTTCGCCAAGCAGCCCTTCGATTACTGGATGGAGCAGTTCCGCGAGCATCAGGTTCCGGCTCAGAAGCTCTTCCGTTACACCGACATCATCAAGGACGAAGAGGCCTACATCAACGACTCCCTGCGCTACGTTGAGTACGATGAGTTCGGCAAGCATGCCCTGCCTATGACCCCGCTCCGCTTCGAGTCCGCTGGCGATCCTCCGGTCATCCTCTCCAAGCCCGTTGGCTACCACACCAAGGAGATCATGATGAAGTACGGCTACTCCGAGGCCGAGATCTCCCGCATCGAGGACGAGGGCGGCATCGGCGTGTACCACGGCGAGCCTATTCCGGACACCATCTTCAAGTCCGAGCGTCAGCTCGCTGGCGACGCTCCCTGCACCTGGGAGAAGTAGTCTGCGCCTGTGCGCATCGCTTTTCGAACGCACCCCTTCGGGGGTGCGTTTTTTTGCTTTTCGGGCCGCGCGCCCTGCCGCCGCGCGCTCCCTGTTTCATCTCTGTTAACAAGGCGCATCGCCGTGGGCGCCCATTCTTCATCGGTCCTACAATGCAGGTCAAGAAATTCTACGAAGAGAACGCGGCCGGCAGGAAGCGGCACACAGCGAGTCGGGAATGGTGGAAGCCGACGTGAGCGCGCTGCATGGCTATCCTCTCTGAGAAGCGAGGCCCAACGGCATCCCAAGTAAGCCTCGACGGGATTCCCCGTAAGGAAAAGCGCATGCTGGTGCGTAAAGCGTCGTCTGGATTTCCAGACGGAATGTGGGTGGTACCGCGGATCTTGTCATTCGTCCCTCATGGCCTTGTTTCGGGCCATGAGGGTTTTTTTTATGCCGAATGCGCTGGCGTTGAAGAAAGGATGAAGAAATGAAAACGCTGCAGAAAGTAAGCCACGTTCTCTCGAGCAAGTCGTCTCTGTTCGTCATTGCGGCGGCGCTCGTGACGCTCGCATGGCCCGCGTTCATGTCGTGGGTCAATATTCGTCTGTTCGTCGATCCGCTCGGAAACGGGTTCTCTTGGCAGTCCCTCATCATCGGCATCATCATGTTCTGCATGGGTCTGACGCTGACCAAGCAGGATTTCAAGGTACTCGCCGAGCGCCCCTTCGATATCTGCATCGGCGCTATCGCCCAGTACCTCATCATGCCCTTCTCGGCGTTGGCGCTGTGCCATTTGCTCAATCTTCCCGATGCGCTGGCGATCGGCCTCATCCTTGTCGGTTGCTGTCCCGGCGGCGTGTCGTCGAACATCATGAGCTATCTCTGCCACGGCGACGTCGCCTTCTCCGTCGGAATGACCACCGTCTCCACCTTGCTCGCTCCCTTCATGACACCGTTTCTCGTGATGATGATGGCCGGGGGCATCAGCATCCAGATCGAACCGCTCCCCATGTTCCTCTCCATCATGGAGACGGTCATCGCTCCCGTTGCCCTCGGTTTCCTTCTCAACTACAAGCTCGAGGGCAACGCCGTCTACCGCGAGGTGCGCACGTGCATGCCCGGTGTGGCCGTTTTGGGCCTGGCCTGCGTCGTCGGTGGCGTCACCTCCTCCCAAGGCCATCTCTTCTTCACGTCGGGCCTGGTGGTCTTCGCCGCCGTGTTGCTCCATAACGGCGTCGGCTATCTCCTTGGCTACGGAGCCGGCAAGATCACCGGTATGGGCACGGCGAAGAAGCGCACCATTTCCCTTGAGGTCGGTATGCAGAATGCGGGACTCGCCACGAACCTCGCGACGAGCACGGCCCAGTTCGCGGCGCTCCCCGAGTCTGCGCTGATCTGCGCTGTGTCCTGCGTGTGGCACTCCATCTCCGGCACGCTCCTCGCCGGTGCATTCGCCCGCTGGGACGAGCATCGCGCCGCCGGCGTCGAGAAGCGCACCCAGCGCGAGGTGACGTTGGCCGCCGAGCCGCGCGCTCTCTAAGGTCTCCAGGCGACGTCCCTCCGGGGGCGTCGCCTTGCGTTTCCGCCCGATAGGGGCCACTTGTCGACGCTTTACCAGGGGAAAGCCGCTATTATGGGGATAGAGACATAACGCGTTCATCGCGTTTCAGTACGTCACGAGGGGGTTGTGATGGATATCAAGCTTCATTACCGCGAAGAGGGCAGCGGTTATCCTTTGATCTTGCTGCACGGCAACGGCGAAGACAGCGCTCACTTCAAGCATCAGATCGAGCACTTCTCCAAGGAGTACCGCGTGATCGCCATCGATACGCGCGGTCAGGGCGAGTCGCCGCGCGGAACGGCGCCGTTCACCTTCGAGCAGTTCGCTCAGGATCTGCAGGATTTCATGGACGAACATGGGATCTTCAAGGCCAATATCCTCGGCTTCTCCGACGGCGGCATCATCGCGTTGCTGTTCGCGCTCAACAACATGGGCCGTGTGAACAAGCTCGTGCTCAATGGGGCCAATCTCGATCCGAGTGGCGTGATCGAGCCGGTTCGCCGCCGCATCAAGGAAAAAGCCGAGCAGGCGGCCGAAACCAAGGACGAGAGCGCTGAGTCCATGGCGCGCTACGAGCGCCTGGTCCTGATGGACCGTCAGCCCGCGATCGATCCTGCCGAACTCGCGAAACTCGAAGACGTTCCGACGCTCGTCATCGTGGGCACCGACGATCTGATCGAGGCCGAGCATACCCAGTTGATCTACCGCAGCCTGCCCAACGCTGAGTTGGTTATTATCCCGGGCGATCACTTCATCGCCTACGACAACCCGGTCGACTTCAATAAGGCGGTCGATCGATTCCTTCACGAGATGTAGGAAGTCGTTCGTTTTCCGTCGATTCGCGAAAGGACCCTTCGGGGTCTTTTCGTTGCTGCGCGCGTGCGGGGGAGTCATGCCGCTACCGCTTATCGTGCGGAAGCGACGCACGGGCACGGAAGGCTCGCGTTTCCGTGTTCTATCGGTATAATGTTACGAATTGCAAATCCGTGCTAATACAAACGACGATAGGACAGTCGGAAGGCCCTCTGTGAAACGCTACATTGCGAAAAGGCTGCTGCAGCTCATACCGATCCTGCTCGGGATCACCTTCCTGTCTTTCGCTCTCATGCACGTGGCAGGCGGCGACGCCATTTCTGCGGTGCTCGAGAATCAGGGCGTGGCCGTCTCCCAGGAGCTGATCGATCAGAAACGCGCCGAGCTCGGGCTCGACCAGCCGCTCCTCATCCAGTATGGGTCATGGCTGCTCGGCCTGGTGACCGGCGACATGGGGACGAGCTACGTTTCCGGCAAAGAAGTGTTCGCCACGTTCGCGTCAAAGCTCCCCGCGACGATCCTGTTGACGGTATGCGCGGTGGCGCTGACCATCGTCGTTTCGGTGCCGCTTGGCATTTACTCCGCGGTGAAGAAGAACACCGCGGCGGACTATATCGTGCGCGTCACGAGCTTCATCGGCAACTCGCTTCCCAATTTCTTCGTGGCCCTGCTTCTTATTCTCATCTTCGCGATAGGGCTTGGGTGGTTCCCCGTCATGTCTTCGCCGCGCGACCCGCTCGGCATCGTGCTGCCTACGGTGACGCTCGGCATCGCCATGGCGGCGAAGTACACGCGCCAAATCCGCGCAATCGTGCTCGAGGAGCTGGGGAAGGACTACGTTCAGGGCGCTCGGGCGCGAGGCGTGTCGGAGCGACGCATCTTGTTCGGCCCGGTTCTGCGCAACTGCATGCTCATGCTTATAACGCTTCTCGCCCTATCGATCGGCGATCTTCTGGGCGGAACGGCCATCGTCGAGACGATATTCATGTGGGATGGCGTAGGCAAGCTCGCCGTCGACGCGATCATCATGAGGGACTATCCGCTGATCCAGGCCTACGTGGTGTGGATGGCGGTGATCTACGTGGTGGTCAACCTCATTGCCGATCTTCTCTATCATGCCCTTGACCCCCGCGTCAGACTGGAAGGCGATAGGCGATGAGCGGCATCGCGGCGCGCGCCGGCGTGCAGGGGTGCGAGCGCGGCATGGCGCGGCGTTTCGGCAAGAAGCTGATCGTTCTTTCCGGCCTCGCTGCGCTCGTGATCGCGGCTGCAGCGGCAGCTGGGGTGCTCTGCCCGTATGATCCCTATGCGCAGGATTTGTCGCTTGCGCTTCAGGCGCCGAGCGCGGAGCATCTGTTCGGCACCGACCGCTATGGGCGCGACATGCTGAGCCGCGTGATCATCGGGGCTCAATCCTCCATCTTCTCGACGTTCGCTTTGGTGATCATCGTTGCTGTGCTGGGGACCATCGTCGGCGTGGTGGCCGGCTGGCGCGGAGGCGCCGTCGATACGGTGCTCATGCGGACCTCGGATGTGTTCCTTGCGTTTCCCGGTTTGGTGTTCGCGCTTGCGGTGGCGAGCGTCCTGGGCGGCGGCATGCACAACGCGGTCATAGCGTTAGCGGCCATCAGCTGGCCGAAATACGCGCGCATCGCGAGAAGCTTGACGCTTGCGCAGAAGAGCCAACCGTATCTGGGGGCGGCGAAGCTCTCGGGATGCAGCGCAGCGCAGGTTATCGTGCGTCATCTTCTCCCCAACATCGCCGGACCGCTTCTGGTCACGGCGCTGCTCGACATCGGCACGATGATGATGGAGCTGGCCGGGCTGTCGTTCCTTGGGTTGGGGGCGCAACCTCCAGTCGCGGAATGGGGATCGATGATGAGCGATGGAAGAAGCCTTCTCCAGACGTCTCCCTGGGTCGTTCTGGCTCCCGGCTTCGCCATCTTCCTGTGCGTCATGATCTTCAATCTGCTGGGAGACGCGGTGCGCGATTGGATGGATCCCCGTCAGCGCAGAAGATAGGGCTCGTCTTGCGCCGCGGAGGCGGGAAGGCGAAAGGGAACGAGGGGCTTGGGCCCCGAATAGTAGGAAGTAGGGACCGCGGTCCCGGAAAGCAAGGATGATCATGGAGAAAACCACACGTGGAAAGATGCGCTTTGCAGGCGTCCTTTCGGTTGCGATAGCGATCGCGCTTTTCGCCCTGTGCCTTACGGGATGCGGCGGCGAGGAGAAAGAGGAGGGCACGACCTTCGTGTACGGCACGACCGGATACGGCGTGGAGATGAACGATGCGGGTCTCAACCCTCACGAGGATTATTCAGGATGGAGCGCCGTTCGCTACGGCGTCGGCGAGACGCTCTTCAAGTTCTCCGATTCGATGGAGCCTGAGCCGTGGCTTGCCACCTCCTACGAATTCACCGACAAGAAGACGTGCGTCGTGAAGCTGCGCGAAGACGTCGACTTCACCAGCGGGCGCCATATGGATGCGCAAGCGGTGAAGGAGTGCCTCGATGACCTGGTCGCGGTTCACGACCGAGCCCCGTCCGATACGAAGATCTCCTCGATAGAAGCGGATGGGTATACGCTCACGATCCACACGAGCGAGCCGTGCCCTGCGCTCATCAACTTCCTCTGCGATCCTTACGGCGCGATCATCGACATGCAGGCGGGCGTTTCGGCGGACAAGAACGTCGCGGGGACGGGCCCTTACCGCGCTACGGCCGTTTCCGACACCGAGATCACCCTCGAGAAGAACACGTCGTATTGGGGCGGGGAGCCGAAGGTCGATTCGATCGTGGTGAAGTCGATCACCGACGGGGACACGCTCACGTCGGCTCTTCTGTCGGGCGAAATCGACGCGGCCTACGGCCTGCCCTATGCGAGCTATGAGCTGTTCAGCGACGAGAGCGCCTACCGGATCAACAGCTGCGAGACGAGCCGCGTGTTCTTCGGCGAGATGAACTACCGATCGGAGATCATGCAGGATGAGGCCGTGCGCGAGGCGATTTCCCTCGGCATCGACAAGGAAGGCTTCGTCGACGCTCTTCTCAACGGGCGCGGCGCAGCGACCGAGGGCGCTTATCCCGCCAGCTTCGAGTTCGGCACCCAGACGGTGAAGGGCGAAGGGTACGATCCCGAAAAAGCGAAGGCCCTTCTCGAGCAAGCGGGATGGGTGGACGAGGACGGTGACGGCATCCGGGAAAAGGACGGTCAGCGGCTTGCTATCCGCTGGTTGACGTATCCCGGCCGGCAGGAGCTCCCTCTGCTCGCGGAGTCCGCGCAGGCGACGCTCAAGGACATCGGGTTTGACGTTCAGGTCAACTCGACCGCGAATCACACCGAGATTCGGAAGGACCCTGCGGCGTGGGACGTCTACGCTAGCGCTGTGGTGACCGCGCCGACGGGTGATCCGGAGTATTTCTTCGCGGCGACCTGCCTCGAGGGCGCGAGCCAGAATTTCGGCGGCTATAAAAGCGCTCAGCTCGAGAAGCTCGCCGCGAAACTTCACGCCGAGTTCGATCCTGCCGAGCGCGCGCGGCTCGGAACCGAGATGCAGCAGGTCGTTCTCGATGATCACGGGTACTTCTTCGCATCCCATCTGACGATGGGGATCGTCGCGCGCGTCGGCGTGGAGGGCATGGTCGCCCACCCGTGCGACTACTACGAGATCACCGTCGACCTTGCGGTCGATTAGGCTCCTTCACGGCGCAGCGAAAGGCGGGCGATGATGGATCCCCTTCTTGAATTCGACGGTGTCGAGATCAGCTATGCGGGCACTCCTGTCGTGCACGACGTGAGCTTCTCCCTTGCTCCGGGCACGATAGTCGCGCTTGTCGGCGAGTCCGGGAGCGGAAAGAGCTCACTTGCGAAGGCGGCGATCGCTTTGCTCGGTGACGGCGGCTCGGTGACGGCGGGCGATGTGCGCTATCGATCCCAGAGCGTGCTTGAGAGCACTCCCGAGGAGATGAGAGCGTTGCGCGGGCCTGAGATCGGCATGGTCTTCCAAGATTGCCTTGCGTCGTTTTCCCCCACGGCGAAGCTGGGAAGCCAGGTCGAAGAGGCGTTGCGGGCCCATGGCGTCGCAGATGAGACGTCGGCGCGCGAGCGCATGCTTGCAACGCTTTCCCGCTTCGGCATCGACGACGCCGCACGCGTGTGGGGAAGCTACCCCTTCGAGCTGTCGGGGGGCATGGGTCAGCGCGTCGGCATCGCGCTCGCCCTCCTCTTCTCCCCCCGGGCCCTTCTTGCCGATGAGGTGACGAGTGCGCTCGACGTCGTTTCCCAGAAGCTCGTGATGGAAGAGCTCGTCGCGGCTCGTGATGAGCTGGGCACATCCACGCTGCTCATCACGCACAACATCGGCGTCGCGCGGGCTATAGCCGATGAAGTGGTGGTGCTTCGCGAGGGAACCATCGTGGAATCCGGCAGCGCTCTTCAGGTGCTGACGCACCCGAGGAGCGCCTACGTTGCGTCTTTGGTCGAGTCGATGCCTCGTTTGAGAAGGGGGGAGGGGCGATGAGCGAAGAGCGGTGCAAAGCCCCTGCCGCCCTCGTCGTTCGCGGGGTGCGGAAAGCCTTCGCCGATGCGCGGCAGGAGGCTCTCGTTGCGGTGGACGGCGTCGATCTCGAGGTGGCTCCCGGTGAATTCGTCGGGATCGTCGGCGAGTCAGGCTGCGGCAAATCGACGCTGGTGCGTATGGTCGTCGGGCTTACGGAGCCCGACGAAGGATCGATCGAGGTGGCCACGCGCGCTGAGCGGGCCAAGGAAAACCCCGCCTCGTGCGCTCAGATGGTATTCCAGCTCCCTACCTCGTCGTTCGATCCGCGCCGAACGTTGCTCCAAAGCGTTGCCGAGCCTTTGCGCAATGCCCACTTCGATCGGCACGAGGCCTTCTCGCGCGCTCTCGATCTGCTCGGTCAGTGCGGTCTGGATGAAACGATCGGTGCGTCGTATCCCCATCAGGTGAGCGGCGGGCAGTGTCAGCGCGCCGCCATCGCGCGCGCCCTTGCGGCTGATCCGGTGCTGCTCGTCTGCGATGAGGCCACAAGCGCCCTCGACGTCACCGCGCAGCGGCGCATCGTCGAGCTGCTGCGCGGGTTGAAGGGACTCACGAACATGGCGTGCCTGTTCGTGAGCCATGATATCGCCCTCGTGCAGTCGCTGTGCGATCGCGTTGCGGTGATGGATGCGGGGAGGATCGTCGAGGAAGGGCCGGTCGACGAGGTGGTCAGCCGGCCTCGTCATGCGTGCACCAGGCGCTTGATCGAGGCGGTTTTGTAACCACCCCTCGCCCGACGGTTCTTGCCGAATCGGGCGAGGGGCGGTCAAGCGCTCAAGGCATCCGACCCGCTAATCTTCAAGTCGCGCGATAAGCTCGGCCATGTCTTTGCCGAGTTGGCGTGCCATGGCGGGGGCGATGGGGTCTTCCTCGACGCTGCGGCGCCAGCGGGGCTTGCCGTTTTCCATGCCCGCCATGAGCGATCCGGTGACGCCCGTTCCAAGCACAGGCCCCTCGGGGCGCGGGTGGACGACGAGCATCTCGTGGGTGGCGAAGAAATGACCGAGCACGGCGTTGGTCGCTTCCGATCCGCAGTTGTCGAGGCCCGACATGCTCACGAATCCGCCGACTTTGCCCTTGAGCCGATTGGCCGTCATGTGAAGGGGGCGGGTACGGTCGATGAAGCACTTCATCCTGGCCGTCACGTTGCCGAAGTAGTCGGGGGATCCCAGGATGATGCCGTCGGCGGCGAGCATCTTCTCCGTCAGCTCGTCCATGTCATCGGAAAGCGAGCAGTTCGGCTTGGCGAGGCAGCGATTGCAGCCGCTGCAGTAGGCGATGTCGAGCTCGGAAAGCTCGACGAGTTCCGTTTCGGCCCCTGCCTTGCGCGCTTCTTCGAGCGCAAGGTTCAGCAGGGTGGCGGTGTTCTTCCCGGCGCGATGGCTGCCGTTGATGGCCAGAATCTTCATGGGTGCCTCTTCTCTCGGGCTGGACTCTGACTCGATTGTACCCTCCTTCGTCTTCTCGAGCCCCTGCAGGGCACGGTCTCAACCGATCGAAGACGTGCATATATCGGTGGATTTCTTTTCATTGGACGCATGCACGCGGCCGCATTATCGTGATGAAAAGCGTTCGTAAGGGGAGGCGCGGAAAGAGAGAGGGGAATCATGGGCTACAACACCATCCGGACCGAAGAGCGTGACGGCATCTTCATCATCACGCTCGATCGCCCTGAGGCGAAGAACGCGGTCAACAACGAGATGTGGCGCGAACTGTGCGAGGCGTTCGACTACCTCGAGGGCAACGACGATCTGCGCGTCTGCATCATGACGAACACCGGCGACTGCTTCTGCGCGGGCAGCGATCTGAAGGAAATCGCAGCCGAGACGCATCATGCTCCCGCGGGGTACGAGAAAAGCGGATTCGCCGGCATGACCAAGCGCTACATCTCCAAGCCGCTCATCGCCGCTGCCCAGGGTCGCGTGCTCGGCGGCGGCGTCGAGATCATGGTGGCCTGCGATCTGGCCGTCGCGTCGACCGAGTCGACGTTTTCCCTTCCAGAGCCGCTTCGCGGGCTGACGGCCGCCGGCGGCGGTTGCCTGATGCGCATCATGCAGACGGTTCCCGCCAAGGCGGCGATGGAGTTGATGCTCACCTGCCAGCCCCTAACGGCACAGCAAGCCGCCGAATGCTTCCTCATCAACAGGGCGGTAGAGCCCGATCGTGTGCTCGACGAAGCCGTTGCCATGGCGAAGCTGATCTGCAAAGGGGCACCGTTGGCCATCGAATGCACGAAGCGCACAGCCTATGAGACCATGGGCGAAAGCGTCGTGTACCCGTCCCATGGGTGGGATATCCTCGAGAAATACGAGCGGATCACCCAGGGCAGCGAGGATAAGCTCGAAGGCGCCCGCGCGTTCGCCGAGAAGCGCGAGCCGGTGTGGAAGGGGCGCTAGGTTCTCTTCGCGGCGCCGAGCCAGGTGAGCGTGCGACAAAAACGCGAACTTGGTTATGGGGCGATCGCACAAGGTGACGTATGCTTTTCTACAAGAATGCGAACAGGGGGTCGCGTGCGAAAGCAACGCAGCGCGGCCTCCTTCATTTCATAGAGGGGTTCTCGTGGATCTATCGCTTACCGATCAGCAGAAGAACATCGTGGCAACGTTTCGCGAGTTTGGCGAATCCGTGTTCACGCAGGAGCACGTTTTCCAGTGGCGCCGCGATCAGGGCCTGCCCGACGACGTCATGAAGGGTTTCGTCGACCGCTACTTCACGTTCGAGAAGTCGAGCGGCCGGTCGAGCATGGGCATCGTTGCCCAGGCTCTCATCCTCGAGGAGCTTTCCCGATGCGCAGGTGCGTCGCTTCCTTTCCAGAACGACCTGTTCAACCTGCAGATCCTTTCGGAATTCGCCGACGAGATGATGGTTTCGACGGTGCTCGAGGATTATCGCCAGACGGGCCGCCTGATGTTCTCGCTCGCCGTTTCCGAACCGGGGGCGGGTTCCGATACCATGAGCATGAAGACGTCGGTCGCCAGCAAGGGCGGTCGTCTGGTGCTCAATGGGCAGAAGACCTACGTCAACAACGGGGAGTATTCGGCCAATGTCCTCGTCGCCGCCATCGATCGCGATTGCTCGACCCGCGAAAAATACCCGCCGCTGTCCTTCTGGCTTGTTCCGCATAATTTGCCGGGCATTCGCGCCATCCCCATCAACAAGATCGGCCAGTCCATGGTGCCCTTCGCCTCCGTCTCCTTCGACGACGTCGAGCTGAGTCCCGAGTATCGCCTGAAGGGAAACGATGGGGGATTCCGCCATCTGTTCAAGCTCTTGGAATACGGGCGTGTCTTTACCTGCGCTTCTTCGCTCGGCATGGCCCAGGCGGCGATGGAGGACGCCGTCGCCAACGCGCGCGTGCGCAAGGCCTTCGGCGTGCCGATCGGGACATTCCAGCAGATCGAGCAGATGCTGACCGACATGGAGGTGAGCTTGCGCTCGATGCGCTCGCTTCTCTATGAAGCGGCTTGGGCGATCGAGAACGACTTGCCCGACAAGCGTCTGGCGGTGGCGCTGATGAAGCGCGCCGTTCCGAAGGCGGCGACGGAGGTGGCCAGCAACGCCATGCAGATTCTCGGCGGGCTGGGCTATACCGAGAGCTCGCGCGTGAGCACGATTTGGCAGGATTGCCGCGGCAATCAGATCGCGGAGGGAACCGACCAGATCATGGTCTACATCGCCGCTCCGCTCATCATGGATCGCTACGCGGATTAGCCCTGTGGTCGAGATCTGCTCCTGCCGCTAGAGATTGCGGCGCAGCTGGGCTTCCTTGATCTCGCTTTCGAGCGAGGAGTGGATGATGTTGGCGAAGGGGCCGACGATGCCCCCGACGTGTCCGTTCGGTCCTGGCTGCTTGCATTTGCGCGTGAGGAAGGAAAGGAACGCGCAGGTGTAGAACTCGCTAAGGAAGTCGATGTTCTCTTCAGGAAGGTAGCGGTTCGCCAGGATGATGATGATGTCGTTGCGCAGCGCCGGCTGGTAGAGGTCGTAGAGATAGCTTCCCAGCGAGGCGGGGCCCACTTCCGAAAGCGCTTGAGCGTAGAACGAGCGGTTGCGCTCGAGCACGAGGGCGAAGGCGTCGAAGAACTTCGAATGGTCAAGCGATCGAACGCCCGACTTCTGCGTAATGTAGTACGGGAAGCGCGCAAGGGAGTCGCCCGACCCCTTCTCGTAGACGAGGATGTTCTCGGGGAAGCGGCGCTGAAGTTCCGCCCCCAAATCGAAACGGAATTTCCAGATGATGAGGGCGTTTTTGTCCTCGAAATGGTAGTAGAAGGTTTTGCGGTTCTTCCCCGTGCGTTCGACGATGTCGCTGATGGAGACCTTCTTCAACGGATGCGTGGCGCACAGCTCAACGAGCGCATCCGCGATCAGCAGTTTCGTATCGAGCGTCCTCATGGGCGTTCCTCCTCGGTGGGTTTCCATAGGCACAGTGTAGCGCGACTTTTTCAAATGTAGGACAAAAAGGGGATTATGGGTAGCAAAAAGCTATTTGAGTAATCCGAAGTATTCGGGTCGATCTATCGAAACAAGCCGCAAAAGCGCAAATTAGGGATAATGACGATTTTTCCAAAGGCAACTGATTTACAATAATTCAATGCACAAGAGCGCAATGGTACGGTCATCGCCGGATCGAATCGCCCTCCTCGCGGAGCGGCGCGCGAAAGCGCCTGAGGATTCGCGCCGATCATGTCCGGACGGGCTCTTGGCCACGATGGAAGAGAAGTTCACACTTTTTTGTCTTTTGAAAGGGGCCGTAAGTGAAGTACGAACTACTTAACAAGCCGTTCAAGATCGGCAACGTGGAGCTGCGCAACCGCTTCGTCATGCTGCCGATGACCATCGAGAAGACCGACAACTACCATGTTGGTGACGATCTCGTCGACTTCTACGAGCAGCGCGCGAAGGGCGGTGCAGCCCTGATCGAGCTCGGTTCCTGCTACGTCTGCGACGTGTTCGACACGCATCCGAAGTACCACACCACCACGGGCGCCGTCGGCGTTTGGGACGACTGCTTCATCCCCGGCCTGACCCGCACCGCAGAGGTCTGCCACAAGCACGGCGCCAAGCTCGCCGCTCAGCTTCAGCTTTGCTACGAGTGGCGTGCAACCGGCGAGGATGAACTTCACTCCTACGCTCCTTCCATCGACGTTGCCTCCGGTCCTTTCGTCGGCATGCCCGAAAAGGAATTCACCAAGGAGGAAATCGCGCTCGTCGTCAAGCAGTACGGCGACGCCGCTAAGCGCTGCCAGAAGGCCGGCATCGACATCATCGAGATCCATGCGGGCATCGGTTACATGGTCATGCGCTTCATCTCCAAGTACTCCAACCACCGCACCGACGAGTACGGTGGATCCACCGAGAACCGCTGCCGTCTGCTCACCGAGATCATCGATGAGATCCACAGCCAGTGCGGCGACGACTACCCGATCCTCGTCCGCTACTCCGCAGACGACCTGATGCCCGGTGGCCAGCGCATCGAGGACCTCAAGGAGGTCATCGAGTGCGTCGAGGCTCACGGTATCGACGCTTGGTCCATCCAGGCCGGCTTCCACGAGGCCCCTCGCCCCGTCGCCAACCAGCTCGTTCCCGAGGGCGAGTTCATCTACCTGTCCAAGGAAGCCAAGAAGTACACCTCGCTTCCCTGCTTCCCCGGCACCCGCATCAACCACCTCGACGTCTGCGAGAAGATCCTCGCTGACGGCTCCGGCGACGCAGCCGGCATGGCTCGCCACTGGATCGCCGAGCCCGAGATCGGCATCAAGGTCGCCGAGGGCCGCTCCGAAGAGGTCCGTCCCTGCATCGTCTGCTCTCGCTGCCTCGACAACATCTTCATCGGCAAGCCCTGCAAGTGCTCCGTCAACCCGAACGTGTACTTCTCCCAGTACGGTCAGCCCCAGGACAAGCCCGCCGGCGATCCGAACAAGAAGATCCTCATCGTCGGTGCTGGCCCCTCCGGCCTCGAAGCTGCCCGCAACCTCAAGATGCGCGGCTTCAAGAACGTTACCGTCGTCGACCAGAAGTCCAAGCCTTGCGGCCTTCTGAACCTCGCCCAGGTTCTCAACGACGAGCTTCCTCCGATGGTCGAGTGGTACAACAACGAGATCAAGCGCCTCAACCTCGATGTTCGCTGCAACACCAAGGTCGACGCCAAGTTCATCAAGGACTTCGGCGCTGACGAGGTCATCCTCGCTGTCGGCCCCGAGACCGTCTCTCCCGACGTCCCCGGCAAGAACCGCAAGAACGTCATCGACTCCCACGCTCTCAAGGAGCTCGTCGAGGGTCACAACACCCCCGGCATGGGCTTCATGTGGGGTCTGTCCTGCTTCGGCATGGGCATCCTCGGCGCTCCGCTGGGCCTCATGAAGTGGGGTCTCGGCACGCACCTGCTGGTTAAGAAGCGCATGGCCGTTATCGGCGGCGGCTTCGCCGGCATCGAGGTCGCATCCGCGATGAACGAAGGCCGCGAGGTCACCGTCATCGAGTCCGCCAAGAAGGCTGGCGCTGAGATCGGCATCATCGACAAGAACCCCGAGCTGCGCAAGCTCAAGAAGGAAGGCGTCAAGATCCTGACCCTCACCAAGGTCAAGGCCTACACCGATGAAGGCGTTCTGTGCGAGGATGCCGAGGGCAAGGAATTCACCGTTCCCGCCGACACCATCATCTGCGGCACCGTCTGCGTCGATAACACCTCCCTCTATGACGAGGTCAAGGGCATCGTCGAGGAAGGCCACCTGCACCTCATCGGCAACGCATCTCCCCACACCGACTGGGAAGGCGTCGCTGCCAACGATCCGTACGGCACCCCCGAGTACAAGCGTCTGCTCGAGGCTGTCCGCGATGGCTACATCACGGCCATGACCCTCTAATCTCGCTTTCGAGAAAGAGTCTATGAACCGAAGCGCCCGCAGCACTCCCGCTGCGGGCGCTTTCTCGTTTTCAGGGTAGAGGCGAAGCGCTATCATCGAACGAAGGGGAGAAAAGGGGGATGCCATGCGCGTTTCATTTGAGGCCGGCTTCGCCGAGGGCGAGCCGCGTGAGAAGATCAAGCAGACCATCGACGATTTCCTGGATCAGGAAGATCCGAAGCCCGTTGCCCCGCGTTTGGCGGCAACGGTCATGCTCGTTCGCGATTCTGCTCCTGGGCAAACGCCGTATCGCATCGAAGACGGCATCTACCCCGAAGATTTCCCTCAGGGCCAGGAACTCGAAGTGTTCATGATGCGTCGCGTCAAGACGATGGAGTTCGTTCCCGATGCCGTGGTTTTCCCTGGAGGCCGCGTCGATGAGCGCGATGCTAATCCTGCCTTGCCGTGGTGCGGGCCTACGCCTGTCGAATGGGCGGGCTTTTTGGGCTGCGCTGAGGACGATGCGCGCCGCATCGTGGTCGCCGCCGCTCGCGAAGTGTTCGAGGAATGCGGCGTGCTTCTTGCCGGTCCATCGTCTGAAGAGGTCGTGCAGGATCTGAGCGACTCGTCGTTTTCCGACGATCGCAAGGCCCTCGTCGCCCATGAGCTTTCCTTCGCCGAGATGCTCATTCGACGCGATCTGGTGCTGCGCACCGACCTGCTCGGGCTCATCTCGAATTGGTGCACGCCCGAATTCGAACCGAAACGCTACGACACGTTCTTCTTCTCGGCGCTCATGCCCGAGGGGCAAGTCGCCGACGACGAATCGAGCGAGGCGCGCATCGCCGACTGGGTGACGCCTGCTTACGCGGTGCGTGAGGCCGATGCCGGTCGTTGGATGGTGCTCATGCCCACGCTCTACAATTTGACGGCCATAGCTTCGGCTAAGGATGCCGAAGAATTCGTTTCCTCGCGCAGGAAGCTCTCGCAGATCATGTCAAGGCCGGTGCGCCGTGAAGACGGCAGTGTCGTTCTGCGGTCCGATTTCCCGAGCGCATAGAAAAACAAAGAAAGGGGCGCGTCTTGGTTTCGTTCATTGCCGACGATCGGTCGTGGAGTGCAGGGCGCATGAGCGCTCGCGTGCGGTGCGTCATGGGGGACAATCCGAGTCCCATGACCTACACCGGCACGAACACCTGGATCGTTTCAGAGCCGGGCAGCTCTTCGTGCCTCGTCATTGACCCTGCCCCTGAGGGTGCCCATATCGATCGCGTCTGCGCGGCATGCGAGGAAGAGGGCCTTGCGGTCGATGCCATTGCGGTGACCCATGGGCATTTCGACCATACCGAAGGTGCGCCGGAGCTTGCGAGGCGCTATTCCTGTCCGGTGTACGCTCCCGATGTTTCGCTTCTTTCCCATCTCGCTATAGCCGATCTGCGAGCGCTTGAGGAGGGGTCGTTCGCGCCTTTCGAAGGGGCCCCTCTCATGCGCGTTTGCGCCCTCCCCGGCCATTCGAGCGACTCGGTCGCCTTGATCCTGCCTGACGAGGCGGTTGCCTTCACCGGTGACGTGGTGTTTTCCCACGGACCGACGGTCGTGTTTCACCCCGATGGGGTGCTAGGCGACTATCTTGCAAGCCTCGACTCTATCGATGGGTGGGCGCGCGAAGGCTTGGTGGATCGTCTGTATCCCGCCCACGGGCGTCCGGTTGACGAAATAACCCGCGTGGTCGGGGCGACGCGAGAGCATCGTTTGGAACGTCTTTCGCAGATCGACGAGGCGCTGGCTTCGGGCATATCGCCCGAGCCCGAAGCGCTCTACGACGTCGTGTATCAAGGCGTCGATCCGCGTTTGAAGGAAGCTTCATTGCGCAGTATTCGCGCGCAATTGGTGTATAGGGGGTATGGGCTGGAAGCTTGACCCATACCCATCGAAGGTAAACAGGGGGTAGTGCCATGGGGGGATTGCAGGGACTCAAGGTGGTCGATTTGACGGTGTTCGCGGCGGCGCCGGGATGCGCGCGGCTGCTTGCCGAGTTAGGGGCGACCGTCTACAAGATCGAACGCGAAAGCGGTGACGATCAGCGTACGCAGGGCGTGTCGTGGGGGATGAAGTTCAAGACCGACATCGATGACGCCGCCTTCGATTGCGGTGGCTTCAATCGGAAATGGGTGTCCCTCAACCTCAAGACGGAAAAAGGCATGGAGGCCATGATGCGGCTTCTGTCCGAAGCCGACGTTTTCATCACGAGCAACCGCACGCCGGCGCTTGAGCGCATGGGTCTCGATTACGAGACGCTCCACAAGAAGTTCCCTCGATTGGTGTGGGCTCAGCTGCGTGGCTACGGCGAGCGCGGGAGCATGGCGAACGAGCAAGGCTACGACGCCATCACGTTTTCGGCGCGCGGTGGCGTGACGATGAGCTTCCCCAATGCGGGAGAGCATTTCGAAGTTGGTAATTCCCCGGTGGCGTTCGGCGATTGGAATTCCTCGAATGCCCTTGCCGTCGGTGTTCTGGCGGCGCTGTGGAATGCGCAGCGCACCGGCGTGGGCGACAAGGTCGTCACGAGCCTGTACCACGTTTCCAACTGGGGCATGATGAGCGCGATCTGCGCGCAACAACAAGGGCAGCCCCATCCGAAGAACCGCGCCGAGGCGCCTTGCCCGACCAACAACAGCTACGTGACCTCCGATGGCGTTTGGTTCGTCATGTGCTTCGGGAACTACAACAAGTTTCACCGCAAGGTGTTCGAGGCGCTCGAGCTTGATCCTAAGTACTGGGAAAGCGACGAATACAACAGTCTGGAGGCGTTGGCCCAAAACGGCAAGAACGTCGAAGTGGTTGCCGCTATGGAGGCTGCTTTCAAGAAGAAGACCTGGGCGGAATGGGAGCCGTTCTTGGCGAAAGAGGAACTTGCGTGCGAGAAGTGCCGAACCGTCGAAGACGTGCTGGTTGATGAGGAGGCCTTCGCCAACGATCAGCTAAGGCGTGTTTACTACGAGGATCAGGGGTACGGAGAGGATCATTCTTACACCGTGACCACGGCCCCGGTTCGTCTCGAAAGCCTGGGCGATCCTGTTCTGCACCGCTCCCGTCCCATTGGCTATGACACGCGAGAAGTGCTTGAGGGCTTGGGGTACAGCGCTGAAGAGATCGAGGCGGCCAACGAGGCGGGTGACATCGCATGTTATGCGGGCAATCCGCTTCCTGTAAGCGTTCTCGAGCCAAGCTACGGACTTTCGCCTGCGAATGCTCAGGAGGCTCAGGAGCGATGGGAGCGCCGAGCCGCCGAAGAGCGAGCCGTGCGCGATGCCGGAGCCGAGGAATAGAGGAGAGGGGAACTGCCATGGGACACGAAACCATCAAGGTCGATGTGCAGGGCGGGGTGCTCATCATCACGCTCAATCGCCCCGCGGCGCGCAACGCCATGAACTCGAAGATGATGGAGGAATTCTCTGGGGCGCTCGAGCGTTGGGACGACGATCCGTCTTTGCGCGTGTGCATCGTGACGAACGAAGGCAGCTGCTTCTGCGCTGGAGCGGACCTGAAGGAATTGGCGGCGGGGACGTATCGCCTTCCTGCCGGCAAAGAGGACTGGGGTCTTCTTGGCATGGCGAAACATCGTTTCAAGAAGCCGTTGATCGCGGCGGTCAACGGAGTGTGCGTCGGCGGAGGCATGGGGTTGTTGCTCGCATGCGATCTGGCGATCTGCAGCCGCCATTCCACTTTCGGCTTGCCGGAAGCGCGTCATGGACGCGCATCGACCGGCGATGGCGCGATATTGCGCCTCATGCAGCAGATTCCCCATAAGTGCGCGGCGGAGCTTATTCTGACGGGCGACCCCATCGACGCCCAGCGGGCCGAATCCTGGGGGCTCGTTAGCCGCGTGGTCGACGAGGAGGCGCTCATGCCGTGCGCGCTCAAGATGGCGGAAGGCATCGTGAAGAGCGCGCCGTTGGCCATCGAATACTCGAAGGCGGCCATGAAGGAAGCGGCGGCATGCGACGATCTCATCCCCGGGAAGGGGTGGGAGATCATGGATCGCTACCAAGAACTGGTCAACGCGACCGAGGATTCGATTGAGGGCCCTCGTGCCTTTTCCGAAAAGCGCGAACCGGTATGGAAGGGGCGCTAGCCCGGCTGTTGAGCTCAGCGCCTCGGCGTCAACTTGCCGCATGAAGAGAGTCCCTCTTATAATGTGTCCGCACATTTTTGGCAACGGCTGGCTGCGCTTGCGCGCAGGTGCTTATAAGCCGCAGGGGAATGAAGGTGAGAATCCTTCGCTATACCAGTAACCGTAACTTCGGGTAGTGCCCGATCAAGTCGGAATGCCTGCCGGCCCGCGCCCTGGATAGAAGGAGCTCATGTGAGCAATGGTACCTGCCCCTCTCGCGGCATGGCAAAGCGCGCCCTCGCGCTGTTCATGGCCTTTGTCTTGACCATCACCCTTACCCCTGGATTCGCCTTGGCCGAAGAGACGAGTGCCCTGTCCGGCGGCCTTGCCGGGCAGGGCACCCCTGCTGGATCGAGCGACGCCGCATCGACTCTCGCTGACGCAGGTGCTGCGGGCGTGGACGCGAGTGCGGGATCCTCGACGTCGGATGCCGAGGGGGGCGTCGTCGGCTCTGGCGCCGAGCAGGATGGGGCTTCGGGTCTCGACGCGGAAGCTGCCGGCAAAGCACCGATTCAGTCGACGGGCAGTGTCGAGGCGACCGATGGGGCATCAAGCACTGAAGCGGACACCGTATCGGCAACGCTGAAGATCTCGGTTTACGGCACCGCGTTGGTTTCGCAGGTCTTCGAAATCGAAAAGGGCAAAACAGTCGAAGACATGCTGGACATGGCCGTTGAACGGGGATGCATCACCGGCTATTCCCATGGCAGCCCGTATCCTGGTTACACGGCGTACTACGTGGACAGCATCACCGTAAACGGCATCGCATACACTCAACCGGCCGATTACGCGGAGTATTGGTCGAGCTCCATCAATGGCGCCTGGGAAAGCGATGGCATCAACGGAACCACGATCGAATCCGACGGCTTTTCCTACGAGCTGAATTACGTCTCGAACGACCCGAGCGCTTCCTTCAAGGATTACCCGACCAGCCCCAATGCCCCTCATCCCGACAAGGCAACGGGCGGTGACACCACTTCCTACGTCAAAAACGACGGCAACACGAGTGCAGTGACCTCCGCCCCTACCTCTTCCGACAACGCAGTGCTTTCCTGGAAGAAGACCTACGGCAACGGGAACTATTCGGAAGTCCTCACGCTAGGCGATTCAGTCTACTTCGCCTCGTCGCTTTTCAACGCCGATTGGACTGCGCAGCCCGCGGTGCTTCATCGCTTGAATTCCAAGGGCGAGGAAATCGCATCGCTTCAGCTGTTCGGTGCCATCGATTCTTCTGCCTGTCGCATGGCGTACACCGACGGGGTTATCGTCATTCCTCTTTCCAATGGGCGTTTGCAGGGCGTTTCCGCTGCTGAGATGAAAACGCTGTGGGTGTCGGGCGTCATCGCGTCGGGCGCTCAGAACGTTTCCACCGTAACGGCATCCGGTGGCATGGTGTTCACGGGCACGGCCAATTCGCTCGATATGAACTACAACGCAGCAACGGGAACGTTTTTCTGCATCAATGCCATCACCGGCGAACGCGTGTGGGCAAAAGAGGAAGCCGACACGGGCTTCTACTGGAGTGGCGCTTGCAAGGTCGGCTCCGTGTTGCTTTACGGCAACGATGCCGGTACCCTTACCGCGGTCGACCCCGTAACGGGCGCGACCGTCTCTACGCTCAAGTTGTCTTCCTCAATTCGTTCGACGGTGATTTCGAATCGCGCCGAGACCGAAGCGTACGTCACGACGAATGACGGAACGCTGCACAAGATCGTAGTGGCGCCCGATGGCGCGCTTTCCGAATCGGGTGCCGCTTCCTTCGCCGGTAAAAGCACCGGCACGGCAACGCTTTTCCAGGGAAACCTGTTCGTCGGCGGTTGCGCGGCGGATTACTCCGGAACGCTCAGCGTCATCGACGCCGCGTCCATGGAGGTGAAGCGCTCGATCTCCCTTCCCTTCGAAGTGAAGAGTGCGCCTTTGGTTGCAAAGGGGGCTGACGGCAACACGTATGCCTACTTCACCTGCAACGGTGCGGAAGGCGTTTGGCCGGATTACGCCAGCGGCGGCGGCGCGTGGGTCTACTGCCTGGAGACCGATACCGCCGCGAAGCTCTTCGATGCATCTGGCAGCGAGGCGAACTGGTGCACCAAGTCGATCGTCATGGGTGCCGATGGCACGCTGTACTGGACAAACGACTCCGGCACGCTGTTCGCTCTGACGAGTGCCACGTCTTCCGGCGACGACGGCGGCAATGGCAGCGGCACTTCGCCGGAAACCGGAGCCCCCGGCGCCGGAGGCAAGCAGGACGGATCGTCTCCCGATAGCGGTGCGGGAGGACGGGATTCCGCTCTGGTGCCCGCGAGCGCCGGCGGTGTGACCGTCGCAGCGAAAGCTCCCTTGAGCGCGGCCGAGGCATCGGATGGAAGCAAAGCTGCCGACGAAGAGGGCATTGGCGTGTCCGTCGCCAGCGCATCTTCCGCGCACGGAGCTTTTGCCGCCGGCAGCAACAACCCGAAGGAGATTTCCTGGCTTCCCCTTGTTGGCATCGCCGTGGGGTGCGCAGGCTTGGTCGCTGTGGGGGTTTTCGTGTTCCGTCGCCGTTTCCTGTAGGCTGGCACCATGGTTGAAGATCCGAAAAAACTCACCCGCGCACACAAGATAGCGCTCGGCGTGATCTCGATCGCGTGCTGCTGCCTCATCGGCGTATCGGCATTCGCGCTTGTCGCCCCTGATGCGCTGAGCGGGGGGCGCGAAAACCAGGCTGAAACAACCCCGCAGGCGGATGGGGCTTCGGGCGATTCTGCCGACGCCGCTTCGCAAGAGGGTCGGTCGGGCGAAACGTCCGATCAGGGGAACGGCGGTCAAGGAGAGAATGGCGCGTCGGGCGATCGGGGAACAAGCTCTGGAAGCGAAGCCGGCTCCTCGGGCGCTGCGGGCGGCGCGAAATCTTCTGGTGGCAGTTCGAGCAACAAGCAGACCGGCAGCGGCTCTCAAGGGGCTGCCGGATCGAGCGCTTCCGATACCGTCACGGTATCGGTGTCCGTTTCCAGCAGCGCTGCCGACGGGCGCGTTTCGGGAGACGCTCGCCCCACTTTCAAAAAAGGCGCTACCGCCTATGACGCCCTTTGCGCAACCGGCCTTTCGGTTAGCACGAAGTCGAGCCAGTACGGCCTTTACGTAAGCGCCATCGGCGGCTTGGCCGAATTCGAATACGGCGGGAAGAGCGGCTGGATGTACTCCATCAACGGCAGCGCCCTGAACGTTTCCTGCAGCAAATACGTGCTCAAAGACGGCGATGCCGTTCGCTGGTACTACGTTAAGTAAATGAAGCCCACTGCCTTCGACAGCCTTCACCCCGCGCTTGCCCTGGCTTACTTCGGTGTGGCCTTGGTGCTCGCCATGGCCGCGCCTCATCCGGTGCTTCTCGCGCTTTCCTTCGTCATCGCGGTGTTCTATGGAGCGTGGTTGCGTGGCGTCCGGGCTGTGGCGCGGTCGTTTTCGTGGCAACTCCCCCTGCTCGTCGTCATCGTTGCGGTGAACCCGCTGTTCAGCTCGACGGGCACCACCGAGCTGTTCCGCGTCGGAACGCAGGCGGTGTACGCCGAGGGCTATGCCAATGCCGCCACCATGGCGCTGCTCCTTCTCTGCGTGATGCAATGGTTCGCCAACGCCGATGCCGTTTTGGGGTCGGATAAGGTGATGGGCGTGCTCGGCGGCGCGCTTCCCACTACTGGTTTGATGGTTTCCATGGCCATGCGCCTTATCCCGCGCTTCGTTCGTCGCGGCCGCGCTATCGGAAGCGCACTCGCCGCATGCACGGCAGCATGCATCCCCGGCACCGAGCGTCTGCGCATCGCCACTACGCTCATGGGATGGAGCATGGAAAACTCTCTGGAAACCGCCGACTCGATGCGTTGTCGCGGATGGGGGGCCGCGCGGAAGCGAACCACGTTCCGTCGGAACCGCTTTCGCTCCTACGATGCTCTCGCATCGGGCGTGCTCGCCTTGCTGTCCGTCGGGGCCGCCGTGGTCGCCTATTCCCTTATGGATGGCTTCGGGTTCTTCCCCGCCTTCCATGGCAGCTGGGGAAACCCGTTCATCGTGCTCTATGCGTTGGCCCTGTGCTTCCCCTTCGCGCTGGAGCTGTTAGGAAAGGTGCGTCGATGAGCGCTGCGGTGACATTCGATGACTTCACGTTCTCTTATTTGGTCGCTGTCGCATCGGGGCAGACGGATGAGCGCTCCGATGCGGGGGAGGGGCAGATCGGCCGCCCCCTTCTTGGGCCTCTTTCTCGGGAAATCGAGGAGGGGTCCTTCACGCTTATCACCGGTGCCACCGGCTGCGGCAAAACCACGCTTCTGCGATGCTGCAAGCCAGAGCTCGCCCCTAACGGAAAGCGCGGGGGCGCCATCAGGATCTTCGGGCGCGAGGTTTCGTCTCTGGGCATTGAAGAGTCGGCGCGCAGTGTTGGCTTCGTCATGCAGGGCGCCGACAACCAGTTGGTGTGCACCGAGCCGTGGCATGAATTGGCGTTCGGCTTGGAGAACCTGGCTGCTCCTCAAGATGCCATGCGTCGTCGCATTGCGGAAATCGCGCACTTCTTCGGCATGAACGATTGGCTGCACCGAAACGTGAACGATCTTTCCGGAGGGCAAAAACAGCTGCTGGTGGTTGCCAGCGTGCTCGCGTGCGCCCCGCGCGTGCTCCTGCTCGACGAGCCCACCAGCCAGCTGGACCCCGTCGCGGCCCATGCGCTGGCGCATGCCCTTTTTCGCATCAACCGCGAACTGGGCATCACGGTGATCGTCGTCACCCACGCCCCTGAGCTTATGGCCCCCTACGCCACGCAAAGGCTCGCCCTTGAAAACGGCCAGCTGAAAGAAGCGCCCCTTCCTCGATCGAAGGCGTACGTCCCAAAGGCGATCGCCGACCCTGCGGGGCCCGGCGACGACGAACTTGCCTTGCGCGTTCGCGACGTGGCGTTTCGCTATGAGCGCACGGCGCCGTTCGTTCTTCGGGGGTGCAACCTTGCGGTGCGGAGGGGAACCCTGCACGCTATCGTGGGCGGCAACGGGTGCGGCAAATCGACCCTGCTCGCGCTTGCGGCGGGGACGGTGCGCCCTGAGCGGGGCCGCATAAAAGCGCCGCTGCGTGCAAGCCAGGGATTCATCCCGCAGGATCCGAAGACGCTGTTCGTGTGCGACTCCGTTGCCGAAGAGCTACGCGACTGGCAGCGTGGGTGCGGCTACGGGGGCGAAGATATCGACGCCATGGTAGAGCGCCTCGGCTTGCAGGGGCTGGATGATCTGCATCCCTATGATCTTTCCGGCGGTCAGCAGCAGTTACTGGCCTTCGCGAAGGTGCTCCTCGCGCGTCCGAAGCTGCTCCTCCTCGACGAAGCGACCAAAGGGCTCGATGCTGCAACGAAGTTCACGGTGGCAAAGCTCTGCCGCGCGCTGGTGGCAGAGGGCGTCACTATCGTGCTGGCGACCCACGACCTGACCTTTGCTGCGTGTGCTGCCGATGCCGTAACCATGCTCTTCGACGGTGAAGACGCCTGCACCGAATCGCCGAGCGAATTCTTTCTCAACAATCTGTTCTACCGCGCTGCCGAAAACGACTTCACGCGCGCGTGGGGGCGCCAGTGAGTGCCCCTGCGAAACAGAGAGTGCGCCTTGTTGCCGAGACGGTGGCCCTCATTGCCCCCGTCGCCGCATTGGCAACGTGCGCCTATCTGCAGATCGAGCAATCGGGGCTGCTTACGCTTTTGGTGGGTTGCGCAGCTTTGGCGGTGTTCTCCTGCGGGTTCGAGGCGGAAAGGCCGGCCCTGCGCCAAATCATGCCGAGCGCTACCTTGGGGGCGCTGGCGGCGGCGGGGCGCATCCTGTTCGCCCCCCTGCCCGATTTCAAGCCGGTGAGCGCCATCTGCATCATCGCCGGAGCCGTGTTCGGCAAGCACAGCGGCTTCATGGTGGGGGCGCTCGCGGCGTTGTGCTCTAACTTCTTCTTCGGCCAGGGGCCGTGGACGCCTTGGCAGATGTATGCCTGGGGGATGGTCGGCTATATTTCCGGCGTACTGGCGAACAGCGGTGCCTTTTCGCTGGAGGATCGCCTCGGCTCCCGAGGGCCCCGCCTGGGAGCCGTCGTTCTGCTTTGCTTCGGTTTCCTGTCCGGGTTGGGATACGGCTTCATTCTGAATAGCTGGTATATCGTTGCGTTTCTTGTGCCTCTAACGTGGCAGGGGGCGTTGGCTGCGTATCTGGCGGGCTTGCCCCTCGACTTGGTCCATGGCGTGGCGACCGTTTTGTTCCTTCAGGCGCTCTACCTTCCCTGGAAAAGAAAGCTCGACCGCATCAAACTCAAATTCGCATGAGCCGGCGAAGGTCGGCTGCGGGGGATATGCCGGCAGGGATTAGACGCGGGCGAAGCGCCGGCGGCCCTGACCAGCGGGCGATAACCGATCGGGGGTCTATAGCGTCGTCGTTATAGGCTCAACCGATAGGCAATGCTCGACCATAGATATAGCGCTTTGCTAAATAGCCCCTTATCAGGTGGCGATCTGACCCTATAATCTGGCTCATGAAAAAAATCATCAACACATTCAAACGCGCGAAGGCCAACAACCAGCGCCCTCCCATTTCGTTCGAGATCTTCCCTCCTCGAGGGGTTCTCACTAACGATGTGGCGCGCGACACGGCAAGCAAACTGGTTGATCTGCACCCTGATTTCGTCTCCGTGACCTACTCTGCGGGCGGCAGTGAAAACTCCAACGCCACCAGCGAGATCGCGGCGATTCTGCAGGACGAACTCGACATGACGGCGATGGCGCATCTTACCTGCTCGAACGCAAGCGAGGAAAAGATCGCCTCCGCGCTCGACGATCTGCAGGAAAAGGGCATCGAAAACGTGCTGGCCCTTCGCGGAGACCTGATCGAGGGACAAACCCCCAGCGCGCGCTTCAAGCACGCCACCGATCTGATCCCCCTGCTGAAGGAACGAGGCTTCTGCGTGGGCGCCGCCGCCTACCCCGAAGGGCATCCTACCGTGATGGACCTCGACGAGGACCTCACGTTCCTGAAGGCGAAGCAGGATGCCGGTGCCGACTTCTTCGTCACGCAGCTCTTCTTCGACAACGAATGCTTCTACCGCTTCTGGGACGAGGCTCAGGCGATCGGCGTCACCGCGCCCATCTCATGCGGCATCATGCCCGTGATGAGCAAGGAGCAGGTGCAGCGCATGGTGTTCATGTGCGGCGTTTCCCTGCCCGGCAAGATCGTGAAGATCCTGAACCGCTACGCCGACGATCCGGAGTCACTGCGCAAGGCAAGCGTCGAATATGCCGCCGAGCAGCTGATCGATTTGGCAGACCATGGCGTAGACGGCCTTCACCTCTACACCATGAACAAGCCCGAAATCGCGCAGCAGTGCGTGGGATTGCTTAGGGACTCATGGCGCTAGAGAAGCAGCAGGACATCGCAAACGAGCAATCTACCCGAGGCGCGGCCAACCCCGCGCCTCTCTTTGCGTTTCGAACCATGCGGGCCAAGGGGCATGCGGCGGTTTCCTTGAACCGTGAAGAAGCGCTGCGCTATCTGGGCTACAGTGGGCAGGCGATCGACGATGGCTTGGTGAATCGCCTTGAGTCGATAGCCGCAGCCTGCGAAACGGAGCTCGATCCCACCTTCACGTGGCGCGTGTTCGCGCTCGACGAGGATCGCTGCCGTTGGGACGAGGATCCTCGCGTCGTCCTTGCGGGGGCGTCGCTCGTCTTCGAGGGTGAAAGCGTGGCGTCGCACCTGCGCGGTGCCCGCTTCGCGGCCTGCTTCGCCGCAACCTTGGGGGCGGAAAGCGAGCGCCAGCTGCGGACGCTGGCTGCCATCAACCCCCTCGACGCCATGCTCTACGACGCCTGCTGCAATGCGCTTATCGAAGAGGCGGCGCAGGCGGCCCAAGAGGATATCGCCCACGAAGCCGCTTCGGCCGGGCTTTTCGCCCGCATGCGCTTCAGCCCCGGCTACGGTGATCTGCCCCTCGCCGTTCAACCGCAGTTCATCAAGGCGATCGATGCTTCCCGGCGTTTAGGGCTCGCCGTGAACGAAAGCCTGCTGCTGGTCCCCGCAAAAAGCATCACCGCCATCGTGGGGCTGTTCGACGAGCTGCCGCCCGCCACGACGAAGAAGCCTTGCAAAGAGTGCGTCGCACGCGAATACTGCTCTTATCTAGAGAAGGGAATAACCTGCTATGGCAACCACCACTGATCGCTTCGATGCCCTTGCGGGGCTCAAGATCAAAGACGCCCACCTTGAAGCTGTGCTGCGCGGCAAGGAGTTTCTGGTCCACGACGGCGGTATGGGGACCATGCTGCAGGCAGCGGGGCTTGCGGGCGCCGGCGCGGTTCCCGACTTGCTGAACTTCAGCGACCCCGAAGAAATCACCGCCATTCATCGACGCTACGTCGAAGCGGGGGCCCAGGCCATCACCACCAACACCTTCGGTGCGAATCGCCGTAAGCTCGAAGGCCGCGCAACGGTCGCCGAGGTGTTCAAGGCCGCAGCCGACAACGCACGTGCCGCAGGGGCGCCTTACGTGGTGGCCGACCTTGGGCCCATCGGCGAGTTGATGCAGCCTATGGGCACGCTTTCCTTCGAAGAGGCCTACGAGCTGTTCGCCGAACAGGTCGACGCCGCCGTTGCCGCCGACTGCGACATCATCTTGCTTGAGACGCTTTCCGATCTGTCTGAGGCTCGAGCGGCGCTTTTGGCTGCGAAAGAGCACTCTGGCCTGCCCGTTTTCGTGACCATGACCTTCGAAGAAGACGGTCGGACCTTCCTTGGGACTCCGCCTGAGGTGGCCGCTGCGACGCTTTCGGCCATGGGGGCAAACGCCGTGGGCATGAACTGCTCGCTTGGTCCCGCCGAAGCGCTCGGCTTCGCCAAGACGCTGTGCGCCACGAGCCGCGTGCCCGTCTTGATCCAGCCCAACGCCGGTCTTCCTCGCATGGAAGGCGACGAGACCATCTACGACATCACGCCCGCTGAATTCGCCGACGCCATGGATAGCATCATGGATGAGGGCGTATCGCTTGTGGGCGGTTGCTGCGGCACTACGCCCGAGATGATTTCCTTGGTTGCCGCAAGCGTCGAGAGGCGCGGTGTTCCCGTTGCGCGCACCAGCGCGCGCGATTGCGTCATCACCAGCGGCCAGCAGGCCGTAATCCTGCACGAGGGAACCCATGAGGTGGGCATCATCGGTGAGCGCATCAACCCTACCGGCAAGCCCAAGCTGAAAGCGGCCTTGCGCGAGAACAACCTGGATTACGTGGTGGGAGAAGCGGTGAGCCAGCGTGATCTCGGGGCCGACTTGCTCGATGTGAACGTTGGCCTGCCTGAGATCGACGAGCCCGCCATGCTCGCCTCCGCGGTGCAGAAGCTGCAATCCTGCGTGACGCTGCCGCTGGTCTTGGATTCCTCCGATGCCGAGGCCGTCGAGCGGGCCTGTCGCTGCTATTGCGGAAAGCCCCTGATCAACTCCGTTAACGGCAAGCGGGAGAGCATGGGTGCCGTGCTTCCCATTGCCGCTAAGTACGGCTGCTGCGTCATCGGGCTGTGTCTCGATGAGGGGGGTATCCCGCCTACGGCGCAAGAGAGATTCGCTATTGCCAAGAAGATCGTGAACGAGGCGGCGGCCTACGGTATCCCCGCGCACGATATCGTCATCGATTGCCTTACCATGGCCGTCGCAACCAACCAGAAGGAGGCTTCGGCTATCTTGGACGCCATCAAGCTGTGCAAAGAGCATCTGGGCGTTCGCACGGCGCTGGGCGTTTCGAACATCAGCTTCGGCCTGCCTCAGCGTAATTTGATGAGCTCCAACTTCCTTTCCGCCGCATTCGGTGCCGGTCTCGATCTGCCCATCATCAACCCCAATGCCGCGCGCTACCGCGACGTGGTGCGCTGTTACCGCGTTATCAACGGTCAGGATGCCGGATCGGTTGGGTACATTGAATACTGCAGCGAAAGCCCCGACCCATACGACGTGAAGCCCGCCCTCGACGTTGACCAGGAAATGCTCGCCCAAGGGTTGTCGCTCATAGCGCAGGCCACCGGCGCCGATGTTTCGAACGGCGCCCTGCTCGCGCCTCTTGGCGGCGCCGTTTCCGGGGCGAGCCAGTCCGGGCCCGAGCCTGCAAGCGCGTTGCCTATCCCCGAATCGCTGGCCGATGCGAAGGCGCAGGCGGCCGCCATCCAGGATTTGATCATCGCGGGCCGCAAGGAGCCCATGAAACAGGCCACTGAGGAATTGCTGGCAGGCCATGACCCGCTCGATCTGATCGACGGCTTGTTCATCCCCACGCTCGACGAGGTGGGTGTTCGCTTCGATAAGGGAACGTTCTTCCTTCCGCAGCTTATGGCTTCTGCTGAAGCGGTGAAAGTGGGCTTCGACGTGGTGAAGGCGCACATGCAGGCAAGCGGCAGTGCCGAGCAGACGGAAGACAAGCCCATCATCCTCGCCACTGTGAAAGGCGATATCCACGACATCGGCAAGAACATCGTGAAGATGCTGCTGGAAAATTACGGCTTCCGCGTCGTTGATTTAGGCCGTGACGTCGATCCGCAGACGGTGGTCGATGCGGCCAGGGAGCAGGGCATTCGCCTGATCGGCCTTTCCGCGTTGATGACCACCACGGTGAAGTCGATGGAAAAGACCATCGCGCTTTTGCGCGAGCAGGTGCCCGATGCCAAGACGTTCGTCGGCGGTGCCGTGTTGACGCCCGAGTACGCCGAAACCATGGGAGCGACCTGGTATGCGAAGGATGCGGCCGAAAGCGCTCGCATAGCCGAGCAGTTCTTCGGTGAACAGTAGCCCAGCGCGAAGGTCAAAGACCGGCGAGAGGCGCGTTGCGTCGAGCGGGACGTGAGGCGGCAGATGGGGCAAAACGCCCTTCCACCTGCCGATATGGAGTGCTCTTTCAGTGTGAGCTGCTCGAAATGGTGCTATAACGTCGATGATCGCTTCGCACCGTTTCGAAGGAGGCAAAGTGACCTTCGAGCAGCTCTCTTATTTTATTGCTACCTACGAAGAGGGTAGTTTCGCGATGGCCGCGGCACGGCTTTTTAATATGCGCCTCAGATAGCGATATTCGTGCGGCGCTTCGGGCCGTGGGGCTTGACCCCGATGACAAGCGAAAATATCGCAAACATTCACTTGGCATGAAGCAGCGTCTTGGCATCGCCGCAGCCGTTATGGAGAAGCCCGATATCGTGCTGCTCGATGAGCCGACCAATGCTCTGGACGAGTCGGGGCTTTCCATGCTGAGAGAGCTTGTGTCGAAGCAGAAATCGCGTGGGGCGGTTGTGGTGATAGCGAGCCGTGCTCCATCATGAAGAAAGGCCTCGACGCGTTTGTCGCGTCGAGGCCTTAGCGTGTCTGGGGCAAGGAAGTTGCGCTAGGCGTTTTCCTTCTTGCCGAAGATGGTCTTGGCGCCCTTGACGGCCAAGATGATCGAAAGAACGAACAGGATGGCCGCAAGCACTGCCTGAATGCCTGCTGCGAACAGGTCGCCGGTGCCCGACATGAGGACGAGGCACTTGGACTGAAGCGTCATGACGAGCGAGGTCAGGGTGACGACGAGCATGAACACCATGGGGATGTAGAACATCTTGTTGTTCTTTCCTGCGTTGCCGAGCCATGCGCAGACAGCGAGCAGGGCGAGGGCGGCAAGCAGCTGGTTGGCGGCGCCGAACAGCGGCCAGATCAGGCTGTAGCCTGTCATGCCCAGCCCGATGCCGAGGACGACCGTGACGACGGTTGCGACATAGGGGTTGGCGAGCGTCTTGCGCGCGCCGGTCAGGGATTCAAGGTTGGAGCCGGCAGGGATCCACAGTTCCTGGAACATGTAGCGACCAAGGCGTGTCGCGGTGTCGAGCGAGGTCAGGCAGAATGCGGAAACGGCCAGGATGAGGAGCGTGTAGGCGATGCCCTCGACGTTTTCGAGACCGGGGATGCAGGCGAGCATTTGGGAAAGGCCGCCGGCGAAGACGGCGGTCGGGGATGCGTATTCGCCGGCGCTGTAGGCCGCCCAGACGAAACCGACCGCGCACAACGAGATGATGGCCAGAAGGCACTCGATCAGCATGCCGCCGTAGGCGATGGGCTGAGCGTTCTTCTCGTTGTCAAGCTGCTTGGACGTGGTGCCGGAGGCGACGAGGCTGTGGAAGCCGGAGATGGCGCCGCAGGCGATCGTGATGAACAGGGCAGGGAACAGGAAGCCGGATGCGGCCGCCTTGTTCACGACGGGCTGGCCCGTTTCGGGGTTGATGATCGGGTTGCCCGCTGCGTCGACGGCCACGTTGGTGGCGAAGAAGTCGGTGAACGCCGGAATCTGCAGGTTGGCAGCGTCGCCGGTGAGGGACGCGCCGACGATGCCGACGATCGAGAGGAGGATCATGCCGTAGAGCAGGTACGAGCTGAGGTAGTCGCGCGGCTGGAGGAGGATCCACACAGGAGCGACGGCGGCAACCATGATGTAAATGCCAAGCAGGATCATCCACGTGGTGTAGTCGAACGAGATGACGGGGAAGTTGTAGCCGACGGCGACGAGGACGACGATGATCGCGATGGCGGTGACGACGTTGAGGGCCGTGGGGATTTCGCGACCGCGGGTGGCGAAGCCGTAGATGACGGCGACCAGGATGAAGAGCATCGAGATCATGGCCGTGCGCTGGTTGGCCAGGTTAGAAGCCTCGGTGGCGTTAGCCAGGTTGACGGCGAAGGTGTTCGCGACGATCGAAGCGAAGGCGGCAACGACGAGGACGAGCGTCAGGTAGGCGAAGATGCAGAACAGCCTCTTGGCGGTGTCGTCGATGTTCTCGGCGATGACGGTCGCGATGGTCTGGCCCTTGTGGCGCAGCGAAGCGAACAGGGCGCCGAAGTCGTGGACGGCGCCGAAGAAGATGCCGCCGATGATCACCCACAGCATGACGGGGACCCAGCCGAAGACGGCAGCCTGAATGGGGCCGTTGATGGGGCCTGCGCCGGCGATCGACGAGAAGTGGTGTCCAAGGAGGATGTAGGGTTTCGTGGGAACGTAGTCCACGCCGTCATGCATCTGCTGGGCGGGGGTGGGGTTCTTCGGGTCGACGCCCCACTGGCGTGCGAGCCAGCCGCCGTAGACGACGTAGCCGACGACGAGAACGGCGAGTCCTGCAAGGAGGGCTATCATTGCGTTCATGCGTTACCGAACCTTTCTGTGTTGTAAGACGGTTACTTGACGAGCGCTAAATTGCCCTCGAGAACCGAAGTGAGCTTCGTTCCCGCGGCGTTGGTCGTCACGGTGTTGCGGGAAAGGTCGACCACGGCGAGGCGCAGGTCGGTCCAGCCACGCAGGCCGAGGCGATGGTTCTTGCGGAAGCGCGTCTTCTTCGCGATCTGGAGGGCTTCGTCGGTGCATTCATCGGTGATGATGACCAGCGAAAGGGCAGAGGACATATGGTTCGGCCCTGCATCGACCTTGCGCAGACCCTTCGTCGTCATGAATTCGATCTCCGACCGAAGAAGCTCCTCGTCGAGCGTTTCAAGGGACTCGAAGAACATGAAGTCATGGCTGCTGACTTCCCACAGCTTCGCCCTCTTCACCAAGACGTACTGTTCGCCGTACGTATGGAATTCGGCTATGGCCGGGAAGATCCTGCCTTCGAAGGGGCAGTCCCGTCTGATGTCGTAGAAAGAACCATGGGCGGCAACAAGGCGTTCAAGTACGTCGGTGCGCTCTTTTTCGGCCACGCCGCGCTCCTTTCTTCGCCATCACAGAGGAATGCCTGCGTTCATCAGGTGTTCTCTGCTCCAATAAAGCAAATGAATTGTAAATCTCTTTGTAACGGAACGGTAACGAAGCGTAATTGTGCGGGGGTGAGCGGTTCGATTGCGGGGAGAAACGAGGGGCGTAACCCGTTCACCGTGCATAAAAAACCGCCCCGACGGAATTCATCGGGGCGGTGAAGAAGGGCGCTGATGGGCGATTAAGCGTGCTGTTCCAAGCGGCGCGCCAGCTCGTCGGAGAGCTGATGACGCTTGACCTTGCCGGATTCGGTCATCGGGATCTCGTCGATGAACTCGATGTGCTCGGGGCGCAGACGCTTGGCGACGCCGATCGAATCGAGGTACGCGGCGATGGAGTCGAGGGTGGGCTCGACGTCGCCGTCTTGGACGATGAAGGTGCATATGCGCTCGCCGAGACGATCGTCGGGCAGGCCGATGGTCGCGTGGGCGCCGATGCCCGGGCAGCCGGTGAGATTGTCGTCGACCTCGTTGGCGGAGATGTTGATGCCGCCGCGGATAAGGATCTCCTTCTTGCGGCCGTTGATCTTCACGCGGCCTTGTTCGTCCTGGATGCAGAGGTCGCCCGAATAGAACCAGCCGTCGTCGTCGAGGTCCTTGGCGGTTGCCTCGGGGTTCTTGAGGTATCCGCTGAACATATGGGGACCGCGCGAGATCTCTTCGCCCTGGGTGCCGTGAGGCACTTCGTTGCCCTT
Source organism: uncultured Eggerthella sp. (assembly GCA_959607715.1). Lineage (GTDB taxonomy): Bacteria > Actinomycetota > Coriobacteriia > Coriobacteriales > Eggerthellaceae > Anaerotardibacter. The sequence continues at coordinate 35,336 of CAUHNN010000001.1, read as the reverse complement.
GTCGTCGACGACTTTCACTTCGATGCCCTCGAAGGCGACGCCGGACCAGTTGCCGTTCCATTCAAGGCAATGCGCGGGGGGAACGGCCAGATGGGGGCAGCTCTCCGTGGAACCGTAGCATTCGCACAGCTTGAGGCTATGCTTGTCGGCGCGGTGCACCATGGAGCCGGGCACGGGGGCGCCGCCGCAGATGTAAAGCTTGAGCGTTTCGAAGGCAAGGTCGTTTTCCTCGGCGCAGTTGAGCAGGTCGAAGATGAACGGGGTTGCGCCCATCGACCAGGTGACGCCCTCGGCGTTCACGATGTCGATAGCCTCGCGCGCGCGGAACTCCTGCTGCAGCACGACGCGGCCGCCGAGGAGAAGCGGAGTGATGAGGCCATGGTTGAAACCGGTGGCGTGGTTGAGCGGGGCGGGCATGAACATGACGTCGTCATGGGTGAGCCCAAGGCCCTTGGCGAAGGTGGTTTCGGAGAAGATGAGCGCGTTGTGCGACATCAGAACCGCCTTGGGGCGACCGGTGGTGCCGGAAGTGGACAGGATGAGGACGACGTCGTCCGACGCGCTGCCCGGATCCTCTCGGTAGGGCTCGTACGTGTCGATGATCTCGCGCAGCGTGATGGTGCCGTGGGATTCGACGGTTTTGTCATGGACGCAGATGGCATTCTTGGGAAGGGAGTCGATGCGGTCGACCACCGAGAGGATCTGGTCCTCGAAGTTGGTCTTGTGGTGGAAAGTCGGGGCGATGAACGCCTTCGATTCGACGAGGTTCATGGCGTAGACCAAATCTTCGCCATTGAACGTGACGGGAAGCGGATGGCATACCGCGCCTACTTTGAGGCACGAAACGTACAGGATGCAGAACTCCGACCATGGAGGCATCTGGAAGGAGACGACGTCGCCGTTGCGCACGCCCTGCTCGTGGAGCCATGATGCCAGGCGTGCGGCTTTGTCGTCGATTTCCGCGTAGGTGAGGCGTACGCCGAGGTTGTCGCTCACGTACTCGTTGTCAGGATAAGCGGCCACCGTTTCGTTCCAGCGGTCGTTGAGCGTTTTTTCGGTCCAATAGCCCTTCGCGTAGTACTCCCGCTTGTTGTCGGCGTTGACCTTTAGATCGGTAATCATGAATCCTCGTTTCTTGAGCCGGCCGACTGGCGCGGCTATCCATCGCTCCCCCTTGGAGCGATTCCCCCCTGTGCGCGGAATCCTGCTTGGCCCATACGCATGCACCATTGAGTATACTCCTGTCGGCTCTGCGCCCGTGCTTCGGGAAAGGAATGAAGCCGCTCTTTTGGACGGAATCGCGATGATGGGGAAAAGGCGCGAGTAGGTTCGGTTGTCTGCGTCGTGTGTGGAACATGCGCAGGGGAGCCAGGGAGCGATATGATGGGCACGTTGTTTAGCGAACATGCGCATGATCGGGGCATCTCATCGTGCGTTACTGACGGGAGGAGCCGGGTATGGGCATTCGGACGATCGGGGCCAAGGCGGCAAGCGCTGCAAGCACGTGGGGGCTGAAGCATCTCGCCCATCGCCCCGCTGCCAACATGCCCGGCAAGATCGCCCTCAAGATCGATCCCGGCATCATCGCCGAATCGATGGGCAAGATCACCGAGGGCTCCATCGTCGTGGTCGGCACCAACGGCAAGACGACCGTCACCAACGTGGTCGCCGACGCCCTCGAGCGCGCGGGCAAGACGGTCGTGTGCAACCGCACCGGCGCCAACCTTGCCTACGGTGTGGCGACGGCGCTCCTGCAGGCAAAGGGAACGGCCGACTGGGGCGTCTTCGAATCCGACGAGCTGTGGCTCGCTCGCACGCTTCCCCAGGTGAAGGCCACCTACGTCGTCCTGCTCAACCTGTTCCGCGATCAGCTCGATCGATGCGGAGAGATCGATCATGTGCAGAACACCATTGCCGGCGCGCTCGCCCAATCGCCCGAGACGACGCTGATCTACAACGCCGACGACCCGATGTGCGCGCGCATCGCCGAGATCGTCGACAACCCGACGATCTCGTTCGGCGTCGCGGAGGACCTCCATCAAGAGCAGAACAGCGTCGCCGACGCCCAGATGTGCCAGCGGTGCTCCGCCATGTTCACCTACGAATACCGTCAGTACGGGCAGCTTGGCGTCTACTCGTGCCCGAACTGCGGCTTCTCCCGCCCCGACTTGGCCTTCGCGGCGAAGGACGTCGTGTTCGGAGGCGATATATCCTTCTCGGTCGTCGAAGAGGCCGGCGGCGAGGAAACGCGCCTGCGCACTCAGCGCGCGGGTGCGTACATGGTCTACAACATCACGGCCGCCTGGGCCGTTTCCCGTCTCGCAGGGGTTTCGGGCGAGGTGTTCCAGAAGGCGGTCGACCTGTTCGACCCGCAGAACGGTCGCCTTCAGCATATTTCGATCGAGGGACGATCGCTGCTTCTCAACTTGGCGAAGAACCCCACGGGCTTCAACCAGAACATGAAGCTGATAACGCAGTCGACCGGAAAGAAGGTCGTCGCCTTCTTCGTGAACGACAACGAAGGCGATGGGCATGATATCTCCTGGCTCTGGGATTGCGATTTCGAGGAGCTTTCGGCAAGCGAAGAGCTTGTCGTTTTCGTGGGGGGCATCAGGAAGAACGATCTCCAGGTGCGCCTCAAGTACGCGGGCATCGAGTCCCAGACGATCGATTCGGTCAACGAGATGGTCGATTACGGTCTTGGCCTTCCCGCGGAATGGGAGATGTACGCGATCGCCAACTACACGGCACTTCCCGCGGTGCGCTCGGCGCTCGTCGCCCGATCGAAGGAATCGTCGTCTTCCGGTGAGCCGGCGCAGGGTTCTCGCGTCGCGCCGGCGGGTAGGCGTTGGGCGGCAGGTGCCCTTGTTTCCCAGGAGGGGATCGAAGGGCTGGAGCGCCCCCTGCGCATCGTTCATCTGTATCCCGACCTTCTCAACCTTTACGGCGACGGCGGCAACGTCCGCGTGCTCGCGTGTCGTTGCGTGTGGAGGGGCATCCCCGTCGAGGTGAAGGAAGTCCGCTACGGGGAAAGGGCCGACTTATCCGGAGCCGATGTGGTGTTTCTCGGTGGAGGACCCGATCGCGAGCAGCGCCTTGCCTCCGAGGGGCTTTTCGCGCTTGGCGACGAGCTGCGCTCTTACGTTGAGGATGGCGGCCCTCTGCTCGCGATTTGCGGTGGGTACCAGATCTTGGGCTCGCGGTGGATCCTCGATGGCGAGGCGGTCGAGGGCCTTTCTGTGCTCGACGTCGAAACGCTGCGTCCTGTCGTCGAGCCTGAGCGGCTGATCGACGACATCGCCCTGTCCAGCCCGCTTTCGCCGCTGCCCGTCATCGGCTACGAAAACCATGCCGGTCGCACGAAGCTGGGGGATGACGTCGTGCCGTTTGGGCGCGTGTCGTCGAACTCCGGGCACGGCAACGACGATTCTTCCGGTTGCGATGGCGTGCACTACCGCAATTGCATCGGCACGTATCTTCACGGGCCGCTTCTGGGCAAGAATCCGGCGGTTGCCGACTATCTGATCGCAGTGGCGCTTGAGCGCAGGCTTGGTGCTCCCGTTGCCCTTGCGGCGCTTGATGATTCGGTTGAACATGCGGCCAATGCGTACATGGCTAAGCGTCTTGGCGTTGAATAAGTAGCGGAACGAGCGAATGCATATACCCATTTATGTGTTAAATGGGTATTAAATCGTGCTTTTTTTGGCGCTTCGTATGGTTTTTGGCGAAAAGCTTTGCGCTCTTGTACAAGACGGCCCATGATATTCCCCATGTTTGCTTCGAATAACAAGCCCTCAAAGCGCAGCACGCGCTCCCAGGCTCGCTCATCCGCGGCAGGGAGGAGTGCGTCTACGTCGCGCAGGCGCGCCGACAGGTCGGCCGAATCTTTCGACCGTTCCTCGTACGGAGCCAGAGACGCAGGGCACTCATCGCATCCCGCTTCTTCGCGATCTTCTTATCGCGCGGAAAGCTACGGTTCGTCCACCCGTCGCTCACCTGGTGCCGCATCGCGCTCTTCCCAGCCGGTGCGTCCGGCCGGCGGCTCTCCTTCTCGTCGCAGCGACAGTCGCTCGGTCGTGTACGCCCAGCGCAAGCGGAAGGCGAAGCGCAAGCGCATAGCGCTTATCGCGCTTGCCGTCGTCGCCGTTGTCATGCTCGGCGGTATCGGTGCCGCGTGGGCCTACATTGCTAGCGTCGACAACAACCTTCGCGAAGACGTTGACGCGGATCTCCTCAACTCGCTGACGGTGACCGACTCGCCGTCCGATCCTTTCTACATGCTGCTCATCGGTGTGGACAAATCCGAGGCACGCTCTAGTAGCGGCACGTTCGACGGAACGTTCCGTACCGACTCGATGATCCTCGCTCGCATCGATCCTAAGGAAAAGGAAGTCACGCTCGTTTCCGTTCCCCGTGACACGCGCGTAACGCTCGAGGGCCACGGCGAGCAGAAGATCAACGCGGCATACGCCTTCGGCGGCGCTTCTCTGGCCGTCGATACCGTTTCGGAGTTGGCGGGCGTTCCCATCAGCCATTATGCCGAAATCGACTTCGATGGCTTCAAGGCTGTCGTCGATGCGCTCGGCGGCGTCGACGTCAACGTGCCGATGGAGATCAACGACTCGCGTGCCGGTGGTCATGTTTCCGCAGGTCAGCAAACGCTCAACGGCGAGCAGGCCCTTATCCTGTGCCGCAGCCGCCATGCGTACGACGACTACGGCGATGGCGATGCTTTGCGTGCGGCCAACCAGCGTATGGTTCTTTCCGCCATCATGAAGAAGCTGATGAGCTCCGACGTCGCGACGATGACCAACACCGTCAGCACGCTTGCCGAGTACGTCACTACCGATTACAGCGTTTCGGGCATCGTGGGCCTTGCCCAATCCATGGTCGGGATGGACGTCGGCAAGAACATGTATACCGCCCAGCTGCCGACCACTTCGGTGTACGAGAACAACATCTGGTGGGAAATCATCGATCAGGCCGCTTGGGATACGATGATAGAGCGCGTCAAGCAGGGCTTGCCGCCGACCGAGGAGACGACGGTCGATGAAGCCACGGGCGTCACCACGTCGACGGCCGGTGACGGATCGTCTTCCGAAGACTCCTCTTCCGGCGACTCTTCGTCCGTTTCTCTTCAGGGCGTGAAGGTGTCGGTCAAAAACGGCTGCGGGGTGACGGGGGCTGCTAGCGAGGCTGCCTCCAAGCTGACTCCCGAAGGGGTTATCGCCGAAACCGGCAACGCGGACGACTCCAACTACGCTTCGACGATAGTGGTGTATGACGACGATGCGGACAAGAAGAAGGCCGAGCGCATCGTTGACCTTCTGGGCAAGGGCACGGTGAAGAAGAACACCGGCACGTATTCCTATTCCGGCGACATCCTGGTCGTTCTTGGCTCCGATTGGAATTAGCCGACTCGCGCTTTCGAGTTGATGGCTTTACGCTCGCTCCTCTGGGGCGAGCGTTTTTCTTTTTCGGAGGACGCTCAGCGACGCTTTTCCCGATGCTCGCCGGATCGCGTCGCTCGCCGCCCGCCATCTGGTGTCCGGCCGTGGTGCCTGCCGCGCAATCGAGAGGCGCAGGTCGCATGGCGGACCCTCAGCATGGGGGCGAAAGCGCCGCATCCGCAGATGACCATTTTCGTTGCATATCAACCGACGAACGTGAGGGACTTCCTTTCTGTTTCGCCGCTCGCGGCCCCGGAAATGACTTCGATGCTTGCCCCTTCCAGTTTCCGTTTCGCCTCGTCCCTCAGCTCTTTTGCGCTGGGGCTGCCGTGTTCGCTTTGGAGTGCGACGGTGATGCGGATGGAGAAAAACGGATTTGTTGGGAAAGTGCGGTTCTGCACTTTGAGACTGCATAATTGCTGGTACTCGCCGCTCGCTCCTGCGTCTTCCCATGAAAGGGATATGTCTTCGGTTTGGGTTTGAAGGCTTATGGCTTCGGGTTGAGCTTGCGGGGAGAAGAGGGAGGCCTTGAACGTTACGAAGGCTTCATTCCCTTGTTGCGTCGCGCCTTCGAGGTGCAGCTTGTCGACCTTGATTTCACTTCTTGTCTCAAGGTTCACGACGTAGCCGCCGTCGAGATTCGATGCGCTGAATTTTCCTGGTGCAACCAGGAGGCAAAGCAGGAGGGCAACTCCTGCGTACGCCCATTTGGCCCCCAGGGTTCTTCTGGTTAAGGGTCGAGAGCGACGGGTTTTCGCGCTATCGATTATTCTGCGGGCCCTGTCCTCGGGCAGAGCTGTTTTTTTCAACGCCTTGCTTAGGTAGAAATCTTTCGGGCCGCCGTTAACGACGAGGTGGTTACCCCGCTTCATTGGCTTCGCCTCCTCGATCGGTCTGAAGAGCTTCTTCCAGCAGGGGACGAAGGGAGCAGCGCGCTCTCGTCAAGCGCGATCTCACGCTTGATTCCTTGATTCTTAGCAGCTTCGCGATTTCTTTCGTGGTGAATTCTTCCGCATAATAGAGGATCACGACGATGCGAAGGCTCTCTTTCAGTGACGCCACGCTTTTCCAGACGGCGTCCTCCAAAGCGAGCGAGTCTTCGGAGGAGCCGACCGCTCCCCACTTATGGTCAAGAGAGGTATCAAGAGGGGTTTCCGAACGGTTTTTCTTTGAGCGGGCAAGGTTGCGGCATGCGTTGACGGTGACGCGAATGAGCCATGCTTTCAGATGCTCGTTGTCGCGGAAGGGCGTGCGCTTTCTGAAAAGGGCGATGCATGTTTCTTGAAATACGTCTTCGGCGTCCTCTTTCGAGCCTGTGTAGGAATACGCGATCCGAAACAGCATATTCCTATGGCAAAGAAGGGTGTTTTCTATGTCCTGCTCATCAAGCATCAATATGCGGACCTTGTCCTTCTGTCCTTTGCGGCGTTTTCTTAGTGCAGCCTGTGTCGTTGGAGGCGAAATGGCATATTGCTTCGTTGGCGGGGTGAGGCCGGAGAGGGCGTCTCTGCTGTGCGAATGGCATGGAGACGCCCTTTTATTAGATAAACAACTCGGCCCGAAGTAGCAAGGTTCCCATTCCGGAGATTGTTGTTTCTGCTGTACACTCGCCTCCATTTACCGCGAAGTAAGGCGCTTGATTCGATGCCCAGTACTGATCCCAAGGCCATCCAGTATTGATCGTATGGCTCATGCCGCCAAAAACTTCTCCAACTCGGTAGTCGAGCCCCTGAGCCGCCGCTAGAGTCCTCGTTCCGAGTGTGGTGCTGGAGTTTAGCTTTGCCGTGATAGGGTCGTTTTGTTGCTCATGCGATTCATCCTTTCAGTTCAGGTACAAATAAACACACTTCTATCTGGTAAAACGTTGCAATGATTCGGTGAGGGTTTGGCGGATTTGATTTGTCGCCAGATTGTGCGTCTCTGCAGCGAATGGCCCACCTGAAGTGTGTTTGGTTTCGTGGGACGAAGAGCGGGGAGGCATCCATGATGTTAAGAGCGCGCTTTAGAAGCTTGTTCGCCGTATTGTGTCTGGTCGGCCTTGTTGGGGCGCTTGCGGCGTGCAGCGGCAGAAGTATTGAGCTGGCGATCTTCGAAAACGGCGATACGGTTGGTGCGGAAAGTGTACGCGAGGTTCCGGGCTCGGTTCTCCAGCCCGTTGAGGTGACCAGCTCCTCGGGCGATGATGGAACCCTGAGCGCATCAAGTGTCACGTTCGATTTTCTGTCAACCGTAAAAGGTTCTTTCGTGCCGGACGAAGTCACGTATGTTTCGCATGACCCCCACGTCATGCTCGGGCTGCCTGGCGGCTCGTTGGGGCAGCGCGTTATGGTTGAGGGGGATCGAGCCCTTGAGTCGATGGACATTCTTGTCGTGACGACCCTGCCTCCTGAAGACCTGGCTTCATTTTCCGTCGACGACGTCGATTCCTTTTCGTTGAGGAAGGCCCATTACGCTCTCTTGGAGGAACCCGTCATCGAGGTTTCCGCTTCGTATGGGGAAGAGGCGCTTTCTGCTCGGTATTCGTTCTCGATTTCGGAAACGGAAGGGGACCGGGTGACCCGGCTGCAGATTTCGAGACACGACGGATAGCGAAGACGAGCTGCTCCTTTGAAGAAGCAGCCTCTGTTTAGCTGGGGTATCTGGGTGGATGCTGGCGATTCGACCTGGATCGCTTTGCCCTCTCCCGATGCCCGCCGCCTGTCGCGCCGCGTGCTGTAAGTGGCTTATTTATGGTACGGCTCGCCCCGGGATATCTTGAACGCGCGATAGATCTGCTCGGTAAGCACGACGCGTGCAAGGTTGTGGGGCAGCGTGATCGGGCCGAAGCTGATGCGCTCGGTGGCGCGCCGCTTCACCTCGTCGGTCACCCCGTCGCTGCCGCCGATCACGAACGCCAGGCTCGAATCGCCTTCAAGCGCGTAGCGGTCGATCTTGCTCGCCAGCCCCTCGCTCGAGATTTCCCTGCCCGCGATGTCGAGCAGGACGACCGGGCCCTTGTCGGGCAACGCCTCGAGGAGCAAAGCCGCTTCCTTCTCTTTGGTCGAATCGGGAATCTCTTTGACGGAGACCTGCGCATAGCCGCTAAGTCGCTTGAGGTACTCGGCGACGGCGTCTTTCCAGAAGCGCTCTTTCAGTTTTCCCACGGCGAAAATCGTGATCTTGAGCATAGTGGTCCTTTCCATGCGAACACCTGCTTGCATTTTACTTGTCGGAAAAGAGCGAATGGTAAACTAATGCGGTTATCGTAAGACGCACGATCGAAAGAGAAGCTATGTCACTTCCCGCATCTGACCTGACCAAGAAAGCCGACAACCTCACCACTATGGAGCTGGGGGCATGCCTGCCCGCTACCGCTGAGGTCAAGGATGATCATCTCTACATCGGCGGAGTCGACATGGTGGAACTCGCCCATGAATACGGAACGGCGCTCTACGTATATGACGAGGCCGATCTCGTTTCTCGCATGGATTCCTATCGCGACGCGTTCCGCCGCAGGTACCCCAATTCTGACGTGATCTACGCCAGCAAGGCCTTCCTGAATAAGGCCGTCGCGCGCCTGGCTGCCCAGCACGGCATGTGCCTTGACGTTTCCGGCGGCGGCGAGCTCGCCATCGCCCAGGCGGTGGGCTTCCCGATGGATCGCGTTTTCGTTCACGGCAACAACAAGACCCCCGTCGAGCTGCGCGAGGCGATCGAAGCCGGCGTCGGTCGCATCGTCGTCGATTCCCGCATCGAGCTGGCGCGCGTATCCGCCATCGCCCAGGAGCTTGGCGTCACCCAGGACATCTACATGCGCATCACCCCTGGCGTCGAAGCCGATACCCATGAGTACATCCGCACCGGGTGCGAGGATTCGAAGTTCGGCTTCACCATGCGCGAAGACTTCGCCTTCGAGTGCGTTCGTGACGCGCTCGAGGCCCCCAACGTCAACCTTGCCGGCCTTCATATGCATATCGGCTCCCAGATCTTCGCTCTCCATTCCTTCGAAGAGGCGATCGGGGTCATCGTCGACTTCGCGCGTCGCATCAAGGAGACGTACGGTTACGAGATCGACGACATCGACGTCGGCGGCGGTCTCGGCATCGCCTACACTGCTCAGGACAACCCCGCCTCCATCGACGATTTCGCCGAAGTGGTTACCTCGGCCATGGTTGCCGCCTGCGAGAAGCACGGCATCAAGCAGCCTCGCTTGCTGTGCGAGCCGGGACGTTCCCTCGTCGCCGTTCCCGGCGTCACGCTCTATACCGTCGGCATCCTGAAAACTCTGCCCGGCATCCGCAAGTACGTCGCCATCGACGGCGGCATGTCCGACAACATCCGCACGGCGCTCTACCATGCCGATTACGAGCCGGTCATCGCCAACAAGGCCGGCCAGCCGCGCACCGAGATCGTGACGGTATGCGGCAAGCACTGCGAATCGGGCGATGCGGTCGCTCTCGACGTTTCGCTGCAGCATCCCGATCTGGGCGACATCGTCTGCGTGTTCGGTACGGGCGCCTACTGCCACTCCATGTCGAGCAACTACAACGGTCAGCCTCGCCCGGGCATCGTTTTCGTCAAGGACGGCGTCGCCCGTCTGGTGACGCGCAGGGAAACGTACGCTGACCTCATGGCCTGCGATATCGACTAATGCGGTTTTGAGTGGACCTACGACCACGTCGTTCATGGCGATAACGCGCTCTTCGGCCAGATACTCTGTGTCCGAAGAGCGCGTTTTGTATAAAATGGCGGGAACGCGCACTGCGCACATCGGATACGCGCGCGCCGCTTCGGCGCGCACGAAGAAAGGGAGCTCGCATGGCTGTCAAGATCGGTTTGGTTGGCACGGGCACGGTTGGCGGGGGATGCCTCGACATCCTGCGGAACCACAAGGATGACTTCGTTCGCCATTTCGGCATCGACGTCGAACTGGTCCGCGTGTGTTCTCGCAACCCTGAGCAGGCTATCGCGCATGGGGTCGAGGATCTGTTCACTCAGGACTACCGCGAGATTATCGAAGACCCTGAAATCGATGTCGTCATCGAGCTCATCGGCGGAACCGGCATCGCCAAGAACGTCATCGTCGAGGCGCTTGAGGCCGGCAAGCACGTCGTTACCGCGAACAAGGCCGTCATGGCCACGGCCGGCAAGGAGATTCTCGCCTTGGCCGAGGAGAAGGGCCTTGAAATCGCTTTCGAGGCCAGCGTCGGCGGCGGCATCCCCATCATCGATCCGCTCAAGCATTCGCTGATCGCCAACCAGATCGACGCCGTCATGGGCATCGTCAACGGAACCACCAACTACATGCTCACGCGCATGGACGAAGACAACATGAGCTACGATGCGGCGCTCGCCGAGGCTCAGGCGAAGGGCTTTGCCGAGGCCGACCCGACCGCCGACGTCGATGGCCTCGATGCTGCGGCCAAGATCGCGATTCTCGCTTCGATCGCCTTCAATTCCCGCGTCACGATGAGCGACGTCTTCGTCGAGGGCATTCGTCGCATCTCGCCGGTTGATTTGGCCATGGCGCACGAGATGGGCTATGCGGTCAAGCTAATCGCCCACGCTCGCCGCACCTCCGAGGGTATCGATGTGCGCGTCCATCCCACGATGATCCCCGAATCCCATCAGCTCGCGACCGTCAACGGCGTCTTCAACGCGATCTACGTCGTAGGCGACGCGGTCGGCGAAACCATGTTCTTCGGCGAAGGCGCCGGCGCCGGCCCGGCGGCAAGCGCCGTCATGGGTGACCTTCTCGAGGTTGCTCGCCACATCACGCTCGGCGTTGGCCCGATCGTTGGTTGCACGTGCACCGACGAGCTGCCGGTCGTTTCCATCGACGATCTGAAGACGAAGTACTACGTGCGATTCGTCGTCGCCGACCGCAGCGGCGTTCTGGCGTCGGCTGCCGACATCTTCGCGAAGTACGACGTCTCGGTTCGCACGGTCACCCAGCGCGGCACCACGACGCGCGATGACGTCGATCTCGTTTTCGTCACCCACACGGCACAGGAAAGCAACGTTCGCGCCGCGATCGCCGATATCCTCGCGCTCGACGGCGTCGTCACGGGCGGCGAGCCGTCCGTTATCCGCGTACAGGACTAGCGGCACGTCTTTCCCCTGCGCTTTCGCACCTGAAGGGCTCCTCATCGAGGGGCCCTTTTCCGTAGGGGTGGAAATGAGGGGAGGTGTGGTTTCGAACGGGCTTCTAAACTGGTACGCTATTGCTATCATTTAACGTGCTGCTGCGCAAGGCAGGCACGTGAGGAGGTGTTTTCCATGGGCAGCGAATCCATTACCGAGCGGATCCGTGCTCGAGCCCTCGAGCTTGAGCCGTCCATCATCGAAGCTCGTCGCTACTTCCACCGTCATCCTGAATTGAGCTCGCACGAGCAGGGCACCACGCGCGCCATCGCTGCTCGCCTTGACGAAATCGGCGTCGAATACCGCATTCCCGAAGAGACGGGCACGGGCATCATCGCGACCATCAAGGGGGAGGCTCCCGATGCGTTCGAGGACGGCGTTCCCCGCCATTGCCTGGCGCTGCGGTGCGACATGGATGCGCTTCCGATCGTCGAGAAGACCGAAGCGCCGTATGCATCGGTCAACGAAGGGGTGATGCATGCCTGCGGGCACGACTGCCATATAGCCATGATGCTCGGTGCCGTCCAGATCCTCCACGAGATCCGTTCCGAGCTGCGCGGCGAGGTGCGCATCATCTTCCAGCCCGCCGAGGAAATCTCCATCGGATCGCGCGTCATGATCCGCGCCGGGGCCCTCGATGGCGTCGAGTCGATCTACGGCGCCCATATTTGGAGCGAAGTCGATGCGGGCAAGATTTCGGTGGAGCCTGGCCCCCGCATGGCCAACACCGACTGGTTTCGCGTCGACGTCAGCGGATCGAGCGCGCATGGCGCCATGCCCCACAAGGGCGTCGACGCCATCGTCGTCGGTGCAGCTATCATCGACGCGATGCAGGTTGTGGTGAGCCGCGACGTCTCTCCATTCGACCCCGTCGTCTTGACGATCGGCGAATTCCACGGCGGCGTGGCGCGCAACGTCATGGCGGGCACCTCGTACCTCACGGGAACGGTTCGCTCCTTTTCGCCGAAGGTGCGCGATTACCTCAAGGAGCGCATGGGGTTCGTCGTCAACCGCGTCGCCGCTTCGTACGGCGCGCAGGCTTCGTTCGAGTGGACGACGGGCAATTCCGCGCTCGTGAACGACGAGGCGTGTGCCCTGCGCGCCCAGGATTCGGTGCGCAGGGTTCTGGGGGACGATACGCTGGTCCATTACGAAGGGACGCTTTCAGGGGAGGATTTCTCGGAATACCTGCGTCTTGTGCCGGGGGTGTTCGCTTTCATCGGAGCGCGAAACGCCCAGGTAGGCGCAGATCATCCTCAGCATAGCTGCTTCTACGAGGTGGATGAATCGGTGTTGGCGCGGGGATCGATGGTGGCGGCGCAGTACGCCTTCGATGTTCTCGACGGGGAATAGCGCATCGGCATCCGCGGGGGGCGACGAAGGTCCTCTCGGGCGGCGAGCCGTCCGTCCTTTCGGGTGCTGACGGCGGGATGCTCGCGCTGATCCATTGATCTTTGCTATCGTTCGACATTCGCACGGCATGATTTGAGGGGCGCGTGCGCGACTTCGTTGTGCGATGCTATTGCTTGAAAATCCGAGGAGGGGTTCGCCATATGGGAAGCAACACTAAAAAGAACAGAAAATCGAAGAAACGTGAGCCGGAGATCTTCTGCCCGAAATGCGGTGGAAGCAACCTGACGTACGAGCCGGCCAAGCGCCGCGTTCCGAGCCCCTGGTATGTGCATGCGGGCGCGGCGGCCGCCGTCGTCATCTTCCTGTTCATCATGCCGTGGTTCTCGCTGGGCTTCGGTGTGGTCTACCTGTACTACACGCTGTTCCACAAGCACCATGTCCTAGTGGGCACCTGTCAGGACTGCGGAGAGGAAACGCTGTTCAATCAGCCCGAAGACGGCAGTTTGAAGCCGGACTTCCAGCAGCCTTGGAAGTAGAGCGGGGAAGCGCATCGGGCGAACCGCCTCGTGGTTTTCGGATCGCGTATGGATCCGGGGCGAAAGGCATCCTGAGGCAGGTCCGTTTACGGTGCTGCGGTAATAAAGAGGAGCGGAGGGCGCAAGGCCGTCCGCTCCTCTTTCACTATTCTTCGAACCCCCACATGCGCACTTCGGTTTCCAGTTCGACGCCGAAGCTTTTGCGAACGGCGTCCTGGACGTCTGCGATGACGTGGCGCACGTCAGCCGCCGTCGCGGTGCCGGTGTTGACGACGAACCCGGCGTGCTTGGTGGAGACCTGGGCGCCTCCTACGGTATGCCCCTGCATCCCGGCGTCCTGGATGAGCTTGCCGGCGAAGTACCCTTCGGGTCTCTTGAACGTGCTACCGGCGCTGGCCATCTCGAGGGGCTGCTTGCTCGAGCGCCTTTCGGCAAGGTCGTCCATGCGTGCGCGGATGGAGGCCGCATCGTCGTAGCGGAGCTCGAGGGTCGCGTCGATGACGATAAGCCCCTCGTCGCTCATCATCGAATGGCGATATCCCCAGTCGGCTTCAACGGCGCTCACTTCGCGCACGCACCCGTCGGGGAAAAGGCACCTGACGCTTCGCGCAACGTCCTTGAATTCCCCTTCGTAGGCTCCGGCGTTCATGATGGCGGCACCTCCGATGGAGCCGGGGATGCCGCTGGCGAATTCGTAGCCGGCGAGACCTGCTTCGAGGGCGGCGTTCGCCACGGCCTCGTTGGTGGCTCCCGCTTGGGCCGTCAGGAGATTGCCGTCGAGGGTGATCTTGGCCATGTTCTCGCCGATCTCGATGACGAGGCCGCGAAGCCCTGCGTCGGCGATGAGCAGATCGCTCCCGCAGCCGATGACGCGCCAGGGTACGTCATGTTCGTTCGCCGCCGCTATGGCCAGCGCGATGTCCTCGGCGCTTTCGGGCCGCAGATACAGATCGGCTGGTCCTCCGACGCGGAAGGTGGTGTGCTTGCTCATGGGCTCATCGCGCAGAAGGTCGCGCGAGGCGAAGGATTGGGCAAGCGTGGTTTCGAGAGACGTTAGATCCATGGAGGGGACCACTTCCTTTCGGCGCAAGGCCAGCGTTTTGGCAAGTGTAGCGCAAAGCGCGCGTCGCGAGGTTTCCTCATTTCGGTTGCATACGGTTTACGCAGCGTCTCCATCGTCGTGTGTGGCAGGCTCGGGCGCGTCGAGGGCGCGAATCGAACGGGGGAGGTAGATCGTCAGCCCGAGGATGAGGCAGAGCAGCCCGTCTATGACGAAGAAGGGGGCGATGCCGACCATTTCGGCTCCGACGCCGCCGAGCGCTATTCCGATGGGGGAAGACAGGCCGATGAGCGCTGTGGTGAAGCCGACGGCGCGACCGAGCTTCTCGTTCGGCACGTTTCGCTGAACGAGGGTCATCATCGGCCCGCTGAACCATGCGCATACGAAGGCCATCACGGCGCACAGGACGGCGAAGGCCCAGAAAAGATCGGAGGGAAGCAGTCCGCAGGCGATGGTGACGAGCCCCGTGGCGGTCATGGCGAAGGCGATCAGCCCAGCGAGGCGCTTGCCGCCGCCCCATGCCATGAGCACCGCCGATCCTGCGAGCAGGCCCCCTGCGAACGTGGCTTCGGCGATGGAGGCCATCCATCCGTCGCCCCCGAAATGCTCGTAGGTCATCAGCGGGTACAGCGCCGACATCGGCGCGAAGATGATCATGCCGAGCGTGATGCCGACGATGAGAAGGAGAAGACCCCTGTTCGCCGAAAGGGCCCTCCATCCGTCGGCAAGATTGGCCAGCACATGTTGATCTTCCATTGAAAGGTCGTGGGTGGTGGGGATGGCGGCGAGCGCGAGCCCGGCGACGGCGATAAGCGCACCGAGCGCATCGAGGAACATGGCGGTATGGAGGCCGAAGGCGGTATAGAGCATGATGCCGAGGGCGGGCGCGCCGATGCCGGCGATGCTCATGAGCAGCTGATCGAGGGTGTTGATGCGAAGAAGATGGCGCGCGGGGACGATAAGCGGCATGGCGGCCATCATGGCTGGGCCGTGGAAGGCTTGCCCGACGCTGCGTCCTATGACGAGCGCGAGGATCATCCACATCTCCAGATGGCCGGCGAGGATGACGAGCCCGATGAGCGCCGAAAGCGCGCCGATGGACAAGTCGGCTGCGATCATCACGCTTTTGCGGTTGAATCGGTCGGCGACGACGCCCCCGAAAGGCGAAAGGAGTCCTTGGGGAAGGTAGGCGCACATGGCTGCAAGGGAAAGCCACAGGGCGCTGCCGGTCGTTTCGGTTATGTACCACGTAGCGGCGAAACCGGCGGCATAGCTGGTGACGATGGAGACAGCTTGGCCCAGCCATATGATGACGATGACGGCAAGCCAGTTGCGCGGCAGCGGTCTGCCGGAGGCGCTGAGGGTGTCTGTCGTGTCCAACGGCCTTCCTTTCTTTGCGTATAGCGATCGATTATCGACGTTTGAGGGGAGCTGCGCAATGGAGGGCGCGTTGCCGTCGCCATGCAAGCGGTTCCGCAGGAGTATGATGGGTGACGGAAAAACGGCGGCCGCGTTTCGGCCCCGTGTTCCGGACCGTTTGGGGGATCGGTTTTCGGGGGAGGATCATGGAGAAGTATCTGTTTTGGGGAGCATTCTTCTTCGCCTATCTGATCAACGGCATCACGGGGTTTGCCGGCAATGTCTTCGCCATGCCGGTGGGTATACAGACCATCGGCCACGACACGTCCATCGTCGTGCTGAACTGCACGGGTCTGCTCGCAAGCAGCCTGATCGCCTTCACGGGCATCAAGCACGTGGTGTGGCGCGAGGTCGCGAAAATGAGCGTTATCATGCTCATCTTCATGGCGGTGGGGGCGTGGCTCAACACGGTCGTCCCCCTGCCCATCCTCACGAAGATCTACGGCGTCGCGGTTCTCGTCATGGCCTTCCGCGGTTTGCTTGCGGGCGGTGAAGACAAGCTTTTGCCCGAGTGGGCGCTTCTCTTGATCCTCTCGATCGCGGGGCTGATCCAGGGAATGTTCGTTTCGGGCGGATCGTTTTTGGCCATCTACGCGCTGCAGAAGCTTCGCGATAAGGATGCCTTCCGGTCGACGACGACCATGACGTGGGTGATTTTGAACGGCGTTTATTCCCTCTACGGCATTCAGGCAGGCGGGTTCGAAGGGGACGGTTTGCTCATCGTCGCGGTGTGCATCCCCCTTCTCATCGTTGCGACGTGGCTTGGCGGCGCTATCCAGAAGAGGGTCAGCCAGGAGCAATTCGTGAAGGCTTCCTACGTCCTTTTGCTCGTGGTGGGCGTTTTCCTTCTGTTTAAGTAGCGATACGGATGCTCTTGTCCGGGAGGGAAGGTGACCGTTGGCTTTCCTCTCGTATATAATGTTCCGTTAGTTTTGTTAACAGACCGTCGCTTTTGCGTCGGAGCGCCGAATGCCGAGAGGGGGCGTCCATGGGCTGGATCGAGTACATCGTCCTCTTCGCCGTTGCGGCCCTTTTCACCATCGCGCTCGTCCCCTTGGCGCGGCGCATCGCGGTTCGCTTCGACGCGATCGACTACCCGAGCGCTCGGCGCGTGAACATGCTGCCCGTTCCGCGTCTCGGGGGGATCGCCATGTTCGGCGGAGCGATAGCGGCGCTCGTCGCCCTTCAGGGCGGCATCATGTTCCTGGGTTGGCCCAATCCCTTCGTCTCGCATGATGGGATGGAGATCAACTACCTCGGCGTCGCTATCGGCGTGGTCTTCATGTTCCTCGTCGGTGCGGTTGACGACGTCGTGGACCTTAACCCTAAGCTCAAGATGGGCGGGCAGGTCGTCGCCGCCTGCATCGTCGCAGGGTCGGGAGTGCTTCTATCGAGCATCCACAATCCGATCGGGGAAGGCTACATCGAATTCGGCTGGGTCGCGTATCCCTTGACGGTCTTCTACCTCGTCGCCTTCGCCAACATCATCAACCTCATCGATGGGCTCGACGGCTTGGCGGCGGGCATCACGGGCATTTCCGCCATCACGATCTTCACTTTCGCCGTTCTCACCCACCGCCCCGACGCAGCCGTGTTCGGCATCATCCTGATCGGCATCTGCGCCGGCTTCCTGAAGTGGAACTTCTTCCCGGCATCCATCTTCATGGGTGATTCGGGCGCGCTGCTCCTGGGCTTTTCCTTGGGTATCATCTCGTTGTTCGCCACCGCGCGCTCGGCGCTGTTCGTTTCCCTGCTCGTTCCCATCCTTGCGGCTGGCGTCCCCATTCTGGATACGCTGTTCGCCATCATTCGCAGGAAGCGCGAGCATCGTCCGATCGATCAAGCCGACAAAGGCCACATCCATCATCGGCTGATGCGTGCAGGATTCAGCCAGCGCGCTACCGTGCTCATCATGTGGGCATGGACGGCCATGCTCGCCATCTGCGCGGTCGTCGTGACCGAGGCGGAGAACCTGATCCGCATCCCCATTCTCGCCGTCGCCATCGGCGTCACTACCTATGCGATCGTCAACCTTCATCTGTTGGGCGATTCTTTGAGCCACCACTTCAATCCGCGTCGCAAAGGCGGCAGGGACGGCTCTCCGGACAAGGGCGGTTCCGACGGGGAATAGGCCCTTCCCTAGGCTATGCCCTCTGCCCCTGGCGACTCCTGTCGACTGACGGCGCTTCTCGATACCCGGTTGAGTCGACGATCCGCCGACGATCGTTTCCGCAGACGGATCATTCGACGCTTTTGAGCGCCTCGATCATGTCGATCTTCCTGAGAACACGCCCCGAAATAGCGGCCACGATCAGGGCGAAGAGCAGCGTAAGCGCCGATGCTAGCAGGTAGCTTACCGGCTCGATGGTAACGGCGAAGTAGATCGAGGGCATCTTGAGCACGTAGGTGAGGGAGTGGCTGAACGCCCAGCCGAGCGGAAGGCCGCAGGCGATGCCGATGATGCTTAGGAGCAGCATTTCCTTGTTGACGTAGTGGCTCACTTCCTTTTGGCGGAATCCCAGGACCTTGATGGTGGCCAGTTCGCGCACGCGCTCGGAGATGTTGGTGGTCGAGAGCGTGAACAGCACGACGAACGCGAGTGCCGCAGCAAGCAGGATGATGACGTAGACGACCGTGTTGATCAGCTCGAAGGACTGCGAGAATTCATCGAGGCTTTCCTGCGTGCTGGTGACGCTGAGGACGCCATCGCTTTGGGAAACGTCGTCGACGAAGGCGGCGTGGTCTCCTTCGAGCGAGAGGAAAAAGCCGTTTTCCGAAGCGGGCTTTCCCGTGAGATCGCGGTAGGCGTCGCGCGTCAGGTACGCCGCATTACCCAGGTAGCCGTCGATCACGTGCGCGATGGGCACGTCGGCTTCATCGAGCGAGCTCGTCTTCATGTGGACGCTTTGGCCGTCTTCCACTCCGAGCAGCTCCGCGGCGTTTCGCGTGAGCAGCATCCCCGAGGCGTCGAGCGCGTAGGGGGTTGCGCCACTGCGGGTATTGACGTAGGCGGATAGATCCTCTTCATCGGGGACGACGAAGAGCTGGAGGGCCTCTTCGTCGGAAGGGGAGGTGAGGGTGACGCTGTCGATCGCGAGGGGCATGAGCGATGCGACGCGCCCGTCTTCCTCGAACGAATCGGACGCGGCGTCGAAATCATCTTCGTTGACGACGACGAGCGCGTCGTAGCGGTTCACTTCGCCGTACTGGAGCTCAGGGAGCGCATGGACGGAATCTTTGATGGCGAATCCGCAGATGAGCAGCGCCATGCAGCCGGCGACGCCGAAGACGGTCATGAAGAAGCGCTTCTTGTAGCGCATCAAGTTACGCATGGTGACCTTGTTGAGGAACGAGAGGCGCTTCCAGACGGAGGGGATCCTCTCGAGCAGGATGCGCGCGCCCGCTTTCGGGGCTTTCGGCCGCATGAGCGCGGCGGGCGTTTCCTTGAGTTCGCTGCGCGCAACGAGGAGCGCCGCGCCGGCGATGCCGATCGTGAAGAAAAGCAGGCTGCCGAGCCCGTAGAGCGCATCGAACGAAAGCTCGTAAGAGGGAAGGAGGTACATCACCTCGAAGACGGTGAACAGGAAAACGGGGAACAGGATGAAGCCGCAGACTTCGCCGATGGCGCCGCCGACAAGGCAGGCGGCGAGCGCGTAAGCGACGTATTTCGCGACGATGGCAGACGAGCGGTAGCCGAGGGACTTGTAGGTGCCGATGAGCCCGCGCTCCTCTTCGACCATGCGGGTGATGGTGGTCAGGCCGATGAGGACGGCGACGACGATGAAGACGGCGGGGAACACGTAGCCGATCGCCTCGATGGACCCGGCATCGCTTTTGATGCTGGAGTAGGTGGCGTTAGAGGAGCGGTCCTGGATATACCAGCGCGCCCCTTCGATCTCGTTGACGTCGTCACGGGCTTCGTCGATGGCGTCGAGGGCTTTCTCCTTGAATTTCTCGAATTCGCCGCGCGCATCGGCAAGCTCGCGTTTGCCCTCCTCGAGCTCGCTCTTGCCGTCCGAGAGCTGCGTGCGGCCTTCGGCGAGCTTTCGGGCGTTATCGTCGATGCGGCTTTTCGCGTCGACGATCTGCCGCTTCGCGTCAGCGAGCAGGGACGCCTTTTCGTCGAGGGTTTTTTCGCTGTTGGCGAGAGCCGCACGTTGTTCGTCGAGCTGCGCATAGGCCTCGGCGCGTTTCGCCTCGATGGCTTGGGTGGTGGCGTGGAGTTCTTCTTCGGAGATCGCTCCCGCCTCGAATGCCGCCTGTGCCTGGGCGATTGCCGCGTCGCATTCGGCGTCGGTCTGGGCGCGTGCGTCCTCTATCGTCATGCGCGCGTCTTCGATTTGCGTGCGGCCTCGGGCGATCTCGTCTTCTCCGGCCGCGATGCGCTTTTCCTGCGCTGCGATTTCTTCTCGTGCTTGGGCAAGCTCCTTCTCGCCCTTCTCGAGGGCTTTCTCATTGGCCGCGAGGTCTTGCTCGCCCTGCGCCAACTCCTGTGCCGCCGCGTCGATTTCCTTCTCGGCGTCGGAAAGGGAGTCGAGGGCCTTTTCCTCTTCCCGGTCGATCTCGTCGTTGGCTTCGGCCTTCACTTGATTCGTCCGCGCTTCTTCCCGTTGTGCGCTGATGTTTTCCACCCGCGCCTTCACGGCCGCGACGGCGTGCGCGTAGTCATCGCCGTAGCAGTTGAGCGCTTCGGCGCCGTCGACGGAAAGGTAGAGGGAGGTGAAGGCCTCCGACGTGACGGCCGTTCGATCGACGAAGAAGGAGTAGTCGGGGGATGCGCTCGCCCTCATGGCGATGGATCCCGTGGGGTTGGTCATCTCGGTCGCGTCGATGACGGTGCCGACGATGCGGTATTCCGCGCGATCGAAGACGGCATCGTCGCTTTCTTGCAGCTCGATAAAGTCGCCGATATGCGCACCGGTGTCGGTGAGGTAGTTCTCGGTGACGGCCACTTCTCCGGGGGCATCCGGCAGCTCGCCCGATGTGAGGCGGGCAACGTTGAGGCCATCGGCGTCGATGGCTTTCACGGCGATGCTTTCGCGCGCGGACCTGTGCGAGGTGTAGGTGGATTCTTCCCATGTGCCGACGACGCGGGACACCCCTTCGACGTCTTCGAGTGCCGCGACATCGTCGGGGGTGAGCCCGAGCGTCGAGACGACGCTGATGTCGAAGAGCTTCTGGGAATCGTAGAAGGAGTCGGCTGTTGAGCGAAGGTCGACGCAGGCGGCGTGGAGTCCGGTGACCATGGTCACGCCGAGGGCGCAGATGGCCAAGATGGAGATGAACCTCTTGCGGCTGCGCGCTATCGTGCGCGCGATGTCTTTCCGGAATGCGCTTCCCATCGCCTACGCCCCGCTTTTACCATTCGATTTCGGAGATCGGTACGGGCGAGTCGTTGAGCTCGATGCTCGTAACGCGCCCGCTGTTCATGCGGATGACGCGATCGGCCATGGGGGCAAGCGCCGCATTGTGGGTGATGATGAGCGCGGTGATGCCGTCATGACGGCAGGTGTTCTGCAGAAGCGTGAGGACCTGCTTTCCGGTTTGGTAGTCAAGCGCGCCCGTCGGCTCGTCGCAGAGCAGCAGCTTCGGGTTCTTGGCAAGCGCCCGCGCGATGGCGACACGCTGCTGCTCGCCGCCGGAGAGCTGAGCGGGGAAGTTGTTCAGCCGGGAGGCAAGGCCCACGCGCTTGAGCGTGTCGGCGGCATCGAGGGAGTCGGGGCAGATCTGGGCGGCGAGCTCGACGTTTTCAAGCGCCGTCAGGTTCGGGACCAGGTTGTAGAACTGGAAAACGAACCCGACGGCATCGCGTCGGTACTCGACGAGCTGCGCCTGAGAGTAGCGTGCGATGTCGTTGCCGTCGATGAGGACGCGACCCGACGTGGCGGAATCCATGCCGCCGAGGATATTGAGGGCGGTTGTTTTTCCCGCACCTGATGCCCCGAGTATGACAGCGAGTTCGCCTTTTTCGACGGAAAACGAGGCACCGTCGAGTGCGTGGATCATGGCGGCGCCGGTGCCGTAGCATTTGCTGACGTTGTCGAATTCGATGTAGGCCACCCGTATCACCCGTTCCATGCGCGGTTGAAGCCCTTGAATCTCAGTATATAAGAAGGTAAGCGCGGTTGATTCCACGTGGCACAGGGGGGTGATGCGGATCGACCGTTCCTGAAATAATCGTGGAGAATCCTTTTCGGCGACGATGTTGTGCGTGGGAATGATTGACGAGGCACGCTAAAGCGGTTTAAACTGCAAAAGTTCGCTTTCAAAAGCCCCGTGCGAGCTTGAGATTCGACCCTCGCCGCAAAGAGCCCCGAAGCGCATTCAGGGATTGTCCAGAATCGCTGAATCACCGCGTCGTCGGCGTCTGCAGCGGCAGGCAGGCGGAGTAGGATCCCGCCGCATCGGATCGGCAGCAACTTTTGAAAAACGACACTTGTTACTTTAATGGAGGAACACTGTGAAGACCTATTACGCAAAGCCCAACGAAGTTGAGCGCGAATGGCTTCTCATCGACGCTGAGAACCAGGTTCTCGGTCGCGTCGCCACGAAGGCCGCTCATATTCTCAAGGGTAAGCACAAGCCTCAGTACACCCCGCATGTCGACACCGGTGACTTCGTCGTCATCATCAACGCCGACAAGATCCGTCTCACGGGCGTCAAGGCAGCCAGCAAAGAGTACTATCGCCACAGCGGTTATCCCGGTGGTCTGAAGTGCGAGAGCTTCCAGGAGGCCATGGAGAAGCATCCCGAGCGCGTCATCGAGCACGCAGTCAAGGGCATGCTTCCCAAGAACACGCTCGGTCGCGCCATGGGCATGAAGCTCAAGGTTTACGCTGGCCCCGAGCATCCGCACCAGGCTCAGCAGCCCCGCGAGATCAAGATGGAGGATAACTAATGGCAGGCGAAGCAATGTACTACGGCACCGGCCGTCGCAAGAACGCCATCGCTCGCGTTCGCATCGTTCCCGGCACCGGCAAGATCACCGTCAACGGTCGTGACGGTCTCGAGTTCTTCGGTCGTCAGGCTCTCGTCGATTACGCAACCACTCCGTTTGCCGTGACCGACACCAAGGGTCATTTCGACGTCATCGCTCGCTGCAACGGCGGCGGCGTTTCCGGCCAGGCTGGCGCTCTGCGCCACGGCATCGCCCGTGCTCTTCTCGAGGCAGGCGACTACCGCGCCGAGCTCAAGCGCGCCGGTTACCTCACGCGTGACTCCCGTATGGTCGAGCGCAAGAAGTACGGCCTCAAGAAGGCTCGTAAGCGTCCGCAGTTCTCGAAGCGCTAGGATTTACCCCTTGCATATGGCTGGGCGATTCCTTTATCGCTCGGTTTCGGTCTTCGAAGCGCCCCGCATCGCGGGGCGCTTTCTTTTTGGCGTGAATCGTATTCGAGCCATTTATAGGAGACAGGTATTCGTGAATAGATGTGAAGAGGGTGTGAACTAAAAACTTACCAAAACTAAATTAATGTGTACTGAACCCGTTCAAAACGTGTTCAAAACCCGTTCACACCGAATTCAGGGAGCAGTAGTTTTACCCATCCTTGTATTTGTTGTGGTGCTGCGTAGAATGAAGGCGTCATCGAGGGACGGACGGACCCCGGACCTCGACGAAATAATAGATTGTTCGGCCGACGGTGGGCCGACGGAATCCAGGAGGATTGATACACCATGGTTTACGTAGTTGCATTCGCTGCACTGTATCTCGTTGCAGGTCTCGCGATGGTTTCTGAGCTGGGAACCGGCAACAGCGCAAAGCTCGAAGAGGCTCGTCTTGCCGCTAACAAGGCTCGCCAGGAAGTTGCTCCCGCAGGTAACTTCTATATCAATCAGTTCAAGGAGGCCGTCGCTAGCTACCGCTAGGCCTTTGCTTCGCCGTCGCATCGGTGGAACATGCGATGGTTTTCATACATGCTCTTTCTTTAGAGCCTACAGGGAGAAAAAGACCTCGTTTGCTTTGGGCAGGCGGGGTCTTTTTGGTGTAGAGGATATCTCCTGCCTGTCGGCGAAGCGGCCGTGGTGCGCCGTTCCGTATAATGGGCCGAGGAAGCAGATCGTTCGATGACATCAGGGGGTTTGGCATATGGGAAAGATCGATGAGGGAGCTATGTTGGCGATCGCCATCGGGAATACGGTGACCAAGCTCGGTCTTTTCCGGGGCGAGGAGCTTAAGGCCACCTGGGGCGTCATGACCCCGGAATCCATGACCCCGAGTGAGGCGCAGACGGTTCTCATGAATTTCGACGCCGCGATCGATGATGCGGATGTTCCCTATCCGACGGGCAGCATCATCGCCTCGGTCGTTCCCACGCTTACCGACACGTGGGTTGGCGTCCTTTCCCGATGGTGTGGCGCGCGCCCTCTTGTGGTGGGCCCCGGTCTGAAAACGGGCATGCGACTTGGCTACAGCGATCCTTCTGAAATCGGCGCCGATCGCATCGCCGATGCGGCGGCGGCTCGCAGCATGTTCCCGCTGCCCCTTATCGCCATTACGATGGGAGCGACGACCACCTTCAACGTCATCAACGAAAAGGGCGACTTCATCGGCGGGGTGATTGCTCCTGGCCTCGACGCTTCGATGCGCTCCCTGTCTATGACGGCCGCGAAGATCCCCGTAGTCGACTTGCGTGCCCCCAAGGCCATCATCGCCCGTTCGACGCGCGAAGCGGTTCAAGCGGGTGCGGTGATGGGCGAAGTCGCGCGCATCGATGGGCTGATCGAGATGATAGAGAGCGAACTGGGCGCGTCGGCCCACGTTGTCGCGGCAGGCGCCCACGCACGTCTTCTCCAAGCCCTTTCGACCCACATCGACGAATGCGTCGATGACCTGACCTTGCGTGGCCTGCGCGTTTTGTATGAGCGCAATAGGAAGTAGACCCTTCCTGCGCCCCGATGGGCGGAAAAAAGACGTCATTGGGTCTGGGGAGAGTGCGCGATCGAGTATAGTGGGTGGGTATTTCATCCGGCAGTAACCCGACTTCCCGTCGAAAGGGGAAGCGGATATGCGAAAGGAACTTGATATGACACCTCTCAAGGGTCAACTGACGCTGCGCGGTCTTCTGATCGGCGGCATCGGCTGCGTCGTCTTGACGGCAGCCTCGGCGTACACGGCACTTAAGATGGGCGCGCTTCCGTGGCCTATCGTGTTCGCCGCCATAATCTCGCTTTTCTTCCTCAAGGCACTGGGGAAGACCTCCCTCAACGAAGCGAACGTCACCCACACCATCATGTCCGCTGGTTCGATGGTCGCAGGCGGTCTCGCCTTCACCATTCCCGGCATCTGGATCCTCACCGGCCAAAACGACGTGGCGTGGTGGCAACTGCTCGTCGTTGCGCTCGCAGGTACGGTGCTCGGTCTCGTCGTGACGGCGTTTCTGCGCCATCACTTCATCGAAGAGGCCGACCTGGAGTACCCCATCGGCGAATCGGCGGCTCAGACCCTTATCGCGGGCGATGCCGGCGGCAAGACCGGCCTGAAGCTGTTCGGATCCCTGGGCATCGCCGGCGTCTACACCTGGTTGCGCGACATGGTCGGAGCCCTTCCCGTCATGTTCTTCTCCACCGTGTCCGTTCCGGGCGTTTCGTTTGGCATCTACAATTCCCCCATGATGCTCGCCGTCGGCTTCCTTGTCGATACCGGCGCGATGATCGCGTGGTTTCTCGCGGCCCTCTTCGCCAACTTCGGCCTGATCGTGGGAGGCTCCACCTTCGGCTTTTGGGATGTTGCGACGGGGCAAGGCATCGTCTCGAGCCTTGGCATGGGCGTCATGATGGGCTGCGGCATCGGGGTCATCGTGAAGAACATCTTGCCTAAGCTGCCCTCGATCGTGAAGGGGATGGCGGCGTCGGGCGCGATGAAGGGCGTTTCCTCGGGCAAGGCGCTCGGCTTGCTCTCTTTTCTTTTGGCCGCCATTGCGCTCGTGATCTGCTTTACGCTCCAGCTCGGCGCCGTGCCGAGTGTCATCGTGGTGCTCATGGTGTGGGTCGCCACGGCGATGAGCGCCCAGTCCGTCGGCCAGACGGGCATCGACCCGATGGAGATTTTCGGCCTTATCGTCCTTCTGCTCTGCGCCGCTGTTTCCGATGTGCCGGTGATGCAGCTCTTCTTCATCGCTGCCATCGTCGCCGTCGCATGCGGCCTGGCCGGCGATGTGATGAACGACTTCCATGCCGGCCACGTCCTGGGAACGGATCCGAAAGCCCAGTGGCTCGGTCAGGCGTTCGGCGGCCTCATCGGCGCCGTCGTCGCAACCGTCGTATTGCTGCTCCTCGTTCAGGCTTATGGCCCTTCGGCTTTCGGCACGCAGGGAACGTTCATCGCCGCTCAGGCGTCCGTCGTCGCGACGATGATCGCGGGCATTCCCTGTATTCCCGCTTTCGTGATCGGCTTGGTTGCGGGAGCCGTGCTCCATTTCCTTAAGCTCCCCGCCATGATGATCGGCCTCGGTATCTATCTGCCGTTCTACATGTCTTTCACGGCTTTCCTCGGCGCAGTCGCCAAGATGATCTACGACTTCGTTTGTAAGATGCGCCGCAAAGGGGTTGAAGGCGGCGAAGAGGAGCTTGCCGACAGGCAGAGGGAGACGGGTCTCATCGTGGCCTCCGGTCTTCTTGGCGGTGAAAGCGTCGTCGGCGTCGTCGTCGCCCTTATGGCGGTCGCCGGCGGCTTGATGGTGTAGTCGCCCCTTTCTCGCTTCTATCGCGGTCGAGCCGGCCTGGGAGAGTCCTGGGCCGGCTCGTTTGTTTTGAAGGGGCGTCTCTGCCGGCTGGAGCGATCGCGCGCCCGATGGCCAGGGGGGGCGGGCGAGAGATGTCCGGTGGTCGCGCGTTTGATGCGGCCAGTGGTTGTGCGATCGGTGGGAGGCCCGACGAAACAATAAGACCCCCCATCGGCATGAGCGCGATGGGGGGGGTCCGACGGCACGGTCTCTTTCACTGGGACGCGAGGACCTCGCGTCCCACTCCCTTGCAAAAGAGGCGTGCGAAGGGAATGGGCGTGTGGAGGTTAGGAGGCGTCGGTCTCCTTCATGCGTGCCTGAAGGGCGGCGAGCTGACGCTCGGTTTCCTCGTCTTCGAGACGCTGAGCTTCCTTGCTCGTCTCGTAATCCGACCTGATCTTCTTGTTTCCGCACAGCAGGAGGTAGAGCAGGATGGAGGCGGGAAGCGCCACGGCAGCGCCGCGGGCGACAACGAGGCCGGCACCGAGGCCGGTGATGCCCTTGTCCATGTCGTCGCGCATCATGTTGATGGCGATCTGGGCGCATACGAAGCCTTGAACGACCATGATGACGACGAGCAAGGCTCCGGAAGCGGCCAGGGAAGCCTCATAGAGCGGGTAGATGAACAGGCCCAAGACGGTGAAGATGAGGTTCGTGCCCGTGCCATCGTAGATGGAATCCATGCCCTCGCGCCCCGATTCCTTGTAGCGAGCGAAGGTCGCAATGGTGTAAGGAGGGCTGAAGGGGCCGGCGAGTGCGGGGTAGGGCGCGAAGAGCGCAAGGACGACGTTGCGGATGCCGCAAACGACGTTGGTGCGGTTGGCGTTGAACTCGATGTGCTCGTCATCGCGGGCGGACTGGATGCAGAGCTCCTGCAGGGTGACGAAGTCGCCGTATGCGATGATCCATGCGGTCAGGGCGTAGGGGATGGCGATGATCCAGACGGACGGCTCCGCGAAGCCGATGAAGAACGGGCAGACGGCGACGAAGAGGCCGGCGAAGTCGGGGATGCGGATGATGTCGCCCGAGAAGCGGTAGTCGAATTCCCCGCTTAATCCGCCGATGATGAAGAGAAGCAGAACCGCCCACAGGAAGCTGTAGTTGCCGAGGAGCGCGAGGAACTTGTTGTTCTTCATGTAGTCGCGGATACGTTGGCTGAACATGAGGAGGCAGACGACGACGAGGCCGGATAGGCAGGCGATGGTCGCCGTGTCGAGGGCGCCTCCTTCAGTCAAGCGGGCAGCGACGGAGTTGACGCCCGCGCCGAGGACGATGCCGCCCTTGACCGCAGGCGGCAATATCATGTTGAGCTTCTTGGATAGGCCTGTTGCCCCGAGCACGATAAATAGGATGCCGAGCTCGAGCTGGATCGCGGTCAATGCCTGCAACCTCACCACTCCTTCGGGGAGCGTTTCGAGGTAGAGGACGATGACGGCCATGGCCGCCGTGATCCACCCGCAGATGGATGCTTCGCCGAGAAGCCAATTGAAGGTGTAGCAGGCGGTCTCGAACAGCACGAGCGCATAGGCTATCTCGGGATCGAGACCGAGGGTGTTGATCAGGACCGCAAGCGCGCCGTAGGACGTGCAGGCGTTCATGAGACCGGTGACGACCTCGGGGCCCGAGATCTTAAAGTGAATGAAGGGAAGTCTGATTCGGAACATTCCCAGCCGGATGCAGGGCTGGATCCCCCCATCCTGTCGTTTCAAGGACATGCGTCCCCCTCTCTTTGCCGTGTCATGGCTTTACGCGCTAAGCGCTGTGCGTGCGCGAAGGGCTCGAATAAAGGGGTGTGAAAACATGCCGTATGGGAGCGGATCGTGCGCGTGGCGCATGACGATGGTTGTCGATGTGCCCCGCATGACGGGAAGACGTGCATTGCCGAGGCATCGTGGTAAGGGTAGTTCGCTGACCTGGTGCTATCCATAAGGTTATTGAGGGAGACACTTTCGCTTCAATGAATGGGTTCACGCGTCGTCGTAAAGATAAGAAACGAATGTGCCGTGAGCGGGGTCTAAAAAAGTGTGAACATGTTATAAAATTATTAAATGCTGCATTGCGTTGCGTAAAGAAAAATGAGTCGTTTTCCCGCTTTCAGGCCGCTGGGAAATCATATCGGACCGGTCATCGCGGTAGTGTTTTCCGGCTTTGCTTGGTATGGTGGGGCGATGAAGTTCTCTCGCAGCATACGCGGTATCGTCTTCGCCCTCCTTGGCGGCATCGCCTGGGGCTTTTCCGGTGCTTGCGCACAGTTCCTGTTTTCCCGCTACGGAGCCGATCCCCTTTGGGTCTCGTCGGTTCGCATGACGTGTGCCGGTGTGGTGTTGGTGGCGTTTTCCTTGGCTGCGTTCCGCGGTCCGTTTCTTGCCATGTGGAAAAGGCCCTCCGCCGTTGCCCACTTGGTCTTGTTCGCCGTGTTCGGCCTTGCCTTCTGCCAGATCACCTATTTATTGGCGATTCAGTTCTCGAACGCCGCGACGGCGACGGTCGTCCAATACACCGGCCCGGTGATGATCGTGCTGTACCTCTGCGCGCGCCAGCGCCGTCTGCCGCGCGCGGCCGAGACGGTGGCGGTTCTTCTTGTGATCTCGGGCACCTTTCTCATCGCGACGCACGGCGATCCCACGACGCTCGTCATGACTCCCGAGGCGCTGTTCTGGGCCCTTCTCTCCGCGTTTGCGTATGCGCTGTACTCCCTCATTCCCGGCAAGCTGATGCTTCACTACGGAAGCGTTCCCGTGGTGGCTTCGTCGTTGCTTATCGGCGGCGTGCTCCTTTCCCTTTCAATTCAATCGTGGACGATTGAGCCGGGTCTCGATCCTGCGGGTACGGCGGTTCTCTTCATAGGCCTGGTGCTCTTCGGCACGATCATGGGATTCACGCTGTATTTCCAGGCGGTGAAGGATATCGGCGCCGCGAAGACGAGTTTGCTTGCCAGTGTCGAGACGGTTTCGGCGACGCTTTTCGCCGTGGTGTGGCTGGGTACGGCTTTCGTCCCCATCGACATCGTGGGGTTTGTGCTCATCGTCGCGACCGTGTTCGTCCTTGCCAAGCATCCCGATCCCGGGGCATCTTCCCCGAAGAGCTCTTCGAATCATTGCGATACGCAATAATCCTTTGCGGATAAGCATCTTTGACTCCGCAAAAAAGCGCTCATGATCAGGCAGCATTGTATTACTTCATGAAAACCTATCCAATGTCCTCTACGTTTATTGGCGTCGTTGCAGCGCGTTGCCGATAATCGAAGGAGGAAGAGCGGGGCATCCCTGGATCAAGGGGCCGTTTGCCGCTTTTCCTCAGCTGCGAGGCCATGGGCCGTCGCATTCGGGGCGGTTTCGGAGGGACGGGCCGCGCTTTCAAGAAGGGGGATGGAATGGGAAATGTAAGACTGGCCGTTCTCGGGTTGAACCAGGGGGCGAAGATCGCGCGCGACGCAGTCGCTCACGATGAAGTCGATCTTGTGGCCGTTGCCGGCTTCGGCGAGCAAGCCGAGGCGGTGGCCGCCGAGCTGGGGGTCGAACGATACGAGGACTACGGGCTTCTGCTCAAGCAGGAGGACCTCGATGCCGTCGCGATCGCTTTGCCGAACGGCCTTCACGTGGAATCGGTCGAGCGTTCGCTGGATGCCGGGATCCGCAACATACTGCTCGAGAAGCCGATCGCGAGCAGCGTCGAGGAGGCGAAGCGCATCATCGAGATGTGCGATGCCGCCCAGGCGACGCTCCTCGTCGGCCATCATCGCCGTTCGTCTCCTCGCTATGTGTTCTTGCGCGAACTGATCGCATCGGGGCGTCTCGGGAAGATCGTGGGGCTTCAGAGCAGTTTCGCGATCGCCAAGCCCTTCTCGTATTTCGACGTGGAGTGGCGCGTGAAGAAGGGCGGCGGCCCGCTTCTCATCAACGCCATTCACGACTTCGATGACCTGAATTACCTCACCGGCATGAAGCCCGTCAGGGTGTACGCTGCGGCGCGCAACGGCATCAGGGGTAACGAAGTCGAGGACGCGGTGTCGGTCATCGTTGAGTACGAAGGTGGGGCGACGGCGACGTATTTCGTCAGCGACGGAACCCCGGGGCCGTGGAGCTACGACTTGGCCGCATGCGAAAACCTCAACTACGGTCTGTGCGACGACGAAAACAGCTTGCGGATCTTCGGGACGGAAGGTTCCTTCGGATTCCCCCACATGGACCTGTATTATTACGGTAAAGATCATTACGGATGGAACGAGCCGCTCCTTAAAGAGCATTTCGACCTCGAGATCAACGATCCCATGGCCGCCGAGCTCGCCCATTTCGTCGATCTTTGCCAGGGGAGGGAACATGTGCCGCGCTGCACGGGGGCAGACGCCCTTGATACGCTGCGCGTCGTTAACGGCATACTTTTGTCTGCCGAAACGCATTTTCCCGTTGATTTGTAGCTACGCGTTTCGGGGGATGAACGATGAGGGTTGAGGATCTGAGGTACTTCGAGCATTTGGCCGCCACGCTCAATTACACGCAGGCGTCCAAGGATCTGGTTATATCCCAGCCGACGCTCTCTCTCGCCATCAAGCGCTTGGAAGACGAGTGGGGAGTGCGCCTGTTCGATCGCAGCCGCGCCGGCGTGGAGCTCACGTCGGTCGGCGTCGATATTCTCGGCTGCGTCACGACTGCGTTGAGGGACCTCGAGCGCGCCGAGCGTCTTGCGGCGGAATCGCTCGGGGAAGAAAACGCATCCATCAACCTGGGGACGATCTATGCGATGCAGGGGAAGTTCTGGTCTCAGGCGATCGTTGATTTTCGCCGCCACAGCGCCTTCGATCCCGTCATCACCATCACGCAAGCGTATTCGCGTGAGCTGATCAGGCGCCTGCGCGCCGGTCAGATAGACGTCGCGTTCGCGAGCCGCATCGACGATGGGTGCGATCTGCGCTACAACCTCTGCTGGTCGCAGCAGCTCGTCCTCGGCGTGAACCGCGACAACCCTCTGGCGAAGAAGTCGTCGGTTTCCCTCGATGAGCTGCGGGGAGCGACGGTTCTGACGTATCAGCCCGAATCGCCCGTCTATCAGGAGGTCGTCGACTTCACGGAAGGCAGGGGGCTCGACATATCAACGATCTACGACGATGAGATCACCCTGTCGTCCATCGTTTCGGCGGAAAAGGACAGCGTCGCTTTGTTCTGCTACTCGTCGCTGATCAACGCGTTCGATGACGTGGTATGCCTTCCCGTGAGGGAAGCGCCCGTCGACTTTCATAAAACCTATGTGGTGAGCCGGGATGAGGAGCGGCAACCGCGGGTATTGCAGGAATTCATCGATTTCATGAGCGCGTATCGCTTTCCGCGCCTTCTCGAATATCGCTGAATGCGGCGAACGTGAACCAAGCGTTCGCCTGAGGGACCAAGGGGGGGTCATCATGGAAATGAACATCGATATCTCGGGCACGACGAAGCTCGTCGGTTTGATCGGAAGTCCCGTTTCCCAGTCGATGTCGCCGGCGATGCATACGGCGTCGTTCGCGAAGCTCGGCATCGATGCGGTGTATCTCGGCTTCGATGTGAAGCTCGATCAGCTTGCCGATGCGGTGGTGGGGCTCAAGCAGCTCGGGGCCGTCGGCTACAACGTGACGATGCCGTGCAAAACGTATATCGGGGAATACCTCGATGAGCTTTCCGAGGCGGCCGATCTGATGGGGGCGGTCAACACCGTCGTCATCGAAGACGGTAAATCCATCGGCCACAACACCGACGGCGCCGGCTTCGTCCAGAACATCCGCAACCTGGGGTGCGATCCTGCGGGCAAGGTCGTTACCGTCATCGGCGCCGGCGGCGCCGGCTCGGCGGTCTACACCCAGGTGGCCATCGACGGGGCGAGCGAAGTGCGCATTTTCAATCAGCGCGACGACTTCTGGGACAAGACCGCTGCGCGTATAGACATGGTTGCCGAAAAGACCGGCGCCCGCATCTCCCTGAAGGACCTTGCCGACGCAGGGGCGCTGGAGAAATCGATCGCGGAGTCGGACATCCTCGTCAACGCGACGCGTGTGGGCATGGTTCCCAACGTCGATGAATGCCTTGTCGAAGAGGAGTGGCTCCACGAGGGGCTGCTCGTCGCCGACACGGTTTACGAACCCCATGAAACGCTGCTCATCAAGCGCGCCAAGGCGCGCGGTCTCGTCACGGCCGGCGGGCTGGGGATGCTCCTTCAGCAGCTTGCGCTGGGAGAAGCGATCTGGTTTGGTTGCGAGACCCCCGTCGAGTACCTGGAGAAGATGTTCTACTGAGGGCCTTTCGAAGCCGCCGCGAGTTGCGAGGGCGCCCTTCGGGGTGCCCTTTCTCGTATACAGGGGAAACGGAGGCTTTTCCTCGACGAAAAACACTTGAAATAAACGGGGGTTAGGGTTAAGTGGTCCCGTAAGGTGCGGGAGCGAGTTTGTGGCACAATGAGCAGATACTCGTTTGGAGGCTGTTTCGACGGCGATGACCATAAGGAGACACGACATGCCCCAAGTTTCTGATATTTACGGATCCATGGTGTTCAGCGACCACGTGATGAGGGAACGCCTTCCCTCTGAAACGTACAAGAGCCTCGCCAAGACCATCAAGGAGGGCAAGCGTCTTGATATCGAGGTCGCCAACGTCGTTGCTCACGCCATGAAGGAATGGGCGATCGAGAAGGGTGCGACGCACTTCACCCATTGGTTTCAGCCGCTTTCCGGCATCACCTCCGAAAAGCACGACAGCTTCCTCAATCCAATCGGTGATGGCACGGCCATCATGACCTTTTCAGGCAAGGAGCTCATTCAGGGCGAACCCGATGCGTCGAGCTTCCCCTCCGGCGGGCTGCGCGCGACCTTCGAGGCGCGAGGCTACACCGCATGGGATCCGACGAGCTTCGCTTTCATCAAGGACGAGGTCCTTTGCATTCCGACGGCATTCTGCTCTTATACCGGCGAGGCTCTCGACAAGAAGACCCCGCTGCTGCGCTCCATGAGCGCCGTGGACAAACAGGCTCAGCGCGTGCTTAGGTTCTTCGGCGAAGACGGCCAGCGCGTCGTTTCCACGGTCGGTGCCGAGCAGGAGTACTTCCTCATCTCCGAGAAGGACTACGTCCAGCGCCAGGACCTCATCATGACGGGTCGCACGCTCTTCGGTGCCCCTCCTTCGAAGGGCCAGGAGCTTGAAGAGCATTACTTCGGCGCCATCAGGCCGACGGTCAATGAGTTCATGAAGGAGCTCGACGACGACTTGTGGGCCCTCGGCGTGTCGGCGCGAACCAAGCACAACGAAGTAGCACCTGCTCAGCATGAGCTCGCGCCGCTGTTCACCAACTCTAACCGCGCCATCGACGAGAATCTTCTGACCATGGAGAAGATGCGTCTCGACGCATCCCACTACGATTTGGTTTGCCTGCAGCACGAGAAGCCCTTCGAGGGCATCAACGGTTCGGGCAAGCACAACAACTGGTCGCTGTCGTACGGCAAGACCAACCTGCTCGATCCCGGCGACGATCCTATGGACAACCTGCGCTTCCTCGTCTTCCTCGCCTGCGTCATCGAAGCCGTCGACGAATACCAGGAGCTTCTGCGCATGTCGGTTGCGTCGGCGGGCAACGACCATCGCCTCGGCGCGAACGAGGCGCCTCCGGCGATCATCTCGATCTTCCTCGGCTCGGACCTCGGCGCTATCGTCGATGCGCTCATCTCGGGCGAGGAATACCATTCGGCCGAATCCATTGCCATGGACCTCGGTGTTGCCGTCTTGCCCAAGTTCCTGAAGGACAACACCGACCGCAACCGCACGAGCCCCTTCGCCTTCACCGGCAACAAGTTCGAGTTCCGCATGCCCGGCTCCTCGGTCAACCTCTCCGATTGCAACATGATCCTCAATACGGCCATGGCCAAGAGCCTCAAGGACTTCGCCGATGCGCTTGAGGGCTACGAGGGTGCCGAGTTCGAGAAGAAGGCCATTGCCCATATCAAGGAAACTCTACGAGATCATCAGCGCATCATCTTCAACGGCAACGGCTATTCTGAGGAATGGGAGCAGGAGGCGGAGCGTCGCGGTTTGGCCAATCACCGCACCACCGCTGAGGCGTTGCCGTGCTACATCGCCCAGAAGTCCATCGACCTGTTCTCCGAGTTCGGCGTCCTGACTGAAGCCGAGGTCCGCAGCCGCTACGAGGTCAAGCTCGAGAAGTACAGCAAGCTGCTCAATATCGAGGCGCGCGTCATGATCCGCATGGCTCGTCGCACGTACCTCCCCGCAATCAGCGACTACGCTGCCGCCCTTGCCGGCAACATCACCTCCATCAAGGCGGCGGTGGCGGGCGCGGATATGGCCCCTCACGAGAGGATCGTCAACCGCCTGGTCCGCGGCATCAACGACGCATCGGCGGCCATCGATGCGCTCGTCGCGGTTCACGATGCCGCCGAGGCGATCGAGGATCCGCAGGAGCAGGCGAACGCCTATGCTGCTACGGTTCTGCCCGCGATGGATGCCCTGCGCAAGGAGATCGACGATCTCGAGTGCATCGTCGAGCGCGATTACTGGCCGGTGCCGACGTACAACGACATCCTGTTCTACGCGTAACGACGACGCCTTTCCGCGCGTTCCCTCGTCGAAGAGAAGGGGCCTTGGCTTGAACTGCGCCCCAAAACTTGGACGCGTTAAATCATAACCTCTAGGCGGCCTCC